>CAIVIS010000427.1 GCA_903906055.1 uncultured Acidimicrobiaceae bacterium
CACCGCGGCCATCACCAAGGTCCTGCACGACAGCGACCCCACCACGTCGTTCACCCCCTTCGACCAGATCGACAAGGCGCCTGAAGAGCGCCAGCGGGGCATCACGATCTCCATCGCCCACGTCGAGTATGAGACGCCCAATCGGCACTACGCCCACGTCGACATGCCCGGGCACGCCGACTACATCAAGAACATGATCACCGGCGCCGCACAGGTCGATGGGGCCATCCTGGTCGTGTCCGCCGCTGACGGCCCCATGCCCCAGACCCGTGAGCACGTGCTGCTCGCCCGTCAGGTCGGCGTGCCGTTCATCGTGGTCGCCCTGAACAAGGCCGACACCGTGGACGACGAGGAACTCCTCGACTTGGTCGAGCTCGAGGTGCGCGAGCTCCTCAACGAGTACGAGTTCCCCGGTGACGACACCCCCATCGTCCGCGTCAGCGCCCTCAAGGCGCTCGAGGGCGACGCCGAGTGGGCCTCCAAGATCACCGAGCTCATGGAGGCAGTCGACTCCTACATCCCCGAGCCCGAGCGCGACGTGGAGAAGCCCTTCCTCATGTCCGTCGAGGACGTCATGTCGATCACCGGCCGCGGCACCGTGGTGACCGGAAAGATCGAGCAGGGCATCGTCAAGGTCGGTGAAGAGGTAGAGATCGTGGGCCTGCGTGACACGCAGAAGTCCACCGTCACCGGCATCGAGATGTTCCGCAAGCTGCTCGACGAGGGCCGGGCTGGCGACAACGTCGGCGCCCTGCTCCGCGGCACCAAGAAGGAAGACGTGGAGCGTGGCCAGGTGCTGTGCAAGCCCGGCTCCATCACGCCCCACACGAAGTTCGAGGCGACGGTCTACGTCCTCAACAAGGAAGAGGGCGGCCGTCACAAGCCGTTCTTCACCAACTACCGCCCCCAGTTCTACTTCCGGACCACGGACGTAACTGGCACCATCACCCTGCCCGAGGGCACCGAGATGGTCATGCCTGGTGACAACACGGACATGATCGTGGAGCTCGGTAAGCCGATCGCCATGGACGAGGGTCTCCGCTTCGCCATCCGTGAGGGTGGTCGCACCGTTGCTTCGGGTCGGGTCACCAAGATCATCGAGTAGTAACCGCCCGATACCGTTTTTCATCCACGAGAGGACGCTGTAAACCCATGGCCGCAGAGGGCCCCCGTCAGAAGATTCGCATCCGCCTGAAGGCGTACGACCACGAGATTCTCGATCAGTCGACCGAGAAGATCGTGCAGACCGTGCTGCGTACCCAGGCCAAAGTGTTGGGCCCCGTGCCGTTGCCCACCGAGAAGCACCGCTATACGGTGATTCGGTCTCCGCACAAGTACAAGGACAGCCGGGAGCACTTCGAGATGCGGGTCCACAAGCGTCTCGTGGACATCGTGGACCACACGCCCAAGACGGTCGACTCGCTTCAGCGGCTCGACCTCCCCGCCGGCGTGGACATCGAGATCAAGATCCAAACCGTCTAGTCGGAGGGTTCCGACCAGAAAGACGGCTTGTCTTCTGGGCCGGACGATCCGTTTAGCGGATCGAGGCTGGATGGTATAGAGTTTCCGGTCGGCCTGATTGCGGGCCAACCATTTGAATGGGACGTGTTCGAGCGCCCACCGTGTATCGGTGGGGACCTCGGGCCACACCAGGCGAGCGCTCCGCTCGGGTAACCGAGCGGAGCGTCTGCGTGCAAGCCGATGCATGTCGGGGAGCAGCAGCGCCGCCTGGTCTGACCTGGGGGAGCACCTAGCGGCGTTTGCTGTCGGGCGAAGTTGCCCGGAAGTAGAGCGCCCCGGCTGATTTCCGGCCGAGCAGTACCAGCAGCACAGGATCGGCACCCACCGGTGTCGAGCACGAGCGAAGAGTCGAGACGGAGAAGCTCCAGTGGCCACTAAGGCGATCGTGGGCGAAAAAGTCGGAATGACACAGATCTGGGACGACCAGAACCGGGCTATCCCGGTGACGGTGCTGCGCGTGGCGCCGGTCCGGATCGTTCAGGTCAAGACCCCCGAACGCGAGGGGTATTCCGCACTGCAAGTCACCTGGGGCCACCGCCGCTCCAGCACACTCACCCGGCCCGAGCAGGGCCACTACGACAAGTCCGGGGTCGACCCGGGCCGACGCCTCGTCGAGCTGCGGCTCGACGACGCTTCAGCGTACGAAGTGGGTCAAGAGCTGACTGCGGACATCATGCAGGCCGGCGAACTGGTCGATGCCATCGCCGTATCCAAGGGCAAGGGCTTCGCTGGTGCCATGAAGCGTCACAACTTCAAGGGCCAGGGCGCCAGCCACGGTAACCACAAGGCGCACCGGGCCCCTGGCTCGATCGGCGCATGCGCTACTCCCGGCCGTGTGTTCAAGGGAACCAAGATGGCCGGCCGTATGGGTGGCCAGCAGGTGACGACTCTCAACCTCGAGATTGTCCAGGCCGACCCGGAACGCGAGTTGGTCCTGGTCAAGGGCGCAGTGCCCGGTCCTCGTGGGGGCATGGTCGTTCTGCGCAATGCCGTCAAGGCCCCGGCAGGCAAGGGAGGCGCCAAGTGAGCGCGAACACGATCGACTTCGAGACGGCCAAGCCGTCAGAGATCCGGCGCTTCCTGCGTCCGGCTCCCGCCCAGCGCACAGTTACCCGTCGCTCCATCGACGGATCTGATCTCGGCGAGGTCGACCTCGACCCCGACACCTTTGGTATCGAGCCCAACCAGGCCGTACTGCACCAGGTCGTGACCGCACAGTTGGCCGCCGCCCGATCCGGGACCCAGTCGACCAAGACTCGGTCCGAGGTGCGTGGTGGTGGCATCAAGCCGTTCGCCCAGAAGGGTACCGGCCGGGCTCGTGCAGGCTCGAGTCGCTCTCCGGTGTGGATCGGTGGTGGTGTGGCCCTGGGCCCCAAGCCCCGCTCTTACGCCCAGAAGACGCCCAAGAAGATGAAGGCGCTGGCCCTTCGCTCTGCCCTGTCCGACCGAGCGTCGCTGGGCAATGTCGCCTTGATCGACCAGTGGTCGTTCGAGGCACCGAGCACCAAGGCCGCCATCGCCGCTCTCAAAGCGCTCAACCTCGAGGGCCGGGTATTGGTCGTCCTGACTGAGGACGACTTCGTCGCCGACCGCTCCTTCGGGAACCTTCCCGAGGTCCAGACGCTGCTGGTCAATGAGCTCAACGCCTACGACATCTTGGTGAACGATTGGATCGTCTTCACCGACGAGACGCTGCCAGGAACCCCCAAGGTCTTCTCCGCTGTCGAGATCGATGTGGTCGAGGATGCGGACGGCAACGTGGTCGAGATCATCGAGACCGAGGTCGACGTGCTCGTCGATGCCGCTGGACACGTCACCGAGGTCATCGAGACCCAGGTCGACGAAGTGGTGGGTGCCGACGGTGAGATCCTCGCCGTGGTCGAGTCCCAGGTCGATGTCGTGCTCGACGCCGATGGTGAGGTGGTCGAGGTCACCGAGACCGAGGTCATCGAGATCGCCGGCGATGCAGAAGGGAAGCAGTCGTGAGGGATCCCCACAACGTCCTGATCCGTCCGGTCGTGTCCGAGAAGTCGTACACGCTCATGGACAACAACGTCTACGTCTTCGTGGTGGACCCGTCCGCCACCAAGATCGATGTGCGCCACGCTGTCGAGCAGGCGTTCGACGTGCGGGTCACCAACGTCAACACCCTGAATCGCAAGGGCAAGACCAAGCGCAACCGGAAGGGTGGCGGCCTCGGCCATCGCCCCGACACCAAGCGGGCCATCGTCACCCTTGCCGCGGGTGACTCGATCGACCTGTTCGAGAACTGAGAGACCGGGATACTTCATGGCATTGCGTTCACGTAAACCCACCAGCGCCGGTCGTCGGTTCCAGACCGTCTCGGACTTTGCCGAGATCACCACCGACAAGCCCGAGAAGTCGTTGCTGGTGCCCAAGCCCCGTACCGGTGGTCGTAACAACCACGGGCGCAAGACGGCGCGGCACCGTGGCGGCGGCCACAAGCAGCAGTACCGGATCATCGACTTCAAGCGCAACAAGGACGGGATTCCGGCCAAGGTCGCTACCATCGAGTACGACCCCAACCGCAACGCCCGCATCGCACTGCTGCACTACCTCGATGGGGAGAAGCGCTACATCCTCGCCCCGCAAGGTGTGCAGGTCGGCGACATGCTGCAGTCGGGCCAGGGAGCCGAGATCCGTCCCGGTAACGCCCTGCCGATGCGCTACATCCCGGTCGGTTCGGTCATTCACAACGTCGAGCTCCGCATCGGCCAGGGCGGCAAGATGGCCCGCGGTGCAGGCATGAGTATCCAGCTGGTGGCCAAGGAAGGTCTCTTCGCCACCTTGCGTCTCCCGTCCACGGAGATGCGCCGGGTGTCCATCGACTGCCGGGCCACGTTGGGTGTCGTAGGAAACTCCGAGGCCGAGCTGATCAAGATCGGAAAGGCCGGTCGTAACCGCTGGAAGGGCGTTCGCCCCCAGACCCGCGGTGTGGCCATGAACCCGGTCGACCACCCACTCGGTGGTGGCGAAGGCAAGACCTCGGGTGGTCGCCATCCGGTGTCCCCATGGGGCCAGCCTGAAGGCCGCACCCGTGCCCGCAACAAGGACTCAGACAAGATGATCGTCCGTCGTCGCCGCAAGCGCGGCGCGCGCCGGTAGGGAAGACAGAGGGAACGACACATATGCCCCGCAGCCTCAAGAAAGGTCCGTTCGTCGACGACCACCTCCTCAAGAAGGTGGATGTCCTCAACGCGGCCGGAGACAAGAAGGTCATCAAGACCTGGTCCCGTCGCTCCACGATCATCCCCGACATGGTGGGTCACACCATCGCTGTCCACGATGGCCGCAAGCACATCCCGGTCTACGTGACGGAGTCGATGGTGGGTCACAAGCTCGGCGAGTTCGCCCCCACCCGCACGTTCAAGTTCCATGCTGGTCAAGAGCGCGCAGGGAGGCGCTGACGTGGCCGGAGTGAAGACCAACGAGCGTGAAGGCACCCGTGCCGTTCTGCGCCATCACCGCATGTCGGCCTCCAAGGTCCGCCAAGTGCTCAATCTGATCCGCGACAAGGACGCCGTCACCGCGGCCGAGATCCTGGCCAACGGCGACCGTGAGGCCGCAGCCGTGGTCGGAAAGGTCCTGGCCTCGGCTGTGGCCAACGCCGTCCACAACGACGGGCTCGATGCCGAAGAGCTGTTCGTGTCGGCCTGCTATGCCGACGAGGGCAGCACCCTCAAGCGCTGGCGCCCCCGGGCACGAGGCCGTGCCACCCGCATCCGCAAGCGCACGTCGCACATCACCATCATCGTGAGCCGCATGCCTGACGAGCGCATCGCACGTCGCCGGGCCAAGCAGTCGGCAGCAGGCGCACAGCGTTCGCGTCGAGTTGCCGGTTCGCGCAGTGGCGGCCAGACCGCCACGACGTCGACGTCGACTGCGGCTACGGCCACGACGGATACCGGTGCTGAGGCATGGCCCCAGGACGCAGTGCTCGCTGATGACGTGATCACCGAGACGGAGGCCGGCCCCTTGGAGGAGTCGGACTTCGATGCCGACGTGACCGATGAGGCCACTGACGTCACTACTGCTGACGAAGAGACAGACGGCGACTCCGCCAAGAACACAGACGGCGACACCGCCGAAGAGAAGGGCTGAGTAGATGGGCCAGAAGGTAAACCCCTACGGGTTCCGACTCGGTGTTACCACCGACTGGAAGTCGCGCTGGTTCGAGGAGCGCAACTACCAGAACTGCGTCATCGAGGACTGGCAGATCCGTGACTTCTTGATGTCACAGCTCGAGTCCGCGGCCGTAAGCCGCATCGAGATCGAGCGCACCCGTGACCGGCTGCGGGTGGACATCCACACCGCCCGTCCCGGTATCGTCATCGGTCGCCGTGGTGCGGAGGCCGACCGCCTGAAGAAGAAGATCGAAGAGATCACCGGGCTGAACAACCGGATCCAGCTGAACATCCAGGAGATCAAGCAGCCTGAGCTCGACGCTGCGCTGATCGCCCAGGGGATCTGTGACCAGCTGGCCCGCCGTGTCGCATTCCGGCGTGCCATGAAGCGTTCGATCCAGACCGTGCAGAAGGCCGGCGCCCTCGGCGTCAAGGTCCAGTGCTCCGGTCGCCTCGGCGGCTCCGAGATGTCGCGCAAGGAGCAGTACCGCGAAGGTCGGGTTCCGCTGCACACCCTGCGGGCCGACATCGATTACGGCTTTCGTGAGGCCAAGACGACCTACGGCCGTATTGGCGTGAAGGTCTGGATCTACAAGGGCGACATTCTGCCCTACAAGATCTCCTCCGAGGAGAAGATCACCCGGGAAGCAGCCATGGCTGTCGGGGAGACCTCCGGCCAGGGTGGCGAAGGCCCCCGTCGTCTCATCACCGCCGGTGGCGGACGCCGCATGGCGGGCCAGGGTGAGCCCGGCAGCGTGGTGACCCTCGACGCCGATGCCACCGAGACCGAGGTTCCCGAAGGTCTCGCCGATCTGAATCCGGTCGATATCGCTGCGGCCCCGGCCGTCCCTGACGAGCTCGAGCGCATCCTCACCGAGGACGAAGAGATCGAGCGCAAGACCCGTGAGCATCACGAGACGCCGCACTTCCGCAAGGAGGTTGACTGACATGTTGATGCCCCGCAAGGTTAAGCACCGCAAGCAGCAGCGAGGCCGCATGAGCGGCAAGGCCAAGGGTGGAAGCGAAGTCACCTTTGGTGACTTCGGCATCCAGGCGCTCGAGCCGGCATGGATGACTGCACGCCAGATCGAGGCTGCCCGTATCGCCATGACCCGCCACGTCAAGCGTGGTGGCAAGGTGTGGATCCGGGTGTTTCCGGACCGTCCCGTCACACAGAAGCCAGCCGAGACCCGCATGGGTTCCGGCAAGGGCAACCCCGAGCACTGGGTCGCCGTGGTCAAGCCCGGACGCATCCTGTTCGAGTTGGCCGGCGTGGATCAGGTACTGGCCCGTGAGGCCATGGACCGGGCCATCCAGAAGCTCCCGTTCAAGGCGCGTTTCGTGATCCGTCCCGGAACTCACGGCACGCCGGAGGTGCAGGTCTGATGGCTACTGCAGCACAGATTTCCGAGTACGACACCGATGAGTTGGAGCGTCAGCTGGGCGAAACCCGGCGCGAGCTCTTCAACCTCCGGTTCCAGTTGGCTACCGGCCAGCTCGACAACTTCTCGCGCATGAACAACGTGCGCAAGGACGTGGCCCGCATGCTTACCGAGCTGCGCAACCGCGAGATTGCTGAGGCCGAGGGTCTGGCCTTCGAGCAGCTGCCGGCACACAAGGCAGCCGCTCGTCGCCGGACCGAGGACGAGGCCAAGGGCCGGGACAAGAGCACTGCATCGGAGCGTCGGGCGGCAGCCCGTGCCGAGGACGAGGAGCGTGTCGCCGCTGAGGCGCCCGCCGTCGAGCCCGCAGACGTAGACGACGCTGCCGAGGACGCAGAGGAGGGTCACTGATGGCCGACG
>CAIVIS010000428.1 GCA_903906055.1 uncultured Acidimicrobiaceae bacterium
CCCCGACTTTTCCTGGACGTGATCGACACTGCCTACTGGAGTCGACATGACGACAACGTGGAGCTGGCCACCATGCCAGCCATCCCCCTCTCCATCGAAGCCGGTGTCCGCCTCGGCGCCCTCGGTTTGGCCGCGCCGGCGGCCAACCTAGCGGCCACCTGGGCAGTCCGCCGTGTTCGGGGACGACCCACTCCGGTGGCAGCGTTCCGCTTCCAGATCATGGGGGTCGCTCTGGGGGCCGGCGTCAGCGCCTACCGGGCCAACCACCGCAAAGTGGCCCTGCGCCGCCACGAACAGAACCTCGAGGCGCAGATCGGTGCGGCCCACCTGGCTGGCCAGCACGATGTAGCCATGGGAGCAGACACCGTCGTCGACCTCCTCAGCCGCACCACACCGCTCCTGGCTGAGGCGGACACATCGATGGCCTCATCACGGATGCTGGCCGACTGGCGTCAGTCACTGGCGGCGCGTACCTCGCTACGAGCCACCTACTTGGGTGTTGCCCTGGTGCGCTGGCAGCGCCTCCACAATGAGGCCCACCACTTGCTTGCGTCCGATGTCACCCTCGACCTCGCCCCCGGTCATGGGGCGATCCTCCTCTCGGCCCAGCAGTCGAGTGCGCTGGACGCCGCCCTCGACGGGCTCAGCCTGCACGGAACGGTCGCTGCCTCGGTGATGGACATAGCCGCAGCCCACCAGCCGAACCAGCCGATCCAGTTGGATGTCGGTGGCCACCTCGTCACCATCCCGGCCGACCCCATGCCGGGGCTGGTCCCCTTCGACATCGGACCGATCGGGTTCCTGGCCTCCTCGCTCTACTTCGTCGACAACCTCGCCCCCGGTGAGTGCGAGCCCAACCCGTGGGCTGTCGCCCCGACCGTGGCCGCCGGGCCGCTCCTGGCCATGTGGGCGCACCGCCAGGTCACCCGACGGGGCCCGCAAAGCCATCCGCAGGTCCTGGCTGCGGCCCTGGCCCACGCCATGATCCACAGCGTGACGTCCACCGGCACCATGGCCAGCACCCGCAACGCGGCGGGGGTACAGCGCTTCCCGTTTTTGGGCGGGGTCAACATGCTGTCGGTGATGGTGCCCGCCTACTGGCCCGACCTGGACCAACGCCAGCGAGTGCTGGTGCTGGGCGGACTGGCCTCCATCGTCGGTGTCGGCTTGGTGTTGTTCCCCGAGCCGCTGCAGTGGACCCATGTGGCGGCTGAGCTGCTGTGGCCCTTGGCCGCCCTGGTGTCGATGTTCTCCATCGGAACCCAGCACGACGCCGACTCGCGTACGTTCGCCGACGAGCTCGATCGCTCGGCCGCTTACCGACTGGAGGCGGCCTTCCTCGAGGGCCGTTCCTTTGTGCTCGGACTGGTGTCCGGAGCCCGGTATCGGGCTCGCCAGCAGCTGAACAGCGTGGGCCTAGGGCTCGACCCGCGCACGCGCATCGAGGTCACCCGTCGGCTCGACGAGGTAGACGAGCGGCTGGCGGCACTCCAGTGATCCGTCGGGTGGTAGTGGTCGACGATGACGAGATCAACCGCCGGGGCATGGCCGGCCTGCTGGGCGATCGGCCCGAGATCGAGGTAGTGGGCTCGCTGTCCCACGAGGAGGCCATGGCTTGGGACGCCCAGTGGGACTCGGTCGACATCGCCCTTGTGGATGCGGCCGACATCCGACGCCCGAACGACCACTTTCCGGGGGTGGCCGTGGTGGATCACATCCGTCGGCGGCGCAGCAGCGAGCAGACGGTGGTCGTGGTGGTCACCGGGCATTTCTTCGACGATGCCGTACGGCGG
>CAIVIS010000429.1 GCA_903906055.1 uncultured Acidimicrobiaceae bacterium
CAGAGTCGATTGCGCGGTTTGCAAGCTCGCCTGGTCGGAAGACAACTGGTTCTGGTCCGTTGTGAGTTGTTGCTGTGCGGAAATGAGCGACGCATGATTCTGTGAAACCTGGGCGGGCGTCCCACCGGCTTGGTCGTGGGCAAGTGTTGCCTGGGCGCTGGCGAGGGACGCCTCGGCCGACTGCAGGTTGGCCTTGGCTTGAGCCGAGTCGATAGTGGCCAGTACTTCCCCTGCTGTCACCGAGTCACCCACTGCCACATTGACCGCGGTCAGGGTCCCGCTGGTGGCGAAGTTCTCATTGGCGGTCGACACCGCTGACGTATTGCCGGACGCCGACACGCTGGACTGGACGGTCCCCCTGATGACGGTCACCGTCCGTGCCACACCCGTGCTGGCCGATGACGATGATCCGTAGATCGATGTGAGACCGAGCGTGGCTACCACGATGACCGCTAGGGCCAATGCTGCGTAGCCGATCAATTTCTTTCGTGAACGTTCATTCGTGTCGGACGGCATAGGAGAGGTCCCTTCGATGGTCGATGGTGAGCCGGTGGGGCTGCGAGGGGCTCGCTAGCCTGCCGCACCACTCGCTGGCGGGGCGCCACCGGCGGGAAGCAGGGCCTGGCACGCAGTAGCTGCCGCTTGGTACGCAGCGCTCGTGGTGTCGACGGTGGTTTGGGTAGTGCCGGAAGTTCCCGGACCGAATGCCCCGACCGTGACCCCGTGCAGCTTCATGCAGTTCCGGAAGGCCGCAAATGCCGTACTTGCCGCTCCATTAGGACCTCTCGCCCCTTTGGGCCGGAGACTCGCGCACGCTTGGATTGCCTTCTGAAACTTCGAATTTCCGCCAAAGCCGTCAGCACCCGAGGGGGGAACCCCACCCGATGGCGGCGTCCCGTTGAAGCCGCCCGGGGGTCCTCCACTGAAGCCGCCCGGGGGTGCTCCGCTGAAGCCGCCCGGGGGTCCTCCGCTGCCATTCGCCCGCTTCGGCAACGTGACGCCATGCTTGGCGAGGCAGGACTGGAATGCCGCCGCTGTATTCGTACCGGTGGATGAGCCCTGAGAAGTCGATGTGGTTGCACTGCCACTAGTTCCACACGCGGCCACAAATACGCCGGAGGCAGCCAGTCCGAGTATGAGAAGCAGTCGCACCGGAGCGACCAGGGAGCGCTTGGGCGGCAGGGTTGTCGTAGCCATGGAGCCACCTTGACAACTGGATCTGGGAATTCCATCCGGTAATGCTGTGAGTTTCCTGAGTGCCTAGGCCCCTTCCGGTCATCGTTTCGGGCAACCCTGAGGACCGTGCCACACCAGCATCGCTCCCATCGATGCCCATGAGGACCCCGGCGTCCGGGACCACAATCTCCATTCACAGGAGCCTCACAGGATTTTCTCAGTAAACCTCAAGGATTCGCAGCCAGAGTGGCACCATGGCCCCCCGAGTCTTGATCGTCGAGGACGAGGAGAACGTGGCCTACGTCATCCGCACGGCACTCCGGCTCGCGGGATTTGCCACAACCGAAACACCGAGCGGGCGAGACGCATTGCATCTCGCCTCAGATGCTGACCCCCCTGATCTCATCATCCTGGACGTACAACTCCCCGATCTCAATGGGTTCGAGGTCTGCAAGCGACTCCGGTTCGACGCAGTAACCACTCCGATCATCTTCCTGACCGCCGCTGATTCCGTCGACGACCGCGTTCGAGGTCTCACCATTGGAGGTGACGACTACCTCACCAAGCCGTTCAGCGTCGAAGAGTTGGTGGCCCGAGTGCATGTGATTCTCCATCGCACTGGCAGGGCTCCGGAGTCCCAGGTATTTGTCTGCGGCGACCTTGAGCTCGATGACACTGCACACGTAGTGACGCAGGGAGGACGAGAAGTTTCGCTCTCTCCGACGGAATACAAGCTCCTGCGGTTCCTGCTCAGAAACGCCGGACGGGCACTTTCGCGAAACCAAATCCTGGATCACGTATGGGACTACGACTTCGATGGAGAGTCGACTGTCGTCGAGACCTACATCTCGATGCTCCGAAAGAAGGTTGATTCGTCACCTCCCACCCTGATTCGCACTATTCGTGGATTTGGATACCGGCTGGACGGGACCTGACCGTCGATGACGCTCCGCCTGCGCCTCTACATTGCCGCCGCAATTTTGCTCTCGGTCGTCGCGCTTCTTGGCGTGCTGCTCGTCCGCTCCGTGGAGCACTCAGAGTTCGAGCAGATCGATCAACAACTGAAGACCGCTGCCCCGGTGGTCGGCCTATTCGATCGCCCATCGGACGGCCAAGCACCAAATGGCCCGCCCATCCGACCGCCCACTTCGATCCAGGGCCCGGCAAGCACAAATCGGATCAGTGAGTTCTACATTGCCGTCGTCACGGACACGACGCGCTACGTCCTGTTCACCCCGCTGAATGGACAGGGATCGGTTCCCCAATTGCCAGAGGCCGCGACGTCACCGGGCCACCCGGTATCCATCTCGACGGTGGGCTCTCTGACGGGATCGGAGCGGTGGCGAGCCATCTTGATCACTTCGCCGAGCAGGCCCACAAAGCTCCTGGTCGCAGCGTCTCTGGCTCAGGTGGACGCCACTGCAAGTCGTCTGAGGTTGGCGGCCATCGGTGCTGCAGCCATCATCCTGATCGTGCTTCTGGCAGCAGGGTTCTGGGTGGGGCGCCTCGGACTACGTCCAATCGCCGAGGTAACCGATGTCGCCGATGCCATCGCCGCGGGCAATCGATCACGACGAGTCGCGGGCGCCACTGGAAAGACAGAAGCAGCGCACCTGGCCCGAGCAATCAACGTCATGCTCGATGAGCAGCAGGCAGCCGAAGCGCGACTTCGGCAGTTTGTTGCCGATGCGTCACACGAACTTCGCACACCGGTCTCGGTCATCGTGGGAATAAGCGACCTCTGGCGTCAAGGAGCACTCCGAGCGGGAGAAGCGAGTGACGATGCCATGCGTCGAATCGGGCAGTCGGGCCAGCGCATGGGTGGTTTGGTCGAGGATCTCTTACTCCTCGCCCACTTGGACGACGGCCGGCCAATTGAGTTTGTGGGCGTAGATCTCGAGCCATTGCTGCACGATGCCATCCACGATGCGTCAGCGACCGATCCCCTCCGCCACATCACGTTGGAAGTCTCTGATCGTGTCTCGGTAATGGGCGACGAGACTGCGCTGCGCCAAGTCATCGCCAACCTGGTCACCAACTCGCTGCGGCACACTCCGAGTTCGGCAACGATCACGATTCGAGCCTTCAAGGCCGGGGACCGTGTGGCGCTGGAAGTGGTTGATTCGGGTCCAGGAATGACACCCGATGAAGCCAACAAGGCCTTCGACCGCTTTTGGCGAGCCGATGCCAGCAGGACCCGTTCGGGCACGGGGCTCGGGCTCGCCATCGTTGCAGGAATCGTGGCCGCCCACCACGGGTCTGTCACCATTGACTCCGCTCGTGATCGTGGAACCACGGTCACCGTCCGGCTCCCTTCGGCCTGAAGGAGCGGCACGTCTGACACCAGTCAGCCAACCAGAAGGAGGCCGAGGGCGGGCGGCCCGGCGAGCTGCACGAGCCTTACGCGATCGTGGCCGTCAGCGTCGGGCTATTGGCAAGAGTCTGAAGTACCACGCAGTACCGCTCAGTCAGTCGTAGCAACGTGGCAAGTTCTTCCTCTGAAGCGTCACTCTCGATTTCGAACGACAGACGGATATCGGAAAATCCCACAGGGGCTTCCTTGTCCACGCCAAGTGTGCCCCGGAAGTCCAAGTCACCTTCGGCTCGAACCACACCAGTTGCGTTGATCCCGATAGCCGTCGCTACCGAGCGCATGGTCACACCGGCACATGCGGCCAGCGCCTGGAGCAACATGTCGCCCGAGCACGCGAAGGAGCCATCGCCTCCAGTGGCGGGATGCAGCCCTGCGGCGGTCAGGGCCTGGCCGGTCTGCACGGAGCAGGAGAGGTCTTCTCCCATACGACCCTCCGCCGACAGCGTGACGAAAGCTGCCTGAGGCTGCTCGCGATAACGATCCTTTATGGGAGCCTGCATCGCCTTCAGCTCGTCGCTGTTCATGGGCCTCCGTTCGTCGCTGTGGGCCAACAATACTTCTTGACCCCTCGGCCTGATCCGATGAGAAGCCTCTGCCGGACAAGACTTGGTCCCTTGGTCTCATTACCTCCGCGGTGGTCGTCGAATCGACGATGTCGGCGACGGCCACGCCATGCACGATGAGCACTATCGGCTCGCCTGCCCGGACAGTGTCAATGACCTGACTGGTCCGGTTGCGCAGGTCTCGCACCCCCATCTCCAGGTGCGACTGCGTTACACAGGGAAGGCTCAGGTCGGCGGCCTTGTCGGCGCTCCTTCTCCCTGCGAGGCGACCCCGTCGCTGCGACACGGCTGGGTGTGATCGTTGCCGTCACGCCGCATCAGCCCTGTACCGTGGGCACATGGAGCGCCTGTTCGAAGGATCGGTGGCCCCCTCATGATGCCCCGGGGACGGGTGGCGCTCTTCGCTTTGGCTTGCGGGGTGACAGTGGCCAACCTCTACTACGCCCAACCCCTGCTCCCCCTCATCTCCAAAGACCTCGGTGTCCCCGAAGGCCGCACGGCCTTGGTCGTCACCGCCGCCCAGGTCGGCTACCTCTTGGGCCTGTTCTTCCTCGTCCCCCTCGGGGACCGACTGATCCGCCGCCGCCTGGTCCCTTTCGTCATGGCCGCCGACGCCCTGTGCCTCCTGGCTGCCTCGGTCGCTCCTCATTTCACCGTCTTGATGGTCGCCACCGTGCTCGTCGGCCTGTGCTCCACATCAGCCATGATCCTGGTGCCCTTTGCGGCCCACCTGGCAGATCCGGATCGCAAGGGCCGGGTGACCGGCACCATCATGAGCGGCCTCCTCCTCGGCGTCCTCCTGGCCCGAGTGCTGTCTGGGGTCCTGGCCCAATTGACCAGCTGGCGCACCGTCTACCTCCTGGCTGCCGCCGCTATGGCCCTTCTCGGCCTCCTCCTCTACCTCCGCCTGCCCGCCGAAGACCCCCGCCCAGCCATCAGCTACCACGAACTCCTTATCTCCGTGGCCCGCTACTTCCGCGCCGAACCATTGCTGCGTCTTCGGGCCGCTTATGGCGGACTGGTCTTCGCCACCTTCAGTGTGATCTGGACCAGCCTGGCCTTCCTCTTGGCCGGCGATCCGTACAACTACTCCGAAGGGGTCATCGGGCTCTTCGGCCTGTTCGGCGTGGCCGGCGCACTGGCCGCCACCCTCAGCGGCCATCTCGCCGACCGAGGCTGGGAACGCCGTGTCACCGGTGGGTGCCTTGCGCTGCTGGTCGTCTCGGTGGCTCTGATGGGCCTGGGGGCTCACCACCTGGCCCCGCTGATCATCGGACTGGTACTGGCCGACCTTGCCATCCAGTCCGTCCATATCCAGAACCAGCAGCTCATCTTCGGCATCGACCCGCCCGCCCGATCCCGGATCAACACCGGCTACATGGTCACGTATTTCTTCGGTGGGGCCATCGGCTCGGCCACCGCCGGCGCGGCCTGGCAGTTCGACCAGTGGGCCGGAGTGATCACCCTCGGCCTCATGTATGCCGGAGCGGCGCTTCTGCTCTGGATCGCCACTGCCGTTCGACCGGGAGTCAGCCGCCCAGGAGTGAGCCACCCGGGGACCCCAATGTCACCCTCGACCACGGCTGAGCGATGACCGATCGGTGGCTTCTCGAATGCCCTATCCGTGTTCGCCGGCGTCGGCCCGCTGCACGGTGACGCCCGGGAATTCAGGCTCGTCACGCCAACGCTCCAGGTAGCCGACGTACTCCAGCAGGCTCCCGGTATACGTCAGGTTTCGCACCGCGCGCGAGTCGATGGCCTGCTGCTCGCTGTTGTAGAAGCTGGGCGTGCAGGTCTGGAAGTAGCGGGCGTTGCCCATGCCGACGCCGAGGAGCAGCGCGAGCCACTCTTCCTCGGCGGCCTCCTCCGGCTCGATGACGACGATCCCCTGGTCGATGCAGGCCTCCACGATGCGGGCCACATGCTTGGCCGACTCGGACAAGAGATGAGAGAAGTTCGTGCCGAACCCACCTTGGACGAGGCTGATCAACAGCATGTTGGGGAACCCGCTGGCCAGCACGCCGTGCAGGGTGTGAGCGCCCTCGGCCCAGCGCTGCGAGAGGGCGACCCCGTCTCGGCCCTTGGGGTCGAAGCCGAGCCGATGGTACAGATCCGTGGTGACCTCGAACCCTGAGGCGTAGATAAGCAGATCCACCGGATACTCGACGCCGTCGAACACCAGCCCGTCCCGTGTGATCGCCTCGACGCCTCGGCCTTCGGTGTCCACCAGGTGCACGTTGGGTCGGTTGAACGCCGGCAGATAGTCGTCGTGGAAGCAGACCCGCTTGCAGTGCTTCCCCCAGTACGGCTTCAGCCGCTCCGCCGTCTCGGGGTCCTCGACCACCTCGTCGATCCGCGCCCGGATCGTCTCCATGACCTCGAAGTCGATCCGCTCGAGCTCTGCGGCTTCCTCCGCCGAGGCAGCGCCCTTTTGGGTGTCGACCCACATCACTTCTGTCCAGCCGTCGCCCACCATGTCCACCTCGGGCTGGGCACCAGTGACGGCTTGGGTGAAGTTGACGATCCGCTCGTGCTGCCACCCGGGCTGCTGGCCCTGGAACCACTCGACATCGGTGGGCTGCTGATTGCGCACACCCACTGCACCCGGAGTGCGCTGGAAGACGTAGAGCTCCTTGGCGGACCGAGCGACCTGCGGGACCACCTGCACGGCGGTGGCGCCGGTACCGATGATGGCCACTCGCTTGTCGGCCAGTTGGTCCATCGGCTCGGTGGGGCTGCCGCCGGTGTAGCCGTAATCCCAACGGCTGGTGTGGAAGGCCTTGCCCTCGAACGCATCGATCCCGGGGATCCCTGGCAGCTTGGCCTTGTGCAGGATGCCACCGGCCAGCACGAAGAACTTGGCCGAAAGTCGGTCGCCTCGACTGGTGGTGACCTGCCAGCGCCGCGCCTCCGCGTCCCAGTCCGCCCCGGTGACGTCGGTCTGAAAGAGAGCACGGGGGTAGAGGTCGAAGGTCCGCGCCAGGAGCTTGGAGTACTCGAAGATCTCCGGGGCGCTGGCGTAGTGCTCGGTAGGCATGAAGCCTGTCTCCTCGAGGAGGGGCAGGTACACGTAGGACTCGACGTCGCACATGCAGCCCGGGTACCGGTTCCAGTACCAGGTGCCACCGAAGTCACCTGCCTTCTCCACGATCCGTACATCGGTGATCCCGTGCTTGGCCAGGTGGATGGCCGTGAGCATCCCGGCAAAGCCGCCGCCCACGATCACTACGGTGGTCTCTTCGACTACGGGGTCACGGGTGAATCCAGGCTCGACGAACGGGTCCCGGTCGAGCTCCTCGGACAACTCGCCCCACTGGGCCATGCCCTCGGGGCGGAGACGCTTCTGCTGTTCCTGGCGGTACTTCTCGCGCAGCTCGTCGACCGATGGGCCGTGTGCTCCGTGTTCCTGCTCCATCGCTGACACCCTTCCCCTGTGCACCACACCTGGCTATCCGGCCAAGTCTTGCGCTGACGATCCTGACACGCCAAGCGGTGACCTAAAACCGCCAGCGGCTCTCGGTAGGATCGCTTCGGTGGGGATGCCGCCGGCGAGCATCCGTGGCCAAGGAGGCGGAACGCACATGGCGCACAGCGAGCCCGAGGACGCAATGTCGCCGTCTCAGCTGATCGATGGCCGTATCGAGGAGCTGGGCGACTGGCGTGGCGAGATGCTGAGCCGACTGCGCACCTTGATCAAGGACGCCGATCCTGAAGTCGTAGAGGAGTGGAAGTGGCGTGGGGTGCCGGTCTGGTACCACGACGGCATGATCTGCACCGGTGAGACGTACAAGGCCGTCGTCAAGATGACTTTCGCCAAGGGGGCGTCCCTCGAGGATCCTTCTGGCCTCTTCAACTCGAGCCTCGAAGGGAGCACCCGGCGGGCCATCGACTTCAGCGAGGGAGAGAAGATCAACGACAAGGCGCTGCGCGCCCTCATCCGAGCCGCGGTGACGTTGAACCAGTCCAAGGCCAAGCGGTGATGTTCACCTAGACGGCGTGGTCACCCTGCCGTGATGGCGGCCGCCGCCTCGAGGTAGGGCCACGCTCGGTCAGGAGGCAGTCCCCCCACCAGGGGCTGAAGCCCCAACGGGACTCCCCTGGCCACGAAGGCACGGGCTTGCTCCGGGGTGACGATCTGGTACGCCCCCTGCTCGTCCTTCAGTTCCGAGACGGTGGTGGCGAACGACACGGAGGCCGTCCCGGTCCGATAGCTGTTCCATTCGGCGTAGCTGGTGGCATCGGCCAGCAGGTACTCACCGATATCGGCCCATGCCCGATCCGGGTCGTCGGCCACGAAGACGGTCAGCGGGACTCCGGTCTCAGGAAATGCCCAGCCCACCGGAGCCACTCCGGCACGGGCGGCCTCGTCGAGGTACGCGGCCCGAAGGTCCGAGTCGTGCGTCTCGGCTACGAAGAACATCCCCAAGCGCCCGGCACGTCGAGCCGCGGCCTCCGATCCACCCCCGTAGGCCAGCATCGGTCCACCAGGAGAGTACGGCGCCGGTGTCACCGTCACCGGCCGTCCGTCGATCTCCACGGTCTGCCCGGCCCACAACTTGCGAAGCACGCCGATGCGCATTTCGGTGATCTGGGCCCGGGTGCGCCGGTCCACACCGAACATGGCGAACTCTTCGTCGCGGTAGCCGATGCCGACCACATAGGACACCCGACCCCTGCTCAGCAGGTCGACCACGGCGAGGTCCTCGGCCAGCTTGGCTGGTTCGTACAGCGCCAGCAACAGCGCGGCCACGCTGACGTGCAGGGTGCTGGTGCGGGCGGCGATGGCTGCGGCCACAGGTATCGGTGACGGCAGATAGCCGTCAGGGACGCCGTGGTGCTGGCTGACGATGGCAGCCATGCAGCCCCGAGATTCGGCCCAGGCGCACATGTCCAGTGTCCCGGCGTACAGATCGGCGCGCGCACTCGAATCGGCGGTCCGAGACCGCATGGCAAATCGCATGGTGAAGATGGCGGCCGCCTCCCCCCGGAGGAATCGCCCGACCCAGAGTCGAGATGCAGCCGATCCTACGCAGCCGCACCGTTCCATTGCCCCCGTCTGGGTCCATCCTGCCGAGATTCCCCATAGGCCACTACGAAAGGGTGGGCATGCCGTGACGACCGCTCGTGCATCCGACTCCTCGACGTTCGGGATCTTCATGGCCCCGTTCCACCCCGTGGGCCAGAACCCGGCCCGAGCCGGTGGTCCGGGGTGCGCTCAGCACACGGGTGGTGGCCAACCCGGTGCAGATCGAGTCGGGCATGGCAGAACCGGGACCAGCCCAACAGCAACCCAACCCCAACCCCAACGCCAACCCGACATGGTCGTCGTGATGGTCGAGGGCGGGACCTTGAGCTACCAACCGGCGGATCAGCACACCACCGAGAACATCGGTGGGACTGCAGTGCACGGCTTCCTCATCGAACTCACGTAGTACCGCTCGCCCCCCGGGCCAGCGGTCAGCCGGTCGCCCGACGTGTCACCGAGGAATTGAGCGCCAGGCCTCGCCCTTGTACGGGTCGGGCTCTCGCGGCAGGCCGAGCATCCGCTCGCCGATGATGTTCCGCTGGATCTCCGATGTCCCGCCTTCGATCGAGTTGGCCCGAGTGCGCAGGAACTGGGTGATCCACTCTGCGGCTGCTTCATCGCCGGGCATCCAGGCCATGGCGTCGGCACCCAGCAGATCCATGGCCACCTCTTGGAGGTGCTGGTTGGATGCCGCCTTGGCCACCTTGGTCAGGGATCCCTCGGCCCCGAGCGCCTGCCCGGCGGCGGCCCGAGCCCGGTCCCGCTGGATGTTCATGGTCAGCACCCGGCCCTCGATGTAGACGGTCATCAGCCGCTGGCGAGCCACCGGGTCGCCAGCCACTCCTCGGGCGACGGCAAGTCGTTCGATGTCGGCATAGGGCTTGCCGCCCAGGATCTCGTCGGACGCCTTGCGCTTCTTCTTGGCCAGGCCCGACAGCGCATGGCGCTCGGCACCGAGCGTGGTCAGCGCCGCTCCCCACCCTTCGCCCACTGGGCTGATGCGGTCGATGTCGGGAACCCGGACATCGGTCAGGTACACCTCGTTGAACTCTCGCTGGCCGGCCATGTTAATCAGCGGGCGCACCTCTACCCCTGGCGACCTCATGTCGAGTCCAAAGTAGGTGATGCCTTTGTGTTTGGGCTGGTCAGGGTCGGTCCGAGCCAGCAGCATGGCCCGCTCGGCCAAGTGTCCGAACGTGGTCCACACCTTCTGGCCGTTGACCACCCACTCGTCACCGTCACGGACGGCCGTCGTAGCCAGCGACGCCATGTCCGACCCGGCCCCTGGC
>CAIVIS010000430.1 GCA_903906055.1 uncultured Acidimicrobiaceae bacterium
GAATTGGCTGACCGTATCTTTAGGCTTTCGGACCTGACGGAAGATAGTGCGGGGATGTGGGAGCGGGTCCAATTCCCAACCGCAGACGGAGAAGACAGCCCTTACCATGTATACCAGAGCAACCGGCTGGTAGCGGTGATGACGGCGCGGACGAAGGCAACATGTCCGTGTGTGCATTGCACTACAAGTCGGTCGACGGTAGCGGAGGCGGATACAGGCCTTCTGGGGACTGACGACCCGGAGCAGCTGCTCTGGAGTCGGGTCGGGTGCTCTTCGTGCCAGTTTGGCGCAGTGTCAGACGAAGCCAAAGGGCAAACTCTCCGTTGGGGATGCGGTAGTGGGCAGGAAGGCCTGATACGCAGTCCGGATCCAAAGCATGGAAAATGTTCGTCGAAGATCAGCTGGCACTATAACCAAATGCGAGTGATGATCGAGCTTAATCCGCCTGCGGGGGATCCACCGGCTGGGGCTTTTGTCCGGCAGGAGTTGGCTCAATACGACTGGAACAACAAGTGTTGGAGAGGTTTGACCCGAGGGAGGAAGGAGGTTGAGCGGGAGTGCTATTGTGTGCACGCCGGGGACCGATGTTCCCAATTGGGGCGGACTTCGAACTGGAGGTGCGTCGGCCAGGTGGTGGCGGCGGCCGTCGAGAAATGGGAGATGCGTCCAGAAACACAACTCTGGCTCCGTGGACACGAGGCCGCGAGGACCGAGTGGTGTTGGAAGGAGCAAGTCGAATTCCCAGAAGAAGACGGGGAGCCAGCGGAGCTGGATTTCACCATTGGCGGACGGAGTTCCGGAGTTCACGCCCTAATGCCCGGAGAAGTCGAGGGTACGATGGGACGCGAACGAGACGAAAGACCATTATCAGCTGCTAGCGTGACTTCCGGAGGCCTGGCGGCGACGGCTACGCCAGGAAGAGTCCCGAGTACGGCTCCAGCGGGTAAAGGGGCCACGAGACAAACGAAGGGGACCCACTCGACGGCCGGCAGGCTCGGGGCCCCGACAGGGGACCTGACGCCACACCAGCCCAAGAGCCCCTCGAATGTGACTGGCGGGACCGGAGGACTAGACAGTACGACGGAGGGTGGGCCCCGGAATCAAGTTAGGTTCCCGCCGCCACGACACCCTCTCATGAGTACTCCGGGTCTCGTGGGCCGGATCGTGACAGCGGAAGGCGCAAGCCCAAGCACGTCAGGTCGGCGCCACAACGATGTGCTTCTGCAGACAGCTACGAGGGACGCGATCGCGAAGACGGTGGCAGAAACCGCACTGGACTTGGGTCGGACTCGGGCGGGCGAAGCGACGGCGACGATACATGCACGTAGGGTGGAAGCAAAGGATCACGGCGAGACCCTTGTAAAGTCTCAGCCAAAGCGGCCCAGTTGCTCTACGGATGTAGCGGTTAGGAAAGTGTCCGCGCCTAACGCCCACTTGGACGCAATGGGCCCCGACACTTGTCTGAAAGCGGTGGATGGAATGTCGAACGGGCGAGGCGCCAAGGCATGTCCAGAACTGCGAATTGCCGGGATGACGCTCCAACCTGTTGCAGCCGATTTGATGGCAGCGCATCAGGCCAAGGTGAGCAAACTGTTCTTCAGAGGCCGCCGGCAAGGAGAACTTTTAAGGACTGTGCCAGGCGGGCAAGTTACGTCTTTGGTGACCACGATGGGTGACGAGACTAGTACGGGGGACTGTGTCCTAACCGTACCTTCGGGCGAGAAAATTGCTGACGAGAATGCAACCGGGGAGAGTTGCGAGGGCTTCACGCCTGAGCCAACGGCAGCGGTCTTCGGACCTTGCGGTGTCAACTCGGCAATGGCCTCAGAGACGACGGGGATGGTGCGTAGGCGTGACTCACGTCAAGCCTCTGCTAAGTCGTACGTTAGGCGGGGTAGGAGGCTAGGAGCGGCAGGGATGGTGACTTGGCAGGACTCGCGTCCGACCCTCGTCGATTCTCAGTACGCACGGGAGCAGGGGAGGACGGTCAGCTTCAGAAGAGCGGATGTTGGTGCGGGTCGGGTGAGTCCGTCGCCGGTCGATTATGCCGAGAAGCCGAGGGGAGGAATCAGCGGGTGCGACGAAGAGAGTCTTCCGGCCGAATCGATGACCGAACTTGGTGCATCGACGACCCTAACGAGGCGGAAGAGGAGTCGCAGCAGCAGGGGAGAATGGCCACCGAATCCGAATAACTTCGGCCAGGGCTCCAGAAAGAAGCGCAAGTGATGCTGCAAACCGGCGACCCTTGGGCAAGGGGTAGGCGCGGTCACGTACGGGATCCAAATGGAGTTACGACGGGACGGAATCACCTCTGAGTTGCGCTTGCGTGACGCTGAGGATTCTGCAACGGACAACGAGGGACGCGAACGAAGACCGGTCAACCAGTCGATTAGTTGAGTACGGCATGGGGGGAGGGCTCGCATAGAGGGATGGGCATAGGGCGTTCTTACAGCCAGGTTTAGCAAGCGACCAGGCCAGACGGAGCGTGACTAACCGATCCAACCATGTGTCACCC
>CAIVIS010000431.1 GCA_903906055.1 uncultured Acidimicrobiaceae bacterium
CGAACGATGTTGACTCGGGTCAGCTGGTGGTCGATTGGTACCGATGAGGCTGGGTGGGTCCAACCGACTGACGGCCGCGTCGAACGTGGAGGTGTGACCGCACGGGCAGACGACCGGCGAGGGCTGTCGCCATCCGCCTGCTCCAGTCCGCCAGGTCCTACCGAAGTACGTCCCAAGCGGTACCCGTATATTTGGACCATGGGCAAGCACCTGGTGGACATTGATGAGGCAGCGCTGGCGGCCGCGCAGGCCGAGCTCAAGACCACGACGGCCGAGGAGACGGTCAACGAGGCGCTGCGTCTGGTCTGCATGCAGCGGAGTGATCGGGTGACGGCATCCTTGGACCGGTTGGCGAGGCGTGACCTGCTGGCCCGGGCCGACGCGTGGAGCTGACCCACCTGGTCGACACCAGGCGTGCTGGCATCCCCCTCAGCCCCGACCGTGCGAGCAGTGATCGATGCCCTTTCAGGCCGTCAGGCCACCCAGACAGGCAATCGCCCGCTCCCCCACAATGTCCACAAGTCGAGCCGGCAAGGGACTCTTCAGTCCGATGACGCCAGGCTGGGCTGCAGCGGTGGCGAACGCGTCGGGGGCTCTACGGCTCAGATCGATGGCCCGATCGACCACAGTGGATGGATCCATGCCGACCGATGCTGCAAGTGCCTGCCAGGCATGCCGAGCCACAAGGCCGATCGAGTAGGAACTACCGATCTTCATGGCCATCTTGACCTTGGGAGCGTAGACATCGGGATACGGAAGTGCGCTTGCGACGTCGTAGAGAGGGGCGAGTCGTATCTGGCGTCCCGCCAGCAGGACCGAGTAGTTCTTGGCGTGGGCATCGGGTGCGCCGATAATCCAGTTCAGGATCAGTGCGTCGACGAATGCTGCGATAGCGGCCTCATTGTCCGGGCGAGGGATTCGAGCCCTCAGAAGTGCGGCGATGTCGGCGGGTCCTGGCCCCCCTTCGGCTTGGTACTTACGGCGAGGTGGCACGCTGAGCGCCTGGCACAGATCTTCTTGATGCACGCGTGTAACCGTCCGGCCTCGGGTGATCCGGTCATAGCGCTCGACGACGATGGCGCGCTCCCCAGCAAACTCCACGACCTCGGTGAAGGCAGCACGGAGGCCGAGCGCACTAGCGGCAGACAAGCAGAGGTGCTCATTGAGGTCGTGGTCGTCGAGGCCAGCGATCGCCGGTTTGAGGATATGCGTAGTTGGACGACGCCTATCGGGCCGTCCCCAGCGACCATCCGCATGCAGCAGTGCGATCTTGGCCTGCATGCCTGCCAGGCTCCACCGGCCTTCCCCATCAGAACCGTGCCATGCGGTCTGATCACTCCTCACCCCACGCAGAAGGGCAGCTACGTCTTCGTCGTCCATCCAATCAACCCGATCACGCCCCGTGAGGACGGCCTCGAGCCGGTCCGGGCGCACGATCTGCATGGCACCGGGAATGTCCTCTCCGACGTGGGCCAGGAGGCCAACCGGACTTGCCACCGACGCGCCGAACTCGCGACCCCAGCGCTCGAGTACTGCCTCGTTGTCGGGAAGCAGGCCGCGCAGATAGGCATCGACAACCCTGTTCGTGTAAGTGGCGCCGGCCAAGGGCATCGACAGCGACAGCGGTGTGGATGCCAGGTCGGTACGCCAGCTCTCCTCATAAGTGAACTGGGTCGCACCCCGGGTAGTGACCAGCTCACCGACAACGGCGCTGCCGCAGACGACCACCAAGGACTCCGTCACTGGCGTCGATCAAATCTGGACAGCACGTCGTCGAGGTCGATTTCGCCTTTGATGTCAGGCGCAGAAGTGACGGTGAAGGCGAGATCCAACGCCGCGAGGGTCTGGAGAACGAGGCCGAACTCGCATCCCGACTTACCTCCCTCGAGCGACCTCAGCCACCGAGCGCTCACCCCGGCCCGTAGTGCCAGGGCTTCCTGATTCAGCCCGAGCCGATGCCGGGCGTCGCGCACTGTTGCACCCAGATCAGCCGTTGCCTGGATCGTCACAGCGAACTCCTCTGGTTTGGCTTCTATCCGCCAGTATATAGGCACGAACGTACCGTTTACAATATCGGTACGTTCGTGCCGACTACATTACCGGCACGAACGTGCCCCATCAGAGCATGCTGCGTGGGTGAACCGGTCGCTTCAGTGGCGAGCGGGTACAGCCCTGTTGTTCGAATGCGGCGGGAGTGCGGCCCAAACGCCGGCGGGGTGCTCGCCTAGCTCCGCAAGTGTCGGGCTTATGCCACCCGATCCGTGGACTCGAAGCAGCCGTCGAGCAGCTCGAGCCCGGGGGCCAGTGCCCCCATTGACGTTCCCTTAATCATGACGTGGGTGCCTGCTTCGTGGGCCATGAGGAACACGGCCGTGGTGTCCTCGCCGTGCAGCAGAAAGACCAGTGTGGGCCGATCGTGGCGATCGAGATGGGCGTGGGTGATCTCCACGTCGTCCCGGCCGGCCAGAGCGGCCAGGGTGAAAGAGGCCGGCCTCCAGTCGTGCTTCGAGAAGTTCCCGGGTAGCTGCTTCCAGGACTCAAAGGCCGAGTCGATGATGGCGACGCTGGGGGTGACAGGCTGATGCAAGTGAGTGCTCCGTTCTCAAGGAGCGGTGGGTGCCGCTCGTCCAGGGTGTCGTTCGTTCGGGGTGTCGCTGGGTAATGGCGATCGTTGTGGATCAGATGGCGTCAGACCGGTCGTGGATGGTTCATTCCGTTCGATCTGTGTTTGCCCTACCCCAAGGGGCCGAGTGATCTGTGAGGGTCACGGTCGAAAGGCAATAACTCCCGTGACCCTCACCGACCACCCAGTGGAGGGATCGGTTCTGCCTCCCCCTCGCCTCCCTTTACAAAGGCAGTAAAGGGAGGCGAGGGGGAGTTACGTCAGTTGCTGCGGCACCGTCAGCTCATCTGGTGGGCCGGTAACTGCTGCGTGGTCAGGAGGGTGTCGATCATCGGAGGGGACACTTGCACGCCGGTGTGACACTCATACCAACAGAGTCAGCGAGCCCTAGGGCTCTCACCCCTCCAGCGCCCGCAACCCGTCGACCAAGAACGGCTGTGGACGAGTCCTCGTGAGCTCAAATACCTGAGCCAATGCATCGTCGACCCCGAGCCCCTGAGTCCGCATCAGGTAGGCAGCGGCCACGGCCGGGGTGCGGTTCTCGGCCTGCACGCAGTGGAGGAAGACCGAACGGCCTGCCGCTACCTGGTCAGCCATGTAACCGGCGGTATCCGCTAGGACGAATGCCACATTGAGGTTGTCATCGGCGGTGATGTCGATCAGGCCGATTGCCTGGTGCTCCACTTTGTCGGGCACATCGTTGCGACCCATCCGACACAACGACACCACCACGTCGACCCGGGTGGCCTGGTCCGCCACGGCGTAGACATTGCCCACGGTGACCGATCCGTCAAGCGGCTCCGCCAGGGGATCGGCACTGAACTTCCGCGTGTACTCGGGGAGCATCGATTCAATATTGGGCCAGCCGCTCGGATCATTCTTGCCACCGGCATCGGCCAGGCGAGCCATACGGTCGAGGTCTGCACCCGTCAGCACCGGGGTGTCGTAGGTGATCCGTCCGTTCAACACCCGGCGCCACTCGAGCGGCACTGCGGTCGCCCCCCACCAAGCACCGGCCAGGGATCCGCAGATGGCGGCCACGGTGTCGGTGTCGTCGCCGATGCGGATGACCCGCTCGATGGCCAACCGCAGATGCCGACACGGCTGATCGACCGGTACCGCGGTGTGGGCCAGCGAGCTC
>CAIVIS010000432.1 GCA_903906055.1 uncultured Acidimicrobiaceae bacterium
AGCTCGGACAGGTGGCGCCCGGCAGCCGTGCCCAGATACCGCTCCAGCGCGTCCGGTTCCACGGCAGCCAGCTCGCCCACCGTGGTGACTCCCAGCGCCAAGAGCCGCTTTTCGGTCACTGGGCCGATGCCCCACAGCGCCCGAACCTCCATGGGGTGGAGGAAGTCCAACTCTCCATCCCGCTCCACTTCGAACACCCCGGATCCAGGCTCGATGCCAGCCAGCGAAGCCTTGGGCTTGGCCGCCTTGGAGGCCAGCTTGGCCATGAGCTTGGACCTCCCGACTCCCACCGAGCACGCCAGACGCATCTCCACCAATACCCGGTGGCGGATCTCTCGGCCGATCGTCATGCCGTCACCGAACAGGTGGATCGATCCCGTAACGTCCAAGAACGCCTCGTCCAAGGAGATGCCCTCCACCAATGGCGTGAACCTGGAGAAGATGTCGTGGAGCCGGGCGCTCTCCTCGGTATAGCGATGGAACCGGCCCGGTAGGAACACCGCGTCAGGGCACAGCCGCCGGGCCACCGAAGACGGCATGGCCGAGTGCACGCCAAACCGTCTGGCCTCATAGGTGCAGGCAGCCACCACCCCCCGACGCCCGCTCCCACCCACGATGACCGGCTTGCCAGCGAGCGTGGGGTCGTCGAGGACCTCGACAGAGGCGAAAAACGAGTCCATGTCGACGTGGAGGATCACCCGCCGAGACGCAGGACTCACCCCCCGAGACGCAGGACTCACCCCCCGAGACGCAGTCTCCGGAAGCCCTCGGCACAACGGACCCCGGCATGGCGACCTGCATCCTCTGCCGCCAGCCGCATGGCTGTGGCCGCCCACTCCGCCCCATCGGGGAACTGGCTCCCGTGGCAACCGACCGCTGCACCCTTGATGTCGACGGTATCGGTGATGTCGATCCATACGTCGGGCTCCAGCGTGCCCGACAGCAGCACCGTCGTCACCTGGTGTGCCGTTCCGGCATTGGGAAAGTAGTGCGGCATGGCTGCTGCCGGCGCCACCGCATCGAGCACCGCGTACCCCATCATCCGGTGGTCCCGATGATTGAAGTAATCCTGCCCGAAGAACACGGCGGTCGGGTCTGGACACAGCACGACGTCCGGGCGGATCCGACGCACCTCGGCCACCAGTGCCTCACGGAACCAGGGTTCATCGGCCAACTCGCCGTCGGGTACGCCCAGGAACCCCTGCCCGGACAGACCCAGCAAGGCTCCGGCCGCAGCGGCCTCGTCAGCCCTACGGGCGATCAGGATCTTCGGCTCCACGTCAGGATCCGACGATCCCTTGCCGCCATCAGTGCAGATCAATGTATGGACCTCGCATCCGGCCGCACTCCACGCCGCCAGAGTCCCCCCACAAGAGACATCGGGGTCGTCGGGGTGGGCGTAGATGGCGAGGGCCCGCAGCGGTACCTCGGACAACAGCTCCGCCATCGATCAGGCCTCGGGACGCTTGGGAGCGGTGGTCTTGGTCAACAGTCCCACCTCGCGCCGGAAGTCATCGACGCCTTCGAACCCCTTGTAGACGCTGGCGAAGCGCAGATAGGCCACTTCGTCGACTACTCGGAGCTGGTCGAGCACAGCCAACCCCACCTGTTCGGAGGTGGCCTCCCATCCCTCTTCGCGCAGGGCGTCTTCGACTTCGCGAGCCACCACCTCGAGCTGATCCTCGTTGACCGGCCGGTTCTTGGTGGCGGAACGAAGACCCTCGATGAGCTTGGCCCTGTCGAATGGCTGACGAAGCCCAGACCGTTTGACCACGATGAGAGGGATCTCGTCGATGCGTTCGAACGTCGTGTACCGGTGGCCGCAGCCCGAGCACTCCCGACGGCGCCTGATGGCGGCCCCGTCTTCCGCGATTCTCGAATCCACGACACGATCGTCGTCGGCCAGGCACCAGGGACAACGCACAGGGAGCAGGCTACTGCCCATTGACTCCCCCGCCGTTGGGCAGCACCCGACATCCCCTCCTGCGGTCCGGACGGATCTCAGGGGAGGGTGATCTGCTGACCCGGAATCACCCGATAGGTGCCCAGTTCGGCGGCCAGCTTCGAGACGATCGGCCGAGGATCGCCCTTCGGGTCCATCCGCTGGGCGATCGACCACAGGGAGTCACCGGCCGCCACCGTGTAGGTGCTGTGCTGGACTTGGGCCGCCAAGGTGGATTCGGTGGTGTGGGAGACGCCACCGAATCCACCCAGCGGACTAGCGAGGACGGCCAAGGCCAGGCCCATCATCGCGAGAAGGGTGCGCCGACGCCGGACGTCGGCCGAGACCCGGCGACGGGGCGGGCGGAGCAGACGGGCCGCGCTCTCGTCGTCGGTACCGGCTGTCGGCCGGAGACGGAGGCCGCGCGATGCGGGTGCCTCGACCAACCGGAGCCGGGGCCTGCCCGGGTAGACCGGCTCGTCGTCGAGGTACTCCGGGAGGGTTGCTGTGAGAAGCGCTGTCATCGGAATGTCCTTCCTGTCTCTGTCGTCACCATCGTCAAAGTTGTACGTGTCGCCTGTGACACCACACCGACCCGTTCGTGAATGCTGCGGATCATCGAACGCTTGTTCGTCATGGCGACATCCCACCACGAACACCTGTTCGTTGTCAATGACCATTTCGAACAGATGTTTGCTTTCGTGTCCGTCGGGGGCTACCTTCATGCAAACAGACGTTCGCACCAGGGTGTGACAGAACGATCGAGCAGATGGCGAAAGGGACACATGGCCCAGGTATTGAGCACCAAGAGGAAGCAGATCCTCGACTGCATCTCCGAGGCGGTCCGTGATCGCGGCTATCCCCCGTCAGTCCGCGAGATCGGGGAGTCCGTCGGCCTCAACTCATCGTCGACGGTGCACGCACACTTGGCCGTGCTCCAGCGCGAGGGCTACCTCCGCCGTGACCCGACCAAGCCCCGGGCCATCGAGGTCTGCTACGACCCGTCCTCCAAGGTGATCATGGACTCGCGTCCGATCCGCCACGTGCCTCTGGTAGGTGACGTAGCCGCCGGTACCGGCGTGCTGGCCCAGGAGAACATCGAGGAGCTCTACCCCCTGCCCGAGGACTTCACTGGGACCGGCACGCTCTTCATGCTCCGGGTCAAGGGCGACTCGATGATCGATGCCGGCATCGTGGACGGGGACTTCGTCGTCGTACGACAGCAGCCCGATGCGCAACAAGGCGACATAGTGGTGGCCGGTATCCCCGACGAGGAGGCGACCGTCAAGACGTTCTCCACCAAAGACGGAAAGGTGATCCTGACGCCGTCCAACCCCAGGCTGTCCCCGATGGTGTTCAACCCGGCCGAGGTGACGGTGTTCGGCAAGGTCGTAACCGTGCTCCGCAAACTTTGAGCCACTTCGCAAGGAGCAGTCGACATCCCTGGGCGGTTATCCCTCGGGTGTGGCTACCTCGATCGAACTCATGTCCGGATAGCGGCTTCCGGCCGTGATCCCGGACGGAAATACCTCGTCGATGGCTGCGAGGTCGCCAGCATCGAGGACGATGTCGGCAGCGGCGGCGTTCTCCTCCAGATAGGTGCGTCGCTTGGTCCCCGGGATCGGGACCACATCGTCACCTCGGTGCAGCACCCACGCCAGTGCCAGCTGACCGGGGGTGCACCCCTTGTCGGCGGCCATGCCACGCACCCGGTCGACCAGGGCGATGTTGTGCTCGAAGTTCTCCCCGACGAACCGGGGCAGGAACCTGCGGAAGTCCCCTTCCTCGAAGTCCGCCGCAGAGGTGATCTCGCCGGTCAGGAATCCTCGCCCGAGCGGGCTGTAGGCCACGATTCCCACGCCCAGGTCTCGTGCCGTTCCCACCACGTCGGTCTCGATGTCACGGCTCCACAGCGACCACTCGCTCTGCAGCGCCGATATCGGATGCACGGCACTTGCCCTGCGCAGCGTGTCCGAGGAGGCCTCGGACAGGCCGAGGTAAAGCACTTTGCCTTCCGCCACCAGCTCGGCCATGGCTCCCACCGTCTCTTCGATGGGAACTCCGGCATCGCTGCGGTGCTGGTAGTAGAGGTCGATGTGATCGACCCCGAGGCGGGTCAGCGATGCCTCACAGGCCGAGCGCACATACTCGGCGTCACCCCGGATCGACCGGACAGCCGGATCCGCGGTCCGCACGATCCCGAACTTGGTGGCCAGCACTACCTCGTCCCGACGGCCGGCGATGGCCCGACCCACCAACTCCTCGTTGAGGAACGGGCCGTACATGTCGGCTGTGTCGAGGAAGGTGACCCCAAGGTCGAGCGCCCGGTGGATCGTGGCGAGGGATTCGGCCTCGTCGCCAGGCCCATAGAACTCGCTCATGCCCATACAGCCCAGGCCCTCACACGACACGACGAGTCCAGAGGTGCCGAGGGAGCGGGTGGCGATGGGAGGGGTCATGAGGCGACCCTAGCCACCGGTGCGCAGCAGCGCTTCAGTCACCGGTGCGCAGCAGCGCTTCAGTCACCGGTGCGCAGCAGCGCTTCGAGCACGCTCGCCACCCCGCTGAGCTCTGCGGCACTCACATGCTCGCCAGGCGTATGAGCCAGCAACGGGTCTGCGGGGCCGAAGTTCGCC
>CAIVIS010000433.1 GCA_903906055.1 uncultured Acidimicrobiaceae bacterium
CAACCGGGTGCTCATCTTCTCCACCGATCCGGACTCGTTCCACGGACATCCTGAGCCCATGACCTGTCCGGAAGGAACTGCTCGACGATCCATGGCGCTCTACTACTTCAGCGTCGAAGATGATCCGCTGGTCCGATCGACGGAGTACCGGGCCCGTCCCGACGACAGCCGATCTCGCTCGTTGGCCATCTGGGCGGACAAGTTGGCCCTTCGCTCCTACGACTGGGCGAAACGCCACCTGGGTCTGTCAGACGACTTCGCTCAGAAAGTGCTGGCCGCCACTGATCGGGTCCGGAGGAAAGGTCCCCCTTCTACGTGATCGAAACCCCGGTGGACACCGGAGCGGATGAGACCGACATCGCACCCGCAGCAGAGGGCGATGTCGCGCCAAAGGCGCGCACCCCCGAGCATGATTCGAAGCATCGGTTCATCACCGCCGTCCTGATCGGTATTGCTGCTGTCTCCATTCCGTACCTGTGGGTGCTGTGGGACCTGTGGACCGCCAAGATCAACCCCATTCGCAGCGTTGCTCCGGACAACTTCTACGAGCTCCAGGCCCGAGGAATGTTCGCCGGGCACTTCTACGTGCCCACCGGGTCGCTCGGCATCGAAGGCTTCCTCCATGCTGGTCGCACCTTCACCTACTTCGGAATCTGGCCCTCGATCATCCGGATGCCGATCCTCGTGTTCACTCACACTTACGACGGTGCACTAACCGCGCCGTCGCTGCTAATAGCCTGGCTGCTTACCGGAGTGTTCACGGCCTTGCTCATCTGGCGAATCCGCATCCTCGTACGTGGATCAGTGGTGATGGGCCGGGCCGAGGCCGCCTCGTATGGAGTACTGACGGCCACCATCTTGGGCGGCTCGGTGCTGATCTACATCGCCGCCAACCCGTCGACGTATGACGAAGACTTCGCCTGGAGCGTCGCCCTCGTAGTCGGTGCCCTGTTCACGCTGCTCGGCATGATGGAGCGCCCGACGGCCAAAGGGGCGGTGGCCACCGGCCTGCTGATCCTGGCCGCCAACCTCAACCGGAGCCCGACCGGCTATGCGTGTGTGATCGCTGCGCTCCTCGTAGCTGGTTGGTTCGCCATCGGCAAGGGCGGACGCGACCAGCGCAAGTGGGCGCTGTGGATGGCCCTGGCTGGAATCATCCCACTACTGGCGAACTGCGCAGTGACGTACGCCAAGTTTGGGCTTCCCTTCGGGCTACCGATGGCCGACCAGGAATGGGCTCACATCAATGCCCACCGGCGAGCCTTCTTAGCAGCCAACGGGGGGAAGGCCTTCAGCTTCGGCTTCATCCCGAGCACCTTCTGGGCCTATGTCAATCCGACTGCCATCCGGATCTCGTCTCTGTTCCCATTCATCGGCGCTCCAGCCACGCCCGCCCACGCCGTCGACGCCGTCGTGCTCGACCAGACCTACGCCACGACCAGCATCACCGCGGCAACTCCTCTGCTCTTCCTACTCAGCTGCTGGGGTCTGATTACCGCCTTCCGCCCGAAAGGGATCGGCAACGTCCGGTTGACGCGACTGATCCTGATCGGGGCCGCCATTGCCACTGGGGGCGTCCTGGTTTGGGGGTATATCGCCTACCGATATGTGGCCGACCTGATGCCGCTCCTGATCGTGGCCAGCATCATCGGCCTCATCGACATCTGGCGCCGCCTGGCCCTCAAGAGCACGCGAGCGCGTGGCTGGGTGCTCGGGATCGTCACGGTACTGGCCCTGTTCGGCATCGCCGCCAACGGTGCCATCACAGCTACCCCATCGACCTGGTTCTCCAAGATCCAGGTCGCGGGTTTCGTCGGCCAACAGCAGACGCTGACCCCAGGGGCACTGAGCCGGACTGTGATCCGAGGTGACGTGCTCCCGTATTACGCGCCAGCAGGCACGCTCTTCGTCGCTGGCCACTGCGAGGCGCTCTACCGATCCACTGGGGACTCCTTTGCCAATTCCCCGGGTCAGCAGATCCAACACTCCACTTGGGTACCGGTGGAGCAGGCCGGCTACATGATCCACACCATCAACATGCAGTTCAACGTGACCGGGTGGAAAGGCCCTGACGTACCGCTCTTCACCTACGGCGGGGCGACCCTCCTGCTTCGCCCGGCGCCCGGCAACAAGGCGCTGATCCAGGTCATCCACGCCAGCCCCACGCCACTGGCCTGGCCCAGTTCGATCGGCTTCCCCTTTCCCCAGGTGTTGCACGGCATCTATACGATCACCGTGATCACCGATCCATACCTGAAGTCGATCCTCGTCAACTGGTACGGATCGACCATGATCAACCGCTACTTGGCCGGAAATGGTCCGGCGTTGGTAACCGCCACCCCAATCGTCACGACTGCACCGCTCCCCGACATCCAGGTCAGTGAGACCCCCATGCCGCCACCGAGGATGTCGATCTGCAGGGCTCTTCCTCAGGGCTGACGAAGGGGTTGATTGACGGTGGTCATAGGCCATCCGTAGATGTAGGTCCCGTATCGGTAGTGAGATCCCCCCGCATCGGCGCCCCCACGGCGAAACCCTCAGAGCCCGGAACGCCCCAACTCCCTGGCCAGCGCATCCCCGCGGGCATGGCCCGTGTCGCGGTCCGGCTCGAGGTAGTTGCCCTCGGCCCACTCGTTCCATGACTTGACGAACAGGACCTGCTCGCCCTCGGGCAGTGCGCGGGCGATCGTGAGTGCCCGCCGGACGTGGTTGGCGAACCGCTCGGGTGTGGCACCGGTGGCCAACACCCCGCCCCGACCCGATCGTGGGGTGTTGTCCCAATTCGGATAAACACACGGGAAGATCGGCCCCTGCATGCCGCCGGGAATCTCAGGGAATGTTTCGGTGTAGGCGTACCGCTTCGGGCCCTCCGCCTGCACACGCCCAGTAATGCGAGCCTGAACGCGAGCCAGTCCCCGCTCCCACTCCGGCGCGACGCGCTCCTTGCCGAAGGGGAACTGGTAGTAGACCCCGGCGTCGTAGCCATCCTCTTTGTGGGTCGGGTACACCGTCTCCCCTAACCCGGCGATCAGATAGAGCCCTTCGAGTCCGGCCGCCCGGGCCATCCCCTGCCACCGCTCCACGAACCGGGCTGGCTCGGGCAATTCTCCTGGCTTGTAGATGTGCATCACCGGTCGGCCATCGATCCGCAGATAGCGCTCGTCTCGGAACGCCGCCAGCAGATACTCGAAGTGCCGGGCTTCGTCTTCGGGTCCCGGGTAGGTCTGCTCGATCAGGATCCGATCGGGTGCGCCGTGCCAGATTCCGGACCAGGTCTGGTTGGCCCACGCCACGCAGAACGGAAGATCCGGCGATCCCGAAGCCAGCACCTCTTCGAACGGGCGCTCGAGCAGCTTGCGTCCGCCAAACCAGTAGTGCCAGTAACAGAACGCCGTCACCCCGTAACGCTTGGCCAGGTCGGCCTGGGCCTCTCGGACTTCGGGTACCCGCAGGTCGTAGAAGCCGAGGTCGGCGGGAAGACGGGGCTGATGGTGCCCCCGGAACAACGGGCGAGCCTTGGCTACGTTCGTCCACTCGGTAAACCCTGGTCCCCACCACTCGTCGTTCTCGGGGATCGGGTGGAACTGGGGCAGATAGTGGGCGATTACTTCCATGATCGGATCACGCTACCTGAGGGCATCGGACGCATCGGGGCACGCAGGTATCGAGGTCCGGCACTAGTTCGGCCGGGCCATGGCGTCGACCATCTCACGAATAGCGGACCTAGCCACCGACGACTCATAGCGCTCGAGGAACAGCTCTTGACCCCCGTCGGCCAACCGGCGCCGCAGGTCGGCGTCGTTGCACAGGCGGGCACATGCCTCGGCGATGGCATCAGGAGTGTCGGCCACCAGCAGGTGGACACCGTCGACGGCACCGAGCCCCTCGGCGCCGATAGTGGTCGACACCACCGGCACACGCTGGGCGAACGCCTCAAGGATCTTGAGCCGGGTGCCACTCCCCGACAGCAGTGGCACCAGCACCATGTCGGCTAGGGCCAACTCGTCTTCCATCGACGGGACCAATCCGGTGACGGTGACATCGGGCTCGTCGGCCAGAGCCTTCACCTCGGCTGTCGACTGCCCGGCCAGCCGGACCCTGGCCCCCGGCAGCAGACTGCGCACCTTCGGGGCGATCTCGCGTACCAGCCACCGGGCCCCGGCTGCATTCGGCGGGTAGTCGAAGCTCCCTTGGAACAGGATCGTGGGCGGGTCGCCGGCCACGGGCCGCCCCACAGGCCGGGCCGGGCCGGGGTAGGTATTAGGGATCACCACTGCGTTGTCCGCACCCAGACGCACCATGTCTTCGTTCGAGCAGACCACCACCCGCTCCACCCGAGCAGCCGCCTTGCGCTGCAGGCTCGCCCAGTCGTAGGCATTCATCCTGGTCTTCACCTCGACCAGTGTTCGCCTAGCCAATGCCGAGGCACCCGGCGCTGGCGTGGAGTGGATCTCCGCCAACTTGTGGCGCTCCTTGACGTCCTCCAGGTCGATCAGGTCGATGATCGTGGGGCCGAGGTGAGGGCGTCCCATCCAGGCCCAGGTGGACACCGTGGAGAACCACACGATGTCGTAGTGCTCATCGACGAACTGAGCGAAGAGCTTGCGCGGGTGGGGGTCGGCCATACGCATGGCGATGGGGAGCGGCACGCCCCGCTTCAGCGGCCACTCCACCTTCCAGCGGTTCGACTTACCGTCAGAGGGATAAGAGGAGGTGCCGAGCCGACGTAGGCGGATCCCCGGAGGCAGCACCTGCTCCGGCCCACGGGGGTCGTACAGGGCGAAGAGGTCGAGCTCGCCCAGCCTGGAGAGAGCTTCGATGGCCGTGGCGACCCGGATGAGGCCGCCCTTGGTGGCCGGCCAGGGGAACATGTCGGCGACGAACAGGATCTTCAACGCAGACCCTCGCTGCATGGGGAAGATGGGGTCACGGACTTCCTCGTCTCTTACGGCCGGAACTGGACATCGAACCTATCATCGGCACTCGGCGACCTACCCTGAAAGCGAACGAGGGCCTTTGGGAAAATCGCTGCTCAACTATTGCGCCCCGCGCACCCCCTTGCCCTATCATCCTCTTATGGCCGACCAGGGGGAACCGACCGGAACCTCAGGGTCCGGCGCAGGAAAGAACACTGCGAAGGCACTGGCCTTCTACCTCCCGCAGTACCACCCGATCCCCGAGAACGACGAGTGGTGGGGCAAAGGGTTCACTGAGTGGACCAACGTGACGAGGACCAAGCCCAGCTTTCCTGGGCACTACCAGCCGCACGTCCCCACCGAACTCGGCTACTACGACCTTCGTCTGCCCGAAGTGCGCGAGGCCCAGGCCCAGTTGGCCCGCGAGCACGGGATCTCCGGATTCGTCTACTACCACTACTGGTTCAACGGGAAACGCCTGTTGGAGCGCCCGTTCGACGAGGTGCTCGAGTCCGGCTCCCCTGACTTCCCCTTCGCCCTGTGCTGGGCCAACGAGGAGTGGACTCGGAACTGGGATGCCATGACCGGCACCGTGCTCATGCCCCAAGAGTTCAGTGCCGAGGACGACCTCGCCCACGCCCAGTACCTGATCAAGGCGTTCAAGGACCCCCGGTACATCAAGATCGACGGACGGCCGCTCATGCTCGTCTACCGGCCCCAGCAGCTCCCCGACCCACGACGGACCTTTCAGATCTGGCGGGACGAGGCAAAGAAGCAGGGCATCCCCGATCTCTACATCTGCTACGTCGAGAGCTGGGGACCTCCTCCGGGCGGACCAGAGCGCTACGGCATGGACGCCAGTGTCGGCTTCATGCCCGTCACCGGCGAACAGATCTTCACCCCGGTGGAAGGCACACGAGGCCATCGGGTCATCGACTACTGGTCCTCGATCGAGAAGCAGATGCGCCGTCCGCCGCCGAAGGACTACAAGCGGTTCCCCTCGGTGATGACCGGCTGGGACAACAGCGCCCGGCGGCCATACGGGGCCACCATCTTCGAAGGCGCCAGGCCGGACCTCTACGAGCACTGGCTCGACTGGACGGTCCGGACAGTGGCGGACGTACCCGAGGAGGAGAACTACCTCTTCATCGTGGCCTGGAACGAGTGGGCCGAGGGCAACCACCTCGAGCCCGACCAGCGCTTCGGTCGGGCCTGGCTCGAAGCCACCAAGACCATCCTGGTGGATGGCCCTCCTGGTGGTGGCACCCACGCCGGCGGCGCCCCGGCGGTGTCCGAGGCCATCGAGTTCGAAGGAGAGAAGAAGTACGACTACTTCTACGAGTACATGCACGACAGCGCCCTCGGCAATGCTGCGGGCCTCGTGCGTGACCTTGTCATCGACCGGAGCAGCACCATCGTCGACCTCGGTGCCGGGTCAGGCATCGTGAGCCACTCCCTGCGCGACCTGGGCGTCGGCTACCACGGCCTGGAGATCCACCCGGTCGCCGTCGACTCGATGCATCAGCGAGGTATCGCCGCCACCCAGTGCGACCTGTCGGACCTCGAGGCCGTCCATTCGGCGCTCGACGGCGTGGACAACGTCGGCGGCCTCCTCCTGCTCGATGTGCTCGAGCATCTGCTGCAACCCCAGGACCTGCTGATCGCGCTGTCCCAGTGGGCCCTGGAGCACGGGCGGCCCACGCTGGTGGTCTCGGTCCCCAACGTGTCGCACTTCGACGTAGCGCTGCGCCTGCTCGCAGGCCGATGGATCCCGACCACCAGGGGCCTCCTCGATGCCACCCACATCCGTTTCTTCACCGAGGAGAACCTGACGAACTTGGTGCTGCGGACCGGGTGGGAGATCGTCGCCCGCGACAACTTCTCCACCTTGAAGAGCGACCAGTACGACCCACCGCTGACCGATGCCATGCCGCCCGAGATGGTGGGTGCGCTCCGCGTCCTGTCCGATGCCGAAAATCCGAATGCGGCGGTGCAGCAGTTCGTATGGGCGCTTCGTCCGGTTCCCATCACCGATCCCCCTGGTTCCTACCTCGAGGCCGTCGGTCCGCCCGAAGTGGAGATCCTCCGGGGCGCGACCAGCGACATGGCCGCGGTGCGAAACTATCTCGCCACCGCAGGTGTGCTGGCCAGTGAAGCTGCCCGACGTGCGGTCGCCTCGGGGTACGGACACACGGGCGATTCGTCCGCATCAGCCAGCCTCCACCAGCGACTGTCGGTCTTCAAGCAGATGGCCATCCGTCAGGCCTACAAGACTCCCAGCCGCAAGCGCCTGTTCCAGCGCATCTACGGCTGGTTCTCCTGATACCGCCATGACCAACTCCACACCGGTGCCCGCTGGTCCCTGGGTCCTGGTCGTTGGAGCCCACCGCAGCGGAACCTCTGCCGTCACCGGCGCCCTGGTGGCCATGGGCCTGGGCGGTATGGACCCGGGGGACCGGATGGATTGGAACGAAAGTAATCCTGAGCACTGGGAGAGTCTGGGCGCCGCCCTCCTCGACGAGGAGCTGTTGCTCGCCATGGGTGGCAGTTGGGATGCGCCACCCGAAGAAGGTGTCCAGGTCGGACCGATCGAGACCACATCCTCGCCGGGCGATGTCATGGCTGCCGCCTATCCGACCCGTGGTCCTGTCGTTTGGAAGGACCCCCGAGTGTGCCTGCTCCTCCCCTACTGGCGCGAGGTGCTCCCCGGACCGCTGACGGCAGTGCTCGTGTGGCGCGACCCCATGTCGGTGGCCCGCTCCCTCCACACCCGGGACGGAATGTCGATCGAGTACGGCCTCGCCCTGTGGGAGCGGTACACCCGCAGTGCCCTAGCCGGCCTCCAAGGTATCGACACCTACGTGTTGGAGTACGGGAATGTGGTCGAGAACCCAGCCGCCGCCTTCGGTGCCATCGCCGAGTGGCTCGCCCACCTCGACCGCATTCCTCCGCCCGACACCGGATGGGACGTGGCCGCAGCGGCCGCCACCATCGACAGCGGCCTCCGTCACCAGTCCGGCGCGGCAGAGGGTGCTGCGGCGCTGCCTGATGAGACGCGAGTGCTCACCGAGTGGCTCCCGTCCATCGCAGGCGGGCATCGGTCGTTCGACCAGGCACCCCCCGCTCCGGTAACGCCCTGGCCCGATGCCCTGGTGTCCGTGCGCCGCGAGCAGTGGCCCCTGCGCTCTCGCCTGCATGACACCGAGGTCGAACTCGAGCGCGCACAACTGCAGATCGAGTCGATCCGCCAGGGCGCCGAAGAAATGGAGCAGGCGCTCCGATCCGGTTACGGGGTCGAGATCGACCGCATGGTGGACGAGCTGCACGAGGCGCGCGACCGGGCAGAATCTCTCTCCAGGGAGCTGTCGTCGGTCAAGTCATCGGCCAGCTGGAAGGTAACGCGTCCGCTGCGTTCGGCGGCAACACGGGTGTCGGGACAACCGAAGACCTGACCATCACCATGCGGACCATCACCATGCGGTTCAGGTCACGCGGCGTGTAGTCACGTGCTCTACCTGGCTCGGGGTGGATGACCCCTACGGCAACCGTCAGGCGTTAGCGGCGCTGTCCGATCCAGCGGCAACCTTGTCGGCCAGCCGGTTCTTGTAGATCAGCCACCCGGCACCGGCGAAGCAGACGATGGCCACGAAGATGGCCAGGTAGCCCCGCTTGTACATGTGACCCCGCTTGTGCGGCGCGTTCCCTGGCACCCATGCCGGCAGATGGCCGATGCCGACAGTCAGGTACTCGAAGCCGAGCACTGCCATGAACACACCGACGACGATCAGGACGATGATCCAGAACCACTTCATAGGTGAAACCCTAGCCAATGATGGTGCAGTGGGGTGGGATTTTCTCGGAGTAAAGGTGGCAAGGCATCCGGACGATGAATGACCAGTATAAGTTGCAGGCAACAGGGCATCGCCCGGCGTCAGTGTTGCCGGTGCCCTTTCGCCCGAGCAATTCACCTCTAGGATCGGACCATCCGGTCCGGCCCAATGGGGTGGGACGCTCCTATGACGGGGGAAACAGCCAGATGGCAAAGACCAAGAAGCGAATCGGCGTGCTCGTTGTGGCCTACAACGCCGCCAGCACCCTGGCCAAGACGCTCGACCGGATCCCCGACGAAGTGCGGGGGGACATCGAAGAGGTCGTGGTCAGCGACGACCACAGCCAGGACTCCACGTACCTGGTC
>CAIVIS010000434.1 GCA_903906055.1 uncultured Acidimicrobiaceae bacterium
ACGCAGAGCTTGGGCCTATCGATCGTGAGGGACCTGGTCCGCAGTCAGCTCGATGGCACCATCGTGATGAACGACCGGAGTGCCGATGGCTCTGGGGCTACCGGGACTCTGGTCATGATCGAACTCCCCTCGAGGGACCCTGTACCGATCGGCCAGTAAGGGATGCAACGTGGCGTTCGCCGCCGCACCGCAGCGGGGGAGTGGCTCGAGGCGCCGACCCAGAGGGTCAGCGAGTGGTCAGCGAACCTAGGAAGCCTTGCGACGGGCGGCCAGCCACGCCTTGCGGAGCTTGCGACGCTCTTCTTCGGACGTGGCTCCCCACACACCGGACTCCTGGTTGGTGGCGAGGGCGAAGTCGAGACAGGTGTCGACCACTTCGCAACTGCGGCAGACCCGCTTGGCCGACTCGATCTGGTCGACGGCTGGGCCGGTCGTCCCGATGGGGAAGAAGAGGTCGGGTTCGGTGCTGCGGCAGGCAGCGAACTGCCGCCAATCGCCTTCGTCCCACTCAACCGTGCGATTCCACATGAGGGCCACGCTGATTCCTCCACTATGTCAGTTCGATTCACCCTCTTGTGATCTGTTTCACATGGCTCGACGCTGAAGTGTCACCGGCCGTTTGGGGTTCGTTCACTACAGTAACCATCGCGACACCCGTACGCAAGCAGTTTTTGACCCTGCGACGTGGGATTTGACACAAATCATGCAATCTCGCGTCACGTGACCGAAAGAGTGCGCTGAGTGAGCAAAACAGCCGCCGTCCAAGCCCATAGAGGCAGCCCTGACCGAGCCACGGGGGTGAGGGAGAACACCCTGGAGGCCTTCGCTCGAGCCAGGGTGCTCGGTGCCGACGGCGTGGAGCTCGACGTCCGGCTCACCGCTGACGGTGGACTGGCCGTGCACCACGACCCAGTGATCGAGGGAGTAGGGCCGATCCACGAGCTGTCGACCGGGGATCTGCCAGACCATGTGCCGCTGCTGGCCGATGCCCTCTCGGTCTGCGCCGGCATGGTCGTCAACATCGAGATCAAGAACCTGCCCACAGAACCAGCGTTCGATCCGTCCGAGCGATGTGCCGCTGCTGTCGTGGACCTGCTTGCCCACGATGCTGGGTTCGTCGGATCGGGCGGGTCCGTGATCATCACGTCGTTCTGGTCCGGAGCATTGGCTGCAGCGCGCTCGTCCGGGGCGGCACTGCCGATGGGCCTGCTGGTGCTCCCGTCCTTCGACACCGACGCGGCCGTCGCCGACGCCGTAAACCTCGGATGCTCCGCCATCCACCTCCCTGTCTCTTTGGTATCTGCGCTGACCGTGGGAGCCGCCCGAGCGGCAGGACTCGCCGTCGCTGTCTGGACCGTGGCCGACGCCGACGCGCTCTCCCAGGTGCTCGAGGCGGGTGTGGACACCGTCATCACCGATGATGTGGCACTGGCGAGACGGTGGATCGATGGGGGCGGATCGATGGGATCCGGAGCGTCCTGACCTGGGAGAGTGCGTCGATTGGTCGAACGGGTCAGTTTTCGTCAAGAATGCACGGTCATGAACGTCGTTGTCTGTGTAAAGCAGATCCCCGACCCCGCCGCTCCGCCGGCGCTGGATCCGGGGACCAAGAACCTTGTCCGTGACGGAAAGCTGATCCTGGACGATTCCGATGCCTACGGCGTCGAGATGGCCCTGCAGCTCGTCGATGCCGCCGGTGGCGGTGAGGTGACCCTGGTCTCGATGGCCCCGAACGGTGAGGTATCCGGCCTGCGGACCGCCCTGGCCATGGGAGCCGCCAAGGCCATCCTCATCAGCGACCCGGCCCTGGCCGGAACCGATGCCCTCGGGACGGCCAAGGTGCTGGCCGCTGCCATCAAGCGGGCCGAGCCCGACCTGATCCTGGCGGCCACGGAGTCATCGGACGGCTACACCGGGACCACCCCGGTCCAGATCGCCGAACTGCTGGGACTGCCCTCGGTGACCTTTGCCAAGAAGGTCGAAGTTGTCGGCTCCTCGGTCAAGGTCGAGCGTCAGACCGAAGCCGGGTACGACGAGGTGGAGTGCCCGCTTCCGGCCGTCGTCACGGTGACCGCCGGTGTCGTCGAGCCTCGGTATCCCTCGTTCAAGGGGATCATGGCCGCCAAGTCCAAGCCGGTCGACAACCTGACCATCGCCGATCTCGGCCTCGATGCCGGACAGGTCGGAGTGGCCGGTTCTCGCCAGGAGATCACCGAAGTCGCCCCCGCCGAGGCGCGGGCCGCTGGTGAGATCGTCGTCGACGAGGGCGAAGGTCACCTGCGGGTGATCGAGTTCCTCGAGCAGCTCAAAGTCATCTAGGCCCGGTACAGGAGAACACGAACATGACTATCGCCAAGATCTGGGTTGTCGCCGAAGTAGTCGACGGAGCCCCCACCACCACTTCCCTCGAACTCATCAGCCAGGCACGCACGCTGGCCGACACGGTCGAGGCCGTCGTCTGGGGTGACGGGGCAACTGCCGCCGGCACTCTGGGTGAGTACGGAGCCACCACCGTCCACGATGTGGGCGACCTGGGGGGCGCGCTGCCGGGTTCCCCGGTGGCCGCATCCATTGCCGCCGCTGTCGCTGCGGGCACCGGCCCTGACGCCGTCCTGCTTCCGGCCACGTATGACGGTCGTGATGTGGCTGGTCGCCTCTCGGTCAAGCTCGACCGCCCGGTGCTGACCAACGTCATCGACCTCACCGAGTCCGACGGTGGACTGGCCAGCCAGCACGCCATCTTCGGTGGTGCGGAGATCCTCACGACACGCTTCACCGCGGAAGGACCGGGGATCTTCGTCATCCGGGCCAAGTCGTTTGCCGCGGAGCCGTCCGGCGGCGCACCGGCCGCAGTGGCCGCTGCCCCTGCCCCGGACACCGGTGCCTCCAACGCCGCGCGCATCGTGGCTCGCCATGTCGAGGAGCGGACCGGTCCGAAGTTGGACGAGGCCGCAGTGGTCGTGTCTGGAGGACGGGGACTGGGCGAAAAGGAGAACTATGTCCTGATCGAGCAGCTCGCCGGACTCCTGCACGGTGCCGCCGGTGCCAGCCGCGCCATCGTGGATGCTGGATGGGTGCCCTACTCGCACCAGGTCGGCCAGACCGGCAAGACGGTGAAGCCCACCGTCTACATGGCCTGTGGTATCTCGGGAGCCACCCAGCACATGGTGGGCATGAAGAACTCGAAGAACATCTTGGCCATCAACAAGGACCAGGACGCTCCGATCTTCCAGGTCGCCGATCTGGGCATCGTGGGCGATGTCCATAAGGTGATCCCGAAGTTGATCGAGGCCCTCCAGGCCCGCAGCTGACCTGAGGATCACCACCGGCCTCGGCCGGTGGACAGCAATCCCAGATGTATCGATCACGACCCGTGGCTTCGGCTGCGGGTCGTGTCGCTTTCCGCGGTAGGTCGTGGGCGCTGGTGGACATCACCAGGGCGGTTGAGGTGACCGGGTAGTGTCCGCTCCAGCGCTATCAGCCGGCGCCTTTCCTGTTCGCCTTCAGCCCGAATGAAGTTCACGTGCTCTTTCCCACCATCGACTTCGCCATCTTCTTCGCCGTGGTCTTCACGGTGCAGTGGTTGCTCGTCCCGTACGCGGGACCGTGGAAGGCATTCATGGTGGTGGCGAGCTACGTCTTCTACGCCTGGTGGGACTGGCGGTTCATCTTCCTCCTGGCGCTCTCCACCGCCATCGCCTTCCTCGGTGGTCGCCTGATCCACCCGGCCACGGGCGCACGACGACGGGCGATGCTGTGGGCCACCTTGGGGTTGTTGCTGGGCCTCCTGGTGTGGTTCAAGTACTACGGCTTCGTGGCCCTCAACGTCGACAATGTCACCCATGCCCTCGGGCTCGGCCGCCCGTTGCCGCTGATGGCGGTGACCCTGCCTATCGGTATCTCGTTCTTCACCTTCATGGCCATCAGCTACGTCGTCGACATCTACCGGGGCACGCTCCGCCCTGCCCGGGCTATCGATATGACCGTCTATCTGGCCTTCTTCCCTCACTTGATCGCCGGCCCCATCGTCCGTGGCACCGAGCTCCTTCCGCAGATCCGGGCCATGCGCGACCCGCGAGACGTCCATTACGTGGAGGCGTTCTGGCTCATCGTTGCCGGACTGGCCAAGAAGGTGGTGCTTTCGTCGTACCTGTCGGCCCATGTCGTCGACCCGGTCTTCGCCAATCCCCACCAGCACTCTGCCCTCGAGGTGCTCTTTGCCATATGGGGGTACGCCGTCGAGATCTACGCCGATTTCAGTGGGTATACCGATATCGCCATCGGGCTGGCTTTGCTGATGGGCTTTCGGTTCCCGGTCAACTTCCGCCGGCCCTATACGGCGATCGATCTCCAGGACTTCTGGAGGCGCTGGCACATCACCCTCTCGTTCTGGCTCCGCGACTATCTCTACATCCCACTAGGGGGCAACCACGGGAGCGAAGCACGTGTCTCGCTGAACCTCCTGGTCACCATGGTGCTCGGTGGCCTGTGGCACGGGGCGTCCTGGACGTTCGTGATCTGGGGTGCCTACCACGGGGTAGGCCAGATCATCGGCAGGCGGCGGCGAGCAGTCCGGGTGGCCAAGGGACTGCCTGGCGAGCCGGAGGGACGGGCCCGGATCGCCTGGGCCCAGTTCGTGACGTTCCAGGTCGTCTGCTTGGGGTGGTTGTTCTTCCGGGCCGACACACTCGGCAACGCGTTTGCCATGCTGAGCCGGCTGGTGGTGGGCTGGGGATCATCGCCCCTGGTCACCCCCTTAGCCGTGGCCGCCATCGGTATCGGCATCGCCAGCCAGTACCTGCCGGACAACTGGCTGGCCGTGGTGCAGCGCGGATTCGCCGACCGCCGTCCGGTGATCCAAGGAGGCATACTGGGACTGGTGCTACTCGCCATCACGACACTCGGGCCCCAGGGTGTGGCCCCCTTCATCTACTACCGGTTCTGATCGTGCGCCTCCGCTCCCGTCCCTCGAGCCCCGACCCCTCGGTCGAGCCGGCAGTTCCCTATGACTGGTCTGTCGCCGAAGGCGACACGAGTTCGCCGTCGACCGAGCGCCAGCCTCGGATCGGACCCATGGGCAGCCGCGACCACTCGTTCTGGGAGCATCTGCCCTTTCGGGGGGTTCCCTGGACCCGGGTGCTGTTCATCGGGGCGGTCTGCTTCGGGCTGTGGTTCCTGTTGGATGCTCCGAGTCTGCAGCGGGCAGCTAAGGCGTCCCCGTTGGGCGGGCGCCGCACGGTCTCCTTGGACGTGACCGGCCCGGTGGCAGCCTTGAGCCGAACGTTGGGGCTCGACAACGTGGTCGGCTGGACCGACGAAGCGTTCGGCCGCACCCCCGGCGGCGGCCCACAACTGGCCATCCGTACCCATCGGGCCAAGTCCAAGCCACTGCCCGCCACCAGCGGCACACCTACACCGACGACGTTGCCGCTTCTCAACTACCACCCGACACCAGCGACTCCGTTGCGGGTGCTGGTCATCGGTGACTCGGTCGGACTCGACCTCGGACAACCTCTGGTCAACGCGCTCGCTTCTTATGGAAATGTGGCCAGCTATTTGGATGGCCAGATCGACACCGGGCTTTCGCGGCCCGACTACTTCAACTGGCCTGCCGAGCTCAAGGTCGACCTGGCCAACCAGCAGCCGCAGCTGGTGGTGGTCATGATGGGGGCCAACGACCCTCAGGGACTGGTGACGCCGGGTGGAAGCCTCCAGTTCGGGCAGCCTGGATGGGATGCCGAGTACTCGGCTCGGGTGGCGGCGTTCATCGCGTCAGCCAACGCCGCAGGTGCACACGTGCTGTGGGTCGGGATGCCCCCCATGCAAGACCCGGGGCTCGATGCTCAGCTGAAGCACCTGGACGGTCTTGTCCAGGCACAGGTCGCACAGGTGGGAGCAGGGGCGAAGTACCTGTCCTCGGTCCCCTCCCTCGGCGACAAGACCGGCGCATTCGTCGCCTACCTCCCGGACCGGTCTGGGGCCGAGGTGAACATCCGGACTCCTGACGGGATCCACCTGACCCCTGGAGGGGGAGCACGCCTGGGAGCGGCTGTCATCCAATCGATCCAGGGGGACCTGCGGGTACAGCTCGTGCCCGGGGTGGGAGGGACCGGCCGCCGACGCTGACCGACGGGCATCGTGGCGCGTCAATCGGTCAGTGGCCGCAGGCCGGGGACCGCCGTGGTTCAGACCAGGGGCCACGGATAGGGAGGGCGGTCCCCTATCGGTTCCGGGAAGTAACCGACGCCAGCCAGGGCTGCCGCCCGCTCCAGCATCGCCTCGGCCTCCGCGTCCGACAGCAGGGCAGCGAGGTCGTCGCGCAGACCGGCGGCTACGAACCGCTGGAGATCGGAAACGAGCGCCTCGGGGACCGCTTCGTCAGCAAAGTCCCAGATCACCGTGCGCAGCTTGTGCTGGCTGTGGAAGCAGAGTCCGTGGTCGATGCCCCACAGCCGCCCGTCCGATGCATACAGCACGTGGCCGCTCTTGCGGTCGGCATTGTTAGCCACCACGTCGAAGGCGCAGAAGACCTTGAGCTCGTCTTCGCGGCCTCCCTCCTCGAGGAGGGTGAAGTAGTGCTGTTCGTAGTCGGACTCGATGAACAGCTGCAGGGATCCAGGACCGAACGGAGCCTCCTGGCGGACGACCGTGGGTGGGACCACTCCCCAGCCCAGCGCCTCGGACAGGACGTAGGCGGCCACCTCTCGACGGTAGAGCCCGTCGGGGAAGTCCCACAGGGACTGCTCCCCTTGGTGTGGCTTGTAGACGGCCTGGACCGGTCCACCCCTGTCCGGGCCATCGGCTTCTCCTGGGGTGTCGGTGCCTTCCAAGCTCACCAGGAACGTCAAGTTCGAGCTCCACGGGAGCCGGCCTTCGATGGTCAGTTCGCAGGTGGCCAGCAGACGGGCAGCCTCATCGAGGCTCGGCCCAGTCCCTGGCTGCCAGCCGCTCACACGGCCGGCGGACGGTGGCCGTTCGTCCTGGGGCATTCGTGTCCAGATGGATCGAGTGGTGAGCCGCACAGCGGGCAGGGGGGCCGACCGGACTCCACCAGGCGGGTGGCTTGAATGGCGAATGCGGCGGCCTGCTCGCGGGTGATCGATACCCGAGCGATGGCGCCTACCTCCCCTTCGGGGATCAGTTCCTCGATGACCAGTACCACCCGGTCCTCGGCATCATCGAAGGAGACACCGATCGTCCCGATGGCCCAGGCCGGCTCGGTCGGCTCCTCGAGCGCCTGATCATCGGGCAGATGGCCGGGACGCTGCTGGTCCTTGATCACCCGGGCCAGCAGTTCGCCCATGGCGCCCACCTGCTGCTTCTCGATCTTCAACGTCAAGAGGGTCCCACCTTGGCGACACTGGATCAGGAACAGCCGACTGCCCACGGGGCCCACTGTGCCCAAGCACATCCGGTCGGCTGACAGGTCGAAGGCATCGGTCATGCGTTGTCCTTGCTCGCGTGGCAGCCCACAGCGGACTCCAGGATCGTCGACGGGCGGCTCGTGGCCCTGGTCGTCATGCGGCTGCTTCTCATGCGGCTGCTTCTCATGCGGCTGCTTCTCATGCGATGGCCAGGGCGGTCAGCGAATCGGTCGAGTTGACGGTGAGCACGAAGGGACCGACCCCGGTGTACGCCAGGGCCGACACCGAGCACGGGGCAACCGTCAGCCGCTGGAAGAGATCGAGCGGTGTGCCGGCGGCTTGGGCTACCACTGCCTTGATCGGATCGGCGTGTGACACCGCCACGATGGTCTCCCCGCGGTGACGCTCCACCAGGCGGGCCAGGGCCGAGGTCATGCGGGCCTGCATTTCGATGAAGGACTCACCACCGGGAAAGCGAAATCCACTGGGATTGCGCTGCACGGTCGTCCATTCGGGCTTCTTGGCCAGGTCAGCCAACTTGCCACCCGTCCATTCGCCGAAGTCGCATTCGAGCAGGCCCCGCTCGGAACGCACTCGCAGGCCGAGCCGACGAGCAATCGGCCTCGCCGTTTCGGTGGTCCGCTCCAGGGGCGAGGCATAGACGGCCACGGGGCCGCCGTGCTTGCCGCCAGCGAGTGCCCCGATCCGATCGGCTACGGCTTCGGCCTGAGCGAGCCCTTCTTCCGACAGGTGGAGGCCAGCGGCACGGCCGGGCAGGACCTGTCCGGTCGTCGGGGTCCGGCCATGACGGACCAGTAGGACCACCGTCGGTCGTTCAGTGGGTTGGGGTCGCTTGGCCACGCCCGATCACCGTACTCGGTTCCAGCGGTCCATCGACCGCTCCATGCCCACCCGCCGGGTGCTCGGTCAGCCAATCCGGGTCGGGGACCAGAGAGCCGTGGTCACGGTCCTCGTGGGACAGGCGCGAGGGCCACCAGTTCCAGCGCCCGAGCAGCACGGCGGCGGAGGGCACCAGCAGCGTGCGGACCACGAACGTGTCGAGGAGGATGCCGGCGGCGAGGCCGACCCCGATCTCTACTACCTGCGTGTCTCCGGTGGCGGTGAGCACTCCGAAGGTGCCGGCCAAGATGAGGCCGGCCGAGGTGACCGTGGTTCCGGTGGACTCGACGGCAGTGCGGACGGCAATCTTGATCGGGGCGTGGTGCGCCTCCTCGCGGATCCTGGTCATGACCAGGATGTTGTAGTCCTGGCCGAGGGCCATGATGAAGATGAACATGAAGAAGGGCAGCACGAAGTTGATCCCGTCCTGTCCACCGATGATGACGAAGATGAGCACGGCAAAGCCGAGTGATGCCAGGTAGGAGAGTGCGACGCTGGCCACCAGGTACAGCGGGGCGATCAGGCTGCGAAGCACGACCGCCAACAGGAGTCCGAGGACCAGCATGACGATCGGGATGATCCGGATCAGGTCGTTGGTCGAGAGGGTGCCGACATCAGCAGCCACGGCCGCGTAGCCATCCACCCCAGCCCGGGTGGCCCCGATCTCCCGGGCGACGCCGTCGACGGCAGTACGGATGTCCGGCATGGCAGATGCCGCCGCAGTGCTACCTGACGCGCCGGCAACCAGAGCGGTCTGGAAGAGCGCGGTTCGACCATCTGCGCTGATGAACTGAGGCGATGCCTTGAAGGCCTCGTAAGCGGTCGATGTTCCGACGAAGGTGTCGGGAGGCGTCACGGGCAAGGCCCCGGGAGGTCCATATCCCTCCATCTGACGATGGGCGGAGGCCAGGTCTGTGGGAGTGACAGCGGTGCCGTTCGGATCGAGCGCCCCGGTGACCGAGGAGAACTGGCCTGAGGCCCGTAGGCCGTCTGCGGCCTTCTCGAGCACGGATGGATCGCTCCACACCGACTCCGGAAGCCGGAACAGCACGTTGGTCGGGTCTGCCGCTGCGGCTGGATAGTGGGCAACCAGCAGGGTCTGCCCCTTGGCCGAGTCCGAGGCAGCAGGCAAGGTTTGGCTCCCGAAGCCGGTAGGTGCGTAGGCGAGCAGGGACAGGGCCAAGCCGACCAGGAGGACCACACCGGCCACCAGGGTGACGAGCGGACGGCTCACCACTCGGCTGGCCACCTGTCCCCACATCCCTCGCTTGGTCTGACCCGCCACAGGTACGTGGGGCCAGAAGACCGCTTTCCCGAAGATGGCCAGCAGGGCCGGTAGCAGGGTCAGGTTGGTGAGCAGGGCCATGGCGATGCCGATGGCCAGGGCTGGGCCAAAGCCCTTGTAGAGACCGAAGGTGGCGATGACCACGGTCGACAGGGCGGCGATGACCGTCAAGCCGGAGAAGGTGATCGACTCACCCACCTTGGCCAGCGAAAAGGCGACGGCATCGTGGGGAGCCAGGCCCCTCCGGATCTCCTCGCGGACCCGGAAGATCAAGAAGAGCCCGTAGTCGGTGCCGGCACCGAGTAGCACCACCACCAGCAGTATCGGGGTCAGGTCGGACACCTGTACGCCGAGATGGGTCGACGCCGCGATGAGTGGCTCGACGGCGATGAGGGCGACGGCGGAAGGGAGCAGCGCCACGATCGGGGCCAGCAGCGCCCGAAAGGTCAAGAGGAGGAGGAGGACGATGAACAGGACCGACAGGATCTCCGTGAGCTTCTGGGTCTTGGTCTGCTGGGACTGCCGGTCGATGGCCTGGGCGGCCGGTCCGGTGAGGTGGATGGCCAGCGATGACGGGTGTCCCGGGGTGCCGATAGGTGCGCTGATGGCGGCACGGATGGCGGCGATGGTGTGTGCGGCCTGGGTGCCGCTGGACGATCGAGGAATGGCGAGCTCGACCACGGTTTGGCTGGCTCGGCCATCGGCCGACGTTCCCTGATCGTGCACCCCGGTGACCCGGGGGAGCACGGCGATGGCTCCTTGGACCCTCGCTATGGCGGCACGGTCGGCCGCGGTCAGCGGTCCTGAAGTAGAAGCGGCGACCAACACGGCCTGGGACGTGGTCCTCGACTGGAACGGTGCAGCTAGGGCGGCGGCCTGCACGCTCGGCTCCGAGGTCGGCAGGAACTCGGAGTCACCGCTCTTGGCCACACTCGAGAGCGAGGGCAGCCCGACCACCAAGGCGAAGGTGACGATCGCCCACCCCACGACCATCAGCCATCGGAATCGGACCGTGAACCGACCTAGTGCAGCGAAAAAACGACGATCATCCACCAGGCCCCCACCCTACGCCTGCGTCGGCTCACGGAGTAGGGGGTATTTGTACCCCGTCGGCCTCCGAGCCCGATGTGGCCACTGGGGTGCAGGACCGTCGAGCCTGGGCCCGCTCAGGTGGCGGCAGGCATGCGCCGAGGCATCGGCACTGCCGTCTCGGGCCAGCGCTTTCGACTCACCTTGGACAGGCGTTGGAGGAGGGCGATGGCGGCAGGGTCATCGTCGCCGGGGCGCGTCTCGACCGATCCATCCGCGATCATTCCCTGCAGCAGGTCACGGCCCTTGTCCGTGCGGACGATGGTGAGCGTCCAGTCATTGAACGAGCCGATTCCCCCAGTGGAGATGTCGGCATGCTCGGCCGCGAAGTCCGGGCACGAAGTACAGCCCTCACGGGTCCAGGCATGGGCTTCTTTGAGGGGAATCTCGTGAAACTCGCCGTCCTTGGTCCAGACCTGGAAGACACCCTTGATGTTCATCTTGGTGATGTCGGCTCGGGCAATCCCGTACTTGGCCTCGAACAGCTCGGGGAAGATGGCATCGTCGAAGGTCTTCGAGCAGAGCAGACCGATCGTCAGCGACAGGCGCCGGGCGATCTTTCCGGCCTTGCGGGCCTGCATCATCGGCGGCGCCGAGGCCTGACAGCCCATGCCGACCAGAGCGATCCGCTCCGCACCCCCGGCGATGGCTTCTGGGTAGGCCAGGGGATTGGCCGAGTAGGTATAGCGAGATCCGGCGGCAGCCAGCACCTGTGCACGGGTGGTCGCCACGGTGGGCTTGGCCTTCCACGTCGATCCGTCACCTTCGAGATCGGACACCAGGGCGGCATCGATGACATCGTGCTCGAGCGCCCAGATGAGCATGGCCGAGACCAGACCGCCGTCCTGGCCTGCCGTGTGGACCTCGGGGTCGGTGGCCCGGACCAGCAGTACGTCCGAGGAGATACCGGCCACCTCTTCGTCGGTGCGCTCCCGTCCGTGCAGGTGGGTGTCGATCTCCGGCTCCCACAGGCGGAAGCGTGGGCAGGCCCGGGTGCACATGGTGCAGCCCTTGACCCCATGGGTGCAGCTGTCCGGGCCGCCGTCGGCGTCGACGTGGAACGGCTTGTACTTGCCACCGGTGTCGTCGTAGGAAAGGACGTCGTAGGGGCACGCCACCACGCACGCCGCACACCCCGTACACAGGCCGGAGGTGACGACTTCGGTGAGGAGTTCTGTCCAGTGCGGCTTCTCGGGCGGCATGGGGGACACCCTACTGTCCGTCCCAGGTGCTGCTGGTGCCCGGCGTGGCGTGGCGTGGCGTTGCGTTGGGTACCCTCGTCGGATGCCCGAGATGATCGAGGTGGAGAGCTACCGGATTCTGGCCGAGCAGACGCTCGGCCGGATGATCGAGTCGGTCGCTTCACCTGACGACTGGTTCTTGAAGGGCGCCGCCTCGGGGCCGCTGCTCGAGGGGATCCTGGTGGGCAGACAGTTCGTCGCAGCTCGCAGGATCGGCAAGCTCCTGCTGCTCGATGCCGATGCCGATGCCGATGTCGCTACTGGTCCGGTGATCGGAGTTCGATTCGGGATGACTGGCACTCTCCTGGTCGACGGGGACGACGCCATAGGTCAGCTCCTGTATGCACCGACCCGACGCCAGCAGATTTGGGAGCGGTGGGCGGTCACCTTCGCCGACGGCGGGCGGATGGTGATCCACGATCCGCGTCGCCTCGGCGGGGTGTCCCTGGACCCGGACGTATCCGGCATGGGCCCGGACGCCTCTTCGGTCGGTGCAGCCGGGCTGGCGGCAGCCCTGGCTGGGACCTCGGCTCCGCTCAAGGCCCGGCTTCTCGATCAGTCCAGATTGTCCGGTGTGGGCAATCTGATTGCGGATGAAGTGCTCTGGCGGGCCGGGCTGTCTCCACTGCGTCCGGCTGGTTCGCTCACTTCGGTCGAGGTCCGACGATTGCACCGCACCCTGGTGCGCACCCTGGTCGATCTGACCGCCCGCGGCGGCTCGCATATGGGCGATCTGATGGAGGAACGGCACGTTGGCGGCATCTGCCCGAAAGATGGGTGCCCACTCACGAAATCGACGGTGGGTGGGCGCACCTCGTGGTGGTGTCCGGCCCACCAAGAGAGCCGCCAAGAGCGCTAACGGGTTGGCGGCCCCCAGCCGGAGACTCCGGGACGGTCAGCCCTGGACGGGTTCGCCAGCTTGGTGAGATGTCCCGTCGGATTCCTCCGGTTCAAGTCCTGGGCCCGATTCAATCCGTCGGTCACCTTCGCCGAGATCAACCACCAGGGGTCGTGGTTCGAGGACCTCTCCGTGCTGGCCGGCCGTGTCTCCCCTGACGGTCACCGAGTCCACCCATCGCATGTCCAAGAAGGTGGCCGCCGGCGAAGCCCCCATCCAAAAAGGTCGCCATCTCCCATGTCGGTGGGCGTTGGCAGGAATCGGCGCTGGAGCGTTATCTGATCCGATACCACAGAGGCCAGTGTTTCCATAAGTGGTTCAGCCAGTGGTGTTTCCTGCAGCACCAGGCCAGGCCAGGCCAGGCCAGGCCAGGCCGGCACCGAGGCCGAGCGACTGTCCGAGGCCAGTCCGCGAGCCGTCCAGCCCATACCGCCAGCCCATACCGCCAGCCCATACCGCCAACCCAAGACGTCGCCGGGCTACGACCGGAGACGAAAAACGCTGACCCCAGGACAGAGAAGACCGGGATGCGGTCGCTCAGCCGAGAGACGAGAGGTTGCATCCGGTTCGGAGGTCCGGTGCGGATGTGTCTCTTTCACTACATCCATCTCACCAAGCTGGCGAACCTAGCCCTGGATTTCGGCCAGCACCTTTGCCGCGTGCCCGTCGGCCTTGACGTAGTACCAGGAACGGATGATGGTGCCGTCGGCTCCGATCAGGAAGGTCGAGCGGATGACGCCGATCACCTTCTTGCCGTACATGGTCTTCTCGCCCCAGGCTCCGAAGGCCTCGCCTGCGGCATGGTCGGCATCGGTCAACAGGGTGATCTTCAGGCCGTACTTCTCCCGGAACTTGCGGTGCTTCTCGGCGGAGTCAGCAGACACACCGAGGATCGGGACCTTCGCCTTGTTGAAGGCGGTCAAGTTCTCGTTGAACTGACAAGCCTCCTTGGTGCAGCCCGGAGTGTCGTCCCTCGGGTAGAAGTAGACGACGAACTGGCGGCCGGCGAAGTCCGCCAGTGAGACGGGCTTCCCGTCCTGGTCAGGAAGGGTGAAAGTAGGGGCGGCGTCTCCGGCGTTGAGTGCTCCCATGGTGGCTCCTCTGGAAGGGATGGTGGCCACCTCGGGACTGCTCGGTCCGGCTGCGTGGGCCACTTGAATGGTCGGTACCTCCCCACGATGGCACACCTGGAAATCCACCGGGGTGGCCATCGTGGAAGACTCAGGCAGCGATCCGTTCGAAGGGACGACCACCATGACTGACTCGACGACATCTTCCGACCCCAGCACCTCGGCCACCGAGGGCGCGCACAACCGATCCAAGGTCTACGTGGACGGCCCTGATGGGCTCCGAGTCCCGTTCATCGAAGTAGCGCTCTCCGACTCGCCAGCCCGCAACGGAGCAACCCCGAACCCGCCGGTGCGCCTGTATGACACGTCGGGCCCGGGCTCTGTCCCCACCGTTGGTCTGCCCGCCCTGCGCCGCCCGTGGATCACCTCGCGAGGAGACGTCGAGGAGTACGAGGGCCGGCCGGTCAACCGACGCGATGACGGCCGGGCCGCCCTGCGTCGCGCCGGCGACGGTCCAGAGGCGTTCCCTCTCGACGGTCGCAGCCCGCTGCGCTCGACCGGGACCCCGGTGACGCAGTTGCACTACGCCCGCAAGGGGGAGATCACCCCAGAGATGGCCTTCGTGGCCACCCGCGAGGGCGTGCAGGCCGAGCTGGTACGAGACGAGATAGCCGCCGGGCGGGCCATCCTCCCGGCCAACATCAACCATCCTGAGTCGGAGCCGATGATCATCGGGGCCAAGTTCCTGGTGAAGGTGAACGCCAACATCGGCAACTCGGCTGTCTCCTCCTCGATCGAGGAAGAAGTGCAGAAGCTGACCTGGGCCACCCGGTGGGGCGCGGACACGGTGATGGACCTGTCGACCGGCCCGGACATCCACACCACGCGCGAGTGGATCATGCGGAACTCGCCGGTACCCATCGGGACCGTGCCGATCTACCAGGCCCTGGAGAAGGTGGACGGCGCCCCCGAAGAGCTCACCTGGGACCTCTACCGGGACACGCTGATCGAACAGGCCGAGCAGGGGGTGGACTACTTCACCATCCACGCCGGGGTGCTCTTGCGCTATGTGCCCATGACGGCGAAGCGGATGACCGGCATCGTCAGCCGAGGCGGATCGATCATGGCTGCGTGGTGCCTAGCCCACCACGAGGAGAACTTCCTCTACACCCGGTTCGAGGAGATCTGCGAGATCATGGCCGCCTACGACGTGGCCTTCTCGTTGGGCGACGGCCTGCGCCCGGGCTCCATCGCCGATGCCAACGACGAGGCCCAGTTCGCTGAGCTGTCGACGTTGGGCGAGCTCACCGAGGTGGCCTGGCGCCACGACGTCCAGGTCATGATCGAGGGGCCGGGCCACGTGCCGCTCCACAAGATCGTGGAGAACGTCACCCTCCAAAAAGAGGTCTGCCACGACGCCCCGTTCTACACACTGGGGCCGCTGACGGTGGACGTTGCCCCGGGCTATGACCACATCACCTCGGCCATCGGGGCCGCAGTCATCGGCATGGCTGGCACGGCCATGCTCTGCTACGTCACCCCCAAGGAGCACCTGGGCCTGCCCAACCTCGATGACGTGAAGCAGGGGATGATCGCCTACAAGATCGCCGCCCACGCCGCCGACCTGGCCAAGGGACATCCTGGGGCCCAGGACTGGGACGACGCCTTGTCCAAGGCTCGGTTCGAGTTCCGGTGGGAGGACCAGTTCAACTTGGCCATGGACCCGGAAACGGCCCGGTCGTATCACGACGAGACCCTGCCCGCCGCCCCAGCCAAGACGGCGCACTTCTGCTCGATGTGCGGTCCGAAGTTCTGCTCGATGCGCATCAGCCAGGACGTCCGCGACTATGCCGAGCAGAAGGGCATGGACCTGGCCACGGCCGTCGAGATCGGCCTGAAAGAGAAGTCCACCGAGTTCCGCGAGGCGGGTGCCGAGGTCTATCGGGAGCCGTCGGCCACCTGATCCACCCGGGGCTGAGGCCTCACGGGGGCGACCGCCCTGGACTGAGGGCCCTCGAACGGTAGACTGAATGTTGTGGTCGGGCGAGTGCCCGCCACCGGGGTCTTCCTCATCTCCGTCCCCTGGTCGCTGAGTTCGACTGGGACGATGGCCCGAGGCGGGCCCGGACGCGACCGTGACTGGCACGGCGCTGACGGTCGGCCACGGCCGTCGCTGAACGATGAGAGAGAGCTTCAACACCCCATGACCACTATCCTCGATCCTTCGGATCGCGCCCTTGAGGGCACCCAGGCTGACGCAGGTCCCGATGCCGATGCAGGTACCGATGCCGCCGAAATCCAGCCGTCTTTCGCCGAACTCGGCGTCGATCCCGCCATCTGTGCCGCACTGGAGGAGCAGGGCATCCACGCCCCCTTCGCCATCCAGGCCATGACCGTCGTGGACGCACTGGCCGGCCGGGACGTCTGCGGAAAGGCCAAGACCGGATCGGGCAAGACGCTTGCCTTCGGCGTGCCGCTCCTGCAGCGCACCATGGCGTCCCCGGCCACCGAGCCCGGTCGTCCCCGAGCCCTAGTACTGGTCCCCACCCGCGAGTTGGCCGTGCAGGTGAGCGAGGTCTTCGAGCCGCTGGCCGAGGCGGCCGGGCTACGTGTTGTCGCCGTGTACGGCGGTGCCGACATCGAGCGCCAGGTCAAGAAGCTGCGTCGCGGCGTGGACATCATCATCGCCACCCCTGGTCGACTGATCGACTTGGGCGACCGCGGCGAGCTGTCGGTGGCCGACATCGAGACACTGGTCCTCGACGAGGCCGACCGCATGGCGGACATGGGGTTCATGCCCCAGGTCGAGTGGGTGCTGCGCCGCCTGGAGCGCGAGCACCAGACGCTCCTCTTCTCGGCCACCCTCGATGGTGCTGTCGACCGACTGGTCAGCCGCTACCTGACCGATCCGGTCCTCCATGAGGTGGCCTCGGATTCGACCACGGTCGAGGCCATGGAGCACCGATTCCTCGCCGTCCATCAGATGGACCGGGTCAAGGTGTGTGCCGCTGTCTGCCGCAGTGCGGACAAGGCGTTGGTCTTCGTACGGACCAAGCACGGCGCCGACCGCCTGGTGGAGCAGTTGGAGAAGGAAGGCGTCCGGGCCGGGGCCATCCACGGCGACCTCCGTCAGGCCAACCGGGAGCGGACCCTGAAGGACTTCACCGAGGGCAAGCTCCATGTGCTGGTGGCGACCGACGTGGCGGCCCGCGGCCTGCACATCGATGCCGTCGACATCGTCGTCCACTTCGATCCGCCGGAAGATCACAAGGCCTACCTGCACCGCTCGGGCCGTACCGCCCGGGCTGGATCGGCCGGACTGGTGGTTTCGCTCGTGCAGTGGAACCAGGTGCTCGAGATCGAGCGGATTCAGACCCGCATCGGCGTACGTATGCCGATCGTCGAAATGTTCTCGAACGTCCCCCGCCTCGCCGACCTGGCGGCGTGGACACCCGAGAAGGCCTGAGCAGGTAGACCGGGGCCGGGCTACCGCCTAGCCGCCTTCCACAACATCCTGACCAGGAGTCCTCATGCCCGACAGTGCTGAACCGATGACCATTGACGACGGGTCCACCGTCGTCGAGCGCATCCTGGTGGTCACCGCCCACCCCGACGACGTCGACTTCGGAGCGGCTGGCTCGGTGGCCGTGTGGACGAGCCGGGGGATCGAGGTCTCCTACTGCATCGTCACTGATGGTGATGCCGGGGGCTCCGACCACTCGATCACTCGCGTCGAGATGGCTGCTATCCGCCGCGAGGAGCAGTTGCTGGCCGCCAGGGCGGTGGGCGTCACCGATGTCACCTTTCTCGGGTTCGCCGATGGGCGGGTCACCGCCAGCCTGGAGCTGCGGGCCGCCATCTCCCGGGTGATTCGTCTGATCCGGCCCGATCGGGTCGTTACTCAGTCGCCGGACCGGAACTGGGCCCGCATCTACGCCAGTCACCCGGACCATCTGGCCACTGGTGAGGCCACGGCCTGTGCCGTCTACCCCGATGCTCGGAACCCGTTCGCCTTCCCCGAGCTCCTCGAAGAGGGGCTCGAGCCCCACACCGTCCCCGAGCTGTGGCTCATGACCACCGAACGGTCCAATCGGGTGGTGGACACCACCGACGTCTACGAGCGCAAGCTGGGCGCGCTCAAATCGCACGCCAGCCAGGTGGGCGACGGCGAGCACCTCGACGAGCTGCTGCGGGGTTGGATGGGCGGGACGGCACTGGCTGCCGGTCTCCCCGAGGGGCGCCTGGCCGAGGCGTTCCACGTGGTGAACACGGCATAGTGATGTCTGGGCCACGCAGTCGTACGGGTCGCACATGGGCGATCCTGCAGCATGTGGCCCACGAAGGCCCGGGAGCGATTCTGCGGGTACTGGCCGAACGTGGCGAGGTCGCCGACGTGGTCCGCCTCGACCTCGGCGAGCGGCTTCCCCCCGTCGATTCCCTCGGTGGGCTGATCGTGTTGGGTGGACCGATGGGTGTCCATGATGACGATCAGTATCCGTGGCTGGCTGCAGAGCGGGTGCTGATGCGCTCGGCCGTCGGGGCGCGGCTTCCGGTTCTGGGTGTGTGCCTGGGTGCCCAGCAGTTGGCCGCAGCGTTGGGGGCCGATGTCACGACTGGGCCAGCCGAGGAGGTCGGAGCCGGCTGGGTGGAGCTCACCGCCGACGGTCGACGAGACCCAGTGCTCGGTCCGGAGTACAACGGGCTGTCGGGTACATCGGTCCCCTGCGTGCACTGGCACCAGGACACGTTCTCCCTACCTGAGGACGCGGTGCACCTGGCTGCAACCCGATCTTTTCCCAACCAGGCGTTCCGCTACGGGTCCCATGCCTACGGCTTCCAGTTCCACCTCGAGATCGACCTGGTGCTGGCTGAGGCATGGCGCCCGCTCCTGCCCGATGGGGTCGAGCTGACCGAGGCGGAGGCACTTCGGGTCGAGGGTGTCGGCCGCCGCATCCTTGGACGGTTCGTGGATGTGGCATCGGCTGATGTGGAGATCCCGGCATGACTTCGGCCAGCGAGCAGTACCTGACGGATATCGACGACGAGGACGAAGATGCGGAAGGTCTCGTCAAGCCCCGGCTGAGGGGCGTCCTCCACGAGATCGCCTTCTTCGTGTCATTGGTGTCCGGGGCGTGGCTGGTGTGGGACGCCCCCACCTTGTCGTCGAAGTTGCTCTGTCTGATCTACGCCTGCGCCATCTCACTGCTGTTCGGGGTGAGTGCCCTGTTCCACCGCCATACCTGGGGACCAGTTGGCCGACGACGAATGCGGCGGGCCGATCACTCGACCATCTTCATCGCCATCGCCGGCTCCTATACGCCGGTGGCTGGCATCGCCCTGACCGGATGGGCCCGGACGACGCTCTTGGTGATCGTGTGGGGAGGGGCCATCGTCGGGATCACGCTTCGTCAGGTGTGGCTGGATGCTCCCAAGTGGGTGATCGCTCTGCCCTATGTGGTGGTGGGGTGGGCCGCCGTTATCGTGCTTCCGCAGCTGTATCGGGCGCTCGGTCCAGCGGGGTTCGCCCTACTGGCGATCGGAGGCCTGGCCTACTCGGCCGGTGCTGTGGTCTACGCCATCAAGAAGCCGAATCCGCGGCCGGGGGTGTTCGGCTACCACGAGGTGTTCCACGCCTGCACCATCGTCGGGGCGACCTGCCACTTCATCTGCATCGCCTGGTTCGTACTGCCTCTGGCTGGCTGACCGGGCCAGGACCGCCCCGACGCGATCGGCTGACTAGCTGGCGACTAGTTGCCCAGCTGTGGGCTGAGGCCATCTACGTTCATCTCGTAGTACTCGCTGTTGGCCCATGGGCCGACGGAACCCTCGACTACCTCGCGCACGGCGTCGATCGATGCGCCTTCCCAGATGCAGACTCCGAAGTCGCGATCGTTGGTGAGTGCATTGATCGGCAGCGCGAAGTTGGCAGGAAGCCCAGCTTCGATCGCTTTGGCCTCGGCGGCCTGGAAGCCTGCGGGGTCGTGGATGCGGTGAATGACTGTTACGAACACGTTGGACCGTCCATTCGTCAGGTCACCGGGTGTGATGGCGACTCCGCATTCCTAACACGCAATAGCCGAGAATGGGCTCGTCCCCGCCACCCTGCCCCTGATGGGGAGTGCACACGAGCAACCCCCCAGACAAGGTGAGGACTAGGTCCGGCGTTATCCCTACCGCTAGGGCATGCGCCGCTCAGATCGAAGCGGTGGGCAACGTGGGGCGACCACAGGAACTGGCGTACTGTAACAAGTGAGGCGGTATTCCATCGATGCTACACTTGCTACAGCGCGAGCAATGGGAGGTCGGCATGACGTACTCGATTGTCGAGCACGACGGACACGTGGAGATTGAAGGTGTTACACGTGCCGAAATGGTCGAAGCGCTTCAGCTGTTTGATGCCGCCCGCTCGTTTCAATCCAAGAAGTCTGCTGACTACCGGCACTCGTTGGTCGCGGTCATGAGTGAGGCGCGCGTGGATCAGGTGCCCGCGGCGTCGCTTGATCAGGCTCGGCGCCTGGTGCAACTGCGTGCGTCGCTGTTGGCTACACCCCACTTCACGAATGAGACCCTCGCGGAACTTCGTGGTGACGAGAAGGTGAGCACGACGAGAACGTGGCTCTCTCGCCAGCGCAAGGCGCGAAACCTCTTTACCGTACGCGAGCAGGGCCGCACCATCGTTCCTGGTTTCCAGTTCAGAGACTCGGGATCGCTTCGTAAAGAACTGGCGCCGCTGCTCGAGGTATTGGGGAACGCCAACGTCAGCGAGTGGGAGATGTGGATTTGGCTGACATCTGGTACGCCTCTGCTATCTGGAACGACGCCTAGTGACGTGGCGACCGTTGAGCCCACACGGGCACTGCTTGCTGCGAAGAGGTTCGCGGCGCGCCGATGACGGATCGCGGCGCAGCGCTCGACTGCCCCGATCCCGAGCACTGCCCGGTCGGCGAACTCGGCGACGACTTCGCGTTCACGGCGACTGAGCTGACGACGAATGACCCCTGGTGGCGTTGCTGCGACAGTACGTGGGGCTACGACGAGTTCAACCCAGGCAACGGTGACACGAGGTTTGCCCCATTCGCTGACGAATATGACAATCCTGTTCCTACCTCGTATTTGGCCGCTGATCGTACTGCGGCACTCCTCGAAACCGTATTTCACGACATCCACCAATCGACCGATCGCATCATCTACGAGGCTGATCTGCGCCGAATGAACTTGTGCGCTTCCCTTGCCCCGACGTCGGCGTTGCTGATGGATCTTCGTGACGGTGCGCTCGGAGAGTTAGGCGTCGATCGCAGAGCACTCATATCGACTCCCGCAGAGCACTACCCGTGCACGAGGCGCGTAGCGAGAGAGATCTACCTGCGACACCCGAATGTGCAAGGGGTGATCTGGCACTCACGACAGGCCGAACTGATCCAAGCCATGCCAGTCGAAGTAGTTATCCTCTTTGGCGACCGCTACCCAAGTGGTCGCGGCGGGTGGCAGAGAGTCGGTTTTGGCAGCATCGCCCTGATCGAAGGGGCGGGACGAGTGCTAGTTGATGAGATCGCTTCGATGCTTGGCGCAGTCGTGATTCCGGTGGGCGGCGTATAGCAAGTTGTCACTCGATTAGGACATACGCCGTAACACGCAAGAGCGAAGAACGGGCCCGCCACTGCCGATCCTCCGCCCCTGATCAGCGGCAAGACTCTGACCGAGTTCCAACAGACAAGGATCATTGATGCTCACCGTCTACGGCGTCCTCGCCCTCACGTTCATGATGTCGATGTACGCGCTCGAGCGCCGGGGCAGCGGCTACGTGCTGGCCTTCGCCGGCGGGTGTGCGCTGTCATCGGTCTACGGGTTTGCGTCCGGGGCCTGGCCCTTCGGCGTGGTCGAAGGAATCTGGACGGTGATCGCCCTTCGGCGTTGGCGAATACAGCTTCAACCTTGACGTGTGGGGTAGGCGGCCCGGCATAGAACCCGCGCTACGGCTGGTCTGTGGCCAGGGAAATCACCCAGTGTCAACTGAGGAACGACAGCGGATCCACCATGTGAGGGCTCGATGCCGGGGCCCGTCACGACTGCTGCAGAGCCGCAGTGCGCCACGATTCGACCCGCTCTTGGCGGGCGGTGATCTCGCCCTGCTCCCAGGTGTGGAGGTCGCCGATGATCGCATGCACCAGGTCGGCAGTGGCCGGGAGGTCGATCTGCCAGTCGTCCATGTGGATGGTGGTGTCGGTCAGGTACTGCAGTCGCAGGACGTCCCCGTCGTCGCCGCAATCGGGCAGCAGCGCGCAGTAGACGAATCCGAGCTGGCCGATGCCACTGGCGTACCAACCAGCGTCGGGGTCGTTGGCCGGCAGGTCCAGGTGGATGACGGAGACACCGGTGGCCACCAGATCGTCAAGCAGTCCGATGATGTGCTCGATCAGGTCTGGGCCGGCCTGGTGCACCTCGATGCGGACCACCCCGGCAGGGGCATCGGCATGGGTCGACAGCACGCTCGGGCCGCGTACGTCAGAAGGCTCCTGCGGGGCCAGCACTGTTCGAACCAGCGCACTTTGCTCAACGACCGTAGCGACGTGGCGATGGGCCGATATCGGAGGGTAGATGGACCGTTCCGTCATAGGCGCCAACGGAATGTAGCTGCATAGAACGGAGACCCGCTCGGACTTGTCTTGGCTGTCGAAGCCGGTCACCAGGCGCGGATTGGAGTACTGGAGGAACACCCCCGTGTCGAACCCCACCAGGTGGGCCATGCGCTGGGTGGCCATGTGCACCATGACTGGTTCGCTCAGGATGCCGTTGACCTGTTGGGTGCCGATGGCCTCATGCAGATGGGTCCCCATGGCCTTGAGGACCCCACGGTTGCGGAACCGGGCGTCGACCATGCCAGCGCCGCCTTCGACGACTGGGCTGCCAGCACGCAGGCGCCGGTAGGCGACGTGGCCGATCATCTCGCCGTCCGGCCCCTCAGCGATGGCGGCCAGTTGCAGGCCACTGGTCAGACCGGCATCGACACCTTCGGGCTCGTAGGCCGAGTGCTTGTAGTCGTAGCCGTAGCAGCGGTACACCAGCCGGGCGTAAGCCGCGGCATCGCCGGGCACCATCGTCCGCACCGTGAATGGCACCTCTTCGACGTCGACCGACGAGGCGGCCGAGTCAGAGCCGGCTGCCGATTCAGGGACTTCGCCCGGGTCTGTTTGGTGAAGGGTCGGATGCAGCACCTCTGCAGGTAGCGCCACCGTCATGGTCGACGTGGGCCCCTCGGGAGAGATGGGGACGATCGACAGGTGGTCGACGAAGCCGATGCCGGCCAGCTGCTTGGCCCGACGGATGGCCGATCGATCGGACGCAATGGGAAGGCCCTTGTCTCGCAACGTCAGTTCCATGCCCCCCGGGACGCGCTGGATGCGGAGCTCAATCGAAGGTTCGAGATCCGGTCCCTCGGCACACCGAAGAACCGCATCGACGCAGAGTGCCTCGACGACGCAGCGAACCTCGGTAGCGGCCATGTCGCTGAGGCCAGCACTGACCATGGCGGTAGCGGCGGCCGATCCGACCATGGCTGGGCTGCAGTCATCCGCCGGAACCTGGAGGAGAGTGGTGCCCGATTGCGGAGCGAGCATCGCTCAGCCTGCCATCTGGCGCAGCATGTAGGGAAGAATCCCTCCGTGGCGGTAGTACTGGGCCTCCATCGGGGTGTCGATGCGGAGCCGGGCTGCCAACTCGACTGTGCGGTCACCGTCGACCGCAACGACGGTCACCGTCTTGGGGCTCACACCCTCGTTGAGGGAGCTGAGGCCACTGATGGCGAACACCTCGTGGCCCGTCAGCCCGAGCGACTCGGCACTCTGCCCGTCCTCGTACTGCAGGGGCAGAACACCCATGCCGATCAGGTTGGACCGGTGGATCCGTTCGTAGGACTCAGCGATGACGGCCCGGACGCCGAGCAGCGACGTTCCCTTGGCCGCCCAGTCGCGGGACGAACCCGATCCGTACTCCTTGCCGGCCAGCACCACCAGGGGCACGCCATCTGCGGCGTAGCGCTCGGATGCCTCGAAGATGGTGGTCTGCTCACCATCGGGGAGATGGAGGGTGATGCCGCCTTCGGTCCCGGGGGCCAACTGATTGCGCAGTCGCACGTTGGCGAAGGTGCCGCGCACCATGACCTCGTGGTTGCCGCGCCTGGCGCCATAGGAGTTGAAGTCGGCCCGGTCGACGCCGTGGTCGGCCAGATACCGGCCAGCTGGGGTGGTCGGGTTGATGTTGCCGGCCGGCGAGATGTGGTCTGTGGTGACGCTGTCGCCCAGTTTGGCCAACACCCGAGCCCCGACGACATCGTTGACCACACCCGGAGTCATCGACAGCCCCTCGAGGAAGGTGGGGCGCAACACGTAGGTCGAAGAGGTGTCCCACGAGAAGGTGTCCCCCGTGGCGGTCTCCACGGCACGCCACCGCTCGTCGCCTTCGAAGACCGAGCCGTAACGCTTCCGGAACATGTCCGAGGTCAGCGAAGTACGAACGGCCTCAGTCACCTCGTCGGGGGTGGGCCACAGGTCGGCCAGGTAGACCGGTTCACCGTCGGAGCCGATGCCGAGCGGCTCCGAGGTCAGGTCTACCTCGAGCGAGCCGGCCAACGCGTAGGCCACGACAAGGGGAGGCGAGGCCAGGTAGTTCATCCGGATATCGGGATGGATCCTGCCCTCGAAGTTGCGGTTGCCGGACAGCACCGATGCTGCGGACAGTTCGCCCTCTTGAACGGCTTCGGACACTCCGGCCAACAGCGGGCCCGAGTTGCCGATGCAGGTGGTGCAGCCGTAGCCGACCAGGTCGAAGCCGATGGCCGCCAGCGGCTCGGTCAGGCCAGCTCGGTCGAGGTAGTCCATGACCACGCGCGAGCCGGGGGCAAGGGTGGTCTTGACCCACGGCTTGGAGTTGAGACCCCGGGCCACGGCGTTGCGGGCCAGCAGACCGGCCGCCACCATGACCTGCGGATTGGAGGTATTGGTGCACGACGTGATGGCAGCCACCACCACGTGGCCGTCCGAGATCGGCACGGTCGTGCCATCAGCCAGGGTGGCCGGGTGGCTCTTGGCCTCGCGTCCGAGAGCCGTGCGGTACGCCGTGGCCGCTTCGTCGAGGCGCACCAGGTCTTGTGGCCGTGCCGGGCCAGCGATGCTGGGGACGACAGTTGCGAGGTCCAGTTCGATCACTTGCGAGAAGACGGGCTCAGGGCTGTCGGCCTCCAAGAACATGCCCTGGGCCTTGGCGTAGGCCTCGACGAGATCCACATGGCTGTCCTCCCGCCCCGAGAACCGCAGGTAGTCGAGGGTCACAGCGTCGATCGGAAACATGGCGCAGGTGGCGCCGTACTCGGGGGACATGTTGCCGATGGTGGCCCGGTTGGCCAGCGGTACCGAAGCCACACCTGGGCCGAAGAACTCGACGAACTTGCCCACCACGCCGTGCTTGCGCAGCACGTTGGTGATGGTGAGGACGAGGTCGGTGGCCGTGGTTCCAGCCGGCTGCTCACCAGTGAGGCGGAAACCCACCACCGGAGGAAGGAGGAGTGAGAGCGGCTGGCCGAGCATGGCCGCTTCGGCCTCGATGCCGCCGACACCCCAGCCCAGCACGCCGAGGCCGTTGACCATGGTGGTGTGGGAGTCGGTGCCGACCAAGGTGTCGCAGTAGGCCTGGCCGTCTTCGGTGGCAAAGACCACCCGCGACAGGTACTCCAGATTGACCTGGTGGCAGATACCCATGCCTGGAGGTACGACCCGGAATCCGTCGTAGGCCTGCTGGGCCCAACGCAGGAGCTGGTAGCGCTCGATGTTGCGCTGGTACTCGATATCGACGTTTTCGTCGTAGGCGCCAGAAGTACCGGATGCCTCGGCGATCACCGAGTGGTCGACCACCAACTCGACCGGCACCAGCGGATTGACCTTGGCCGGGTCGCCGCCCAAGGCACTCAGCGCGTCGCGCATGGCAGCCAGGTCGACCACGCCAGGGACGCCGGTGAAGTCCTGCATGAGCACCCGCTCGGGGGTGAGGGCGATTTCGGCGGCGTCCGTGCCACCTACGCCGTGACGCCCAGGGTCGACGCCCCACCCGGCTACGGCCTCTACGTCCGATGCGGTGACAGCTACCCCGTCTTCGTGGCGCAGGAGGTTCTCCAGGATCACCTTGATCGAGTAGGGGAGCCGGGCCACATCGAACCGGTCAGCCAGCGCGGTGATACGGAAGATCTCGTAGGTGGCGTCGCCTACTTGGAGGCTGCCGCGGGCGCCGAAGGAGTCAGGGGACGTGGAGGTGAGTGCCATGCCTCTATTCTGCCCCGTCCCGAAGGGAGCGAATTCCTAGGTGTCCTAGGTGCGGGTGCGGTACTTGCGGATGGCCAACGGGATGAACACGATCAGGAATCCGAGGATCCACGCCAAGGACTGGACCACCCAATACATGGTGCTGCGTCCGGTGCCGGTCGACGCGGCCCCGACCATCAGGGACCGGGCGGCGCTGACGGTGACGCTGAACGGCTGATAGGTGGCGAACCCCTGCAGCCAACTGGGCATGGAGGCCAGCGGTACGAAGGCAGCGGACACGAAGGTGAGGGGGAAGATCAACGGGAACGACATGACCTGGGCTGTTTCGCTGTTGGGGGCCGTGAGGCCGACGATGGCGAAACCCCAGGACAGGGCGTAGGCGAAGAGCAGGATCAGGCTGGTACCAGCCAGATAGAGCGCTACCCCGGTGCTCGGGCGGAAGCCCACCAGCAGGCCCACCGCCGTCATGATGATGACGACGAACATGTTGCGGATCAGGTCGGCGGTGGTCCGGCCCAGCAGGACGGCACCTCGCGACATCGGCAGGGCACGGAATCGCTCGATGATTCCCTTCTGGAGGTCCTCGGCCAGGCCGATGCTGGTGCTCACGGCTCCGAACGCCACCGTCTGCACGAAGATCCCGGGCATCAGGTAGTTGACGTAGCTCGACGCGTCGGTCTGGATGGCGCCACCGAACACGTACCGGAAGAGCAGTACGAACATGATGGGCTGGATGGTCGAGAAGAACAGGGCTTCGGGGATCCGAGCGACGGCCAAGAGGTTGCGTCGGGTCAGGGTGATGGTGTCCGATACCAACCACCACAGGTTGGAGAACGAGGTGGGCGAAAGCGGCGTGGCCGGCATGGCCGGTGTGGGGGGCGTTGCAGTGGCCGTGGTCATGAGAACTCTCCTGTCTCTACGGGCATCGCTTCTTCGAACTTGCGCATGCGCGCCTTGCGGCGTTTCGTCCGAGGGGCGGAGTCATCGGCTTCGTCAGCAGTCGCCTCGGCCTCGGTGCGGTGTCCGGTGAGCGACAAGAACACGTCATCGAGACTGGGTTCTCGAAGATTGAACGTCTGCGGGATGATCCCTTCGGCGTCGAGGGCACGGAGTCCGATCATGGCCGCCTGAGGTCCGTTGTCGACTGTCACCTCGGCCAACGTGCCGTTCACCAGCGCGTTGTGGGATCCGAGGCCACCCAGGATGGTCCCGGTTCGGCGGGCATCATCGATGGAGGCCAACCCGACCTCGAGCACGGTTGCGCCGAGGCCGGCCTTCATGGAGGCCGGGGTCCCATCGGCGATGACCCGACCGTGGTCGATGACGGCCAGTGTGCTGGCCAGGCGGTCGGCTTCCTCGAGGTACTGGGTGGTGAGAAGCACGGTTGTTCCTCCCTCTACCAGATGCTCGATGACCTCCCACAGGTCGTTTCGGCTCTGTGGGTCGAGGCCGGTGGTGGGCTCGTCGAGGAACAGCACGGCAGGGCGGGCAACCAGAGCCGCGGCCAGGTCGAGGCGCCTCCGCATCCCGCCCGAATAGGTCTTGAGCGGTCGATCACCAGCATCGGACAGGTTGAACTGGTCGAGCAGTTCGACGGCCCGAGCGGCCACGAATGAGCGCGGAAGGTGGTTCAGGTTGCCGACCATCTGCAGATTCTCTCGGCCGGTCAGGTTCTCATCGACGGCGGCATATTGGCCGGCCAGCCCGATCTGCGTCCGCACCAGGGCCGCCTTCTTCTGCACATCGTTGCCCAGCACTCGGGCCGATCCGCCATCAGCCCGCAGGATGGTGGTGAGCACCCGGACCGCGGTGGTCTTGCCTGATCCGTTGGGGCCGAGCAGCCCGAACACAGTGCCTTCCTCGACGGCAAAGCTGACTCCATCGAGAGCGCGTACCTCACGTTTTCCCGTGAAGGTCTTCTGCAGGTTTTCGACTTCGATGGCGATGGTCATCTTGGGGGGTCCTGACTGATAGATGTGCCCACGGGCTGCAGTCCAAGCGTCTCGAATGCCTGGACACCGAGTCGCGTGGTGCATGGGTACGGAGCGTGCCGCATAAGCGCCGATCCTGGTCGTCCGGTGGCCCTCATCCTATGGGGAGGCCGACGTGGATCCGGCACCCTCTACCCACCTTTGGATAGCCTCGGAACATGGATACCGGCGACCTCGCACCCGACTTCGAACTACTCGATGAGGACGGGACTCCGCGCAAGTTGAGCGAACTGGCCGCGTCGGGACCGGTGGTGCTGTTCTTCTATCCGGCAGCCATGACGCCGGGATGCACGATCGAGAGCTGCCACTTCCGGGATATGAAGGCCGAGTTCGAGGCCGTCGGTGCCCAGCGAGTGGGGATCAGCGCCGACGAGGTGGCGAAGCAGAAGAAGTTCTCCGACAAACACGAGTTCGACTATCCGTTGCTGTCGGACCCGGAAGGAGTGGTGGCTACTCAGTTCGGTGTTCGGCGCCGGTTCACCAAGCTCTCGCCCACCAAGCGGGCCACCTTCGTGATCGGGTCCGACCTTCGGGTCTTGGGAGTGATTCAGAGCGAGGTGCGGATGAACGTGCACGCTGACCGCGCCCTCGACTTGGTGAAGGCAGCGTCCACCTCCTGATCGGGTAAGTGCCCTGAACGGGGCCAGCGACCGTGGCTCCGTATGGAGTCCCCACCTCCGACCACCGCCGATGGAAGGCTGGTGAGATGGATAGGTCGACAAGGTATGCCAGCCGATGAGTCCGAGACCGGGTTCTGGACGGATGGAGGGCCTGGTGGAGGCCATTGCTGAGCGCGTGGTCGGCCTGGTGATCGAGGCGATCGACATCAACGCTCTGGTATCCAAGGTGGACATGGATGCCCTGTTGACCAAGGTCGACATCGACGCCATCGTGTCTCGGGTCGATGTAGACGGTCTCATCGACCGGGTGGACGTCGAGAAGATCATCGACCGGGTGGACGTCGAGAAGATCATCGACCGGGTGGACGTCGAGAAGATCATCCAACGAGTCGATATCGATGCCCTGGTGGAGCAGACCGAACTCGGGACGATCATCGCCCATTCGACCAGTGGCGTGGCCTCCGAAGTGCTCGATGTGGTGCGGGCTCAGGGGGTGGGCCTCGACGACTTCGTGGCCCGGTGGATGGACCGGATCCTCCGCCGCAAATCGGATGACTGGCCGCCAGGGCCGGTGCTGTTGGTGAGCACGGTGGCCGAGGGTGACTCGCTGGCAGTGGCCGCTGGAGCACAGCAATGACCGCGCCGACCATCACGTCGGCCCCGGTCGTCGGCCGCCAAGGGAACTACGCAGGAGCGGTCACCCGGTTGGTGGCGTTCGCCGCCGATATCGGTGTCGCGTGGGGGATCTTCACCGTCACCCTCGCCAGCATCGACTTCGCATTCCAACTGGTGACCGGCAAGCAGCTCAATCTCGGCAGCCGCCAGCTACTCACGTTGGTCGGCTTGATCATCTGGGAGTTCGTCTACTTCGCCTACCAATGGTCACTCGGCGGCAAGACAATCGGGATGGCTCTGCTGGGGATTCGGGTGGTCCGCACCGACGGTGAGGCGATCGGCCCTCGCCAAGCAGTGATCCGCACGCTGACGCTTCCGCTGAGTTTTCTGATTCTTGGGCTCGGCTTCATCGGCATCCTATTGAACCGGGACCGGCACGCACTCCACGATCGGTGTGCGGGCACGGTGGTCGTCTACTCGTGGGATGCCAGAGCCGCCCGGCTGCGTTGGCTGGCCAAACAGGATCCGACCACACCTTCCTGAGGTCGCCGTGGACCAACTGATCCCCCGCCAGCCACAGGTGGTGACTCCTGGTGCAGTGCACCTTCCTGGTTGGCTCGATGCATCGCTGCGGACTGAGCTGCTGTCTCGGTGCCGGGCGTGGGACGCCGAGTCCGGTGGCGCTAGGTCCCCCAGGATGCGCAATGGCTCGTCCATGTCGGTGGCGATGTTCGGTCTTGGCTGGCACTGGTACCCGTATCGCTACTCGCGGACCCGTGACGATGGCGATGGAGGCCCAGCCCTACCGTTCCCCACCTGGCTAGGCGATCTGAGCCGCAGGGCGGTGGCTGATGCGGTGGCCATGGACCCATCGGTCAGCGACGATCCAGAAGGGTTCGCCCCGGATGTGGCCCTGGTGAACTGGTACGGACCGGGATCGAAGATGGGGATGCATGTCGATGGCGATGAGATGAGTCCCGCCCCGGTGGTGTCGTTCAGTGTGGGCCAGACCGGCCTCTTCCGGATCGGCAATGCGGCCAGCCGGGGTCGCCCGTGGGTCGACGTCCTGCTCGAATCGGGCGATGTCATCGTGTTCGGAGGACCGGCTCGGCTCGTCTACCACGGGGTGCCCCGGTTGATCCCGGATGCAGACGATCGGGAGGTGGGCGTCCTGGCGGGCCGACTGAATGTGACGGTACGTGAGACTGGGCTCGGGGCCTGACGGAGTAGTCCCCTCGGGGGTGCTCACTCTCCGTGGTCATCTGAGATCGGCAGTGTCCACAAAACCATGGGTCCACTAGGTTTGGACCCCATGGGGCAAGGGCGAGGGCGAACAATGTGCGCCCTGTGGGGCGGTATCTGCCTTGGCGCGGGCACGCTCGCATACGCCCTGTTCAGTCCGTCGACAGTCGGATGCTCGACCAACGTCGTGGTCCTCACCCGAAGCGCGGTGACTGCACGCGGCTGTGCGGCTTACTCGGTGCTCGCTCGCATCGGCGTCGGCCTGATGGTGCTCGGTGCAGTGCTGCTCCTGGGTTCGTTCCTAGTGGCCGTCAGGAGTCGGCGGCGGCCAACGCAGATGCACCAAAGTTCCGAGGTGGCCGAATCAGTCGGATCGGGCAGCGCTGCCCCGCTGACAGCAGCGGGTGCTGGCACCCGAGTCGTTGCGTCGACCGAGTCCGAGCAAGTGGCACCGGTTGCACTCACCCCGCCCACCCCGCCCACTCCACTCACCCCGCCCACTCCACCCACTCCACTAATCCCACCGGCTGGACCGGCACCGGCGGACCGCTCCGTCGCGCAGGTTTCGGTCGGTTCTGGTGGACGTGAAAGCGAGCCACACCGGCCGCTCAACACCACCTTCGATCTTCCACCTGGTTGGTACGGGAACCCGAACGCCCCGGGCAGACCGGTCCAGTGGTGGGACGGGACGAAGCTGGTGGATCGGCCCGGTCAGTCCGACCAGGACTAGGAGTGACATCGCTGCAGTGGCATCGCTTCGAGCGGTGCGCGGCTGCCAATGCTGGCCCGGTGTGTCGCAGCGGGCAGGTGAGCCGACCGACAATGGTGCCCCTGGCTGGAATCGAACCAGCGCTTTCGCCTCCGGAGGGCGACGCTCTATCCGCTGAGCTACAGGGGCTGACCTGGGATTACTGTGAACCGAGTGGGCCGGTAACCACCCGTTTGCCCGACATACGCCCGAGATCCGCGAAATTCTCTCCCTGTATCCGGTTGGTGCCGAATGCCGCTGGGTGCGGGTCGGACACGGGTGCAAAGGGCCAGCCGTTGGGCTGGAGGCGGAGGGTGGATGCCATGACCAGACCAGTATGGCCCACTTACGCCGCAGCCTGCGACTCCCCCCTGCGGGGGAGTCGCAAAGGCCCGCGCGGGGGATACCTCGAGCGGGTTGGCCCCTTCAGAATGGGTAACAGCACCCAGGAACGGTCCGGGGGCGAACAGAAAGGCAACGCAATGCCACGCACAGAATGGCTCACCGTCAAGCAGGTCTGCGAGGAAATCGGCGTAGCGGGCTCTACAATGAGTGAATGGCGAGTGAAGGGTTGGGCTCCGCCGATGAAGAAGCTCCCGAACAGCAGGGTGATGTGCCGTCGGCAAGACTTCGACGACTGGTGTCGGCGACTCGAGGCGGCGTAGGCCAGCGCCAGAAGGTAGCCATCGGAGCCATCCAGAAGCGCTCCGATGGCCGGAAGCGGCCGTGGCTCGTGCGGTGGACGGTCGATGGCGTCGAGGCGAGAGGGCAGTCTTTCACCACCAAGAAGGGCGCCGACCACTTTCGGGCGGAGCTGGTACAGGCCGAGGCCGATGGCGTTCGGTTCGATTCGGTCACCGGATGCCCTGTCTCGACGGTCCGGACCACAAGCGAGACGATGGCCACCTGGTGCCGGGCCTATATGGCTCAGACCTGGGGCACGGCAGCCCCCAACACACGACGAAGCATCGGCCCGGCCCTGGTGTGGGGGATCGAACGCAGTATTCGGGACGGGGCACCGCCCCTCACGGAGGCGCTGCACAAGGAGCTGGCCGTGTGGCTGCGCCCAGGGGCGCATGAGCCAAGTTACGACCTGGCGGCGTGGCTCCGGTGGAGTCCGAACCTGGCCGAAATGGACAAGCCAGCGCTCTACGAGCTCGATCGGCGGCTGCGGCTGCGAACGGGCGGCCCGGGTGAGCCGCTGGGCGCGGCACTGGGCAAGGAGGCGGCGGGGAAGAGCGTCAAGACGGTCCGCCTCTGCCTCGACACTGCAGTCGACGCCGGCCTGATGGTGGCGAACGCCTGGCCCGTCCCCAAGAAGGGGGAGAGCCGGCGGCGAGCCAACAGGCCGAAGAAGGTCCTGGATTCGGCGGTGATCCTCACGCCGGTACAGGCCACCGCACTGCTGGAGGCGATCCCTACCCACCAGCCGGGGTCACGGGCCTACGCCGCGATGGCTGCCGTTGGGCTGTATGCCGGTGCCCGGCCGAGTGAGTGCGTGGCGCTGTCGGTAGAAGACTTTTCTCTACCAGACAGTGGGTGGGGCACTGTGTCCATCTCCCAGGCATGGGCCGGAGCTGGCGAGCAGTGGGGGGAGGCCGCGGAAGACCTAGGCGATCCCAAGACGGACGCCGGGACACGTGCTTTCCCGATCCCTCCGGTGCTGGTGCGGGCAATTCAGGCCTGGATGGAGTTCAGCGGGATCACGGCCGGGCGGCTGTTCCCTACGCGCTCTGGTGGCCGACCCACGGCGTCCAACTACGGGCGTGCTCTGGCACGGGCGGCTGCTACCGCTGGCGTGCCAGCTCCCAGCCCGTACGACCTTCGCCACACCGCTGCGAGTTGGATGAGCAACGAAGGCGTGCCGATAGCGGAGGCGGCACGCCGGCACGGGAGCACGGTTGAGGTGATGCTTCGGTGGTATATCCACGCGGTGCCAGGAGTCGAAGAGCGTACCAACGCACTCATGGATGCTTTCTACGACACGACATCAGCGCCCCGGTGACAGGCAAAGAGCCCCAACAGGGCCACTTAGGAAACCATTCATTTGTCTCCGTCAGATCCGGCGTTCCAGATCGCCCCGATCCGCGTTCCAAACCAGGGGGTCTATGCCCTCCCTCGGCGCTTAGAAGTCCAGGTCACGCCTAAGGCGCGGAAGTCCCGGTGGCCACCTACCTCCGCACCAACCTCACCACCCGCCAGCTGGGGGTGCTGTTTTCCGTCTCGCAGTCCCAGATCGAACGAGTCATCCAGGACATCACCCCGGTCTTGTCCAGCCTGCTGGGGCCACCGCCGACGGACCGCCGAGAGCTCTGGGTGGTCGATGGCACTCTCATCCCCACCCGAGACCACACCCGGACTGCGCTGTGCAAGAACTACCGGAGGTCAGTGAACGTCCAGGTGGTGTGCAGGCGCAGAGACAGACGAGTGGTCTTCGTCGGTGAGGCCTGGCCAGGCAACCGAAACGACTCGGTGGTCTTTCGAGCCACGGTGCCTGCGGCGGTGGCTGGGCACCCGCGGCTGATCGGAGACGGTGGCTACCAGGGGGTCACCGGCGTGACGCCGCCGACACGAGGTCCCGACGGGCGCATCGTCAAGGATGCTGCCTGGAAGAGGTTCCGAAAGCGACGGGCGACAGCCGAGCACGTGTTGGCGGAGCTCAAGGTGTGGTCGTGCTTGCGGGATTGTCGGCGACGTGGACAAGGCATCGAGGAGCTCACCCGGGCTGTGGCGGCACTGCACAACCTCCGGATCGAGGTCCGTGACGGTGGGTGAAGCGCCCGATGTTCCACGGTGTGGAGGTGAAAGCCCTGGAGAGGCTGTCGCTAATCGACTTGCGACTCAGCTCTTAGGCCGAAGGACTTGCGAGCGGCCTCTGCGGCGGCCGTGGAGTCGTAGATTCCGTCGGGCAGCCGATCGAGGTCGCCGATGTCCGTATCGTGGCTGAACACCTCCCGCCCGGTGTCCTTCTGGTTGGAGAACCCCTTCGCTGAACGCTTGGAGACCCGCAGGGTCTTGATGTCGCTGATAGTGCCGGGGGAGACCTTCATGGCACCGCCCCAGAGCGACACGGTGGCCGGAGCTGGGACGCTCGAAGGGTCGGCCCTCATGCCTGCACCTTCTCGGCGTACACGTGGAAGGTGGTGCCCTCGCACACATAGGAGAAGCCGTCGGCATCCACTTCGGTGGTCAGGACGCCGTCCGCATCGACGGCCCCCGCTGCGTCGCACTCGAGTGCGGCGAGGGCGGAGGTGTGCGGCTCGCAGTAGTCGTGGTCAGTCTCGTAGGCCTCCGAGGTGCCGGGGAACATGGTGCTTGGGCAGAGGGTGTAAGTGGAGTAGGTGGTGGTGTTGGGCATCGGTCTGGGCTCCTTGCTGGTATTTCGTAGGTTGCCCAACAACGGTGTCGGTCTTGTTCGATGGAGCCGGACTCCCGGAGGTCAGAAAGCATCGGGACCTTGGAGGGCCGCTGCTCTAGTTGCCTGTTTAGCTGTGCGTACAAATCACCGACGTAGGGGGGTGCA
>CAIVIS010000435.1 GCA_903906055.1 uncultured Acidimicrobiaceae bacterium
GAAGACGTTGTGTCCAGCCGAGGAGAACGGAGTGCCGACCCCCCCGACTGCGCACTCGGCCTCGACACCGCCACCGCTGACGTTGCCCGAGACGATCGAACTGGCGACCACGCCGCCCGCTTCGCTGTAGATCCCCGCTCCCGAGTCGGACACGTTGGCCGAGAGGGTCACGAAGTCGAGGCTTGTCATCCCGATGGTACTGAAGACTGCGCCACCCTCGTTTCCGACCCCGCTGGCTATGTTTCCGGCAAACGTGGTGTTCTCCATCTGAGCGCTTGACTCTGAGTAGAGGCCAGCGCCCAGGTTGGAGGTGTTGTTCTGGACGGTGGATCCCGTGGAGACCAGCGTGCCGTGGCTATAGATACCCCCACCACCGGTGTCGGCGTGGTTGCCCGCGATCAACGAGTCCGTGATCTTCGTAGTGCTGCCCTCGGAGATTCCGCCACCCCAGCCCTGGCCCGGCCCCGCCAGGGCACGGTTACCGGTGATGGTGTCGCGGGCGAGCGCCTCGCTGCCCCCACCGAAGCCGTTGACGAAGAGGACGGGGGCGCCGCCGTGGTAAATCCCTCCACCAGTGCCATTGGTTACCGTATTGCCCGACACCGTCGAGTCGCTCAGCACCGATCCTGAGTCGTCGAAGATGCCCCCTCCATTTCCGTCCAACGTGGAGGCGATGGTGTTGTCCGAGACGGTCAACATGTCAAAGGGACCGGAACCGAATCCGATATACATCCCTGCCCCGTCTCCTGTCGTCGGCAGGGTCAGCGCCAGTGCTGGTTGGATCACATTGCCTGAGATGGTGGTGCCCGAGATGGTGGTGGCCCACGCCCAGATACCGGCGCCCTCACCGAAGCTGCCATCCGCCACGTTGATGACGTTGTGGGAGATAGACCCACCGGTGATGGCGGTGGTACCGGAGTCGGCGTCGATGCCGCCGCCATAGGACGTCGTCGAGTTTCCGTCGACGGTGCAGTCGGTGAGGCGGATGTTGCCGCTGTTGTTATAGAGCCCGCCACCATCTGGTGCCGTGTTGTTCGAGAAGCTCGAGTCGGTGGCCCACAGGTTGCCGTCCACGTAGACCCCGCCGCCGAACTCAGTGGCGGTGTTGCCGGTGATCACCACTCCGCTCAAGACGGCGGTGTCGGAAGTGTCGCCGATGTTCAGGCCAGCACCGTCGATTGCGCTGCCGCCTTGCATCGTGACTCCCGTCAGTTCGGTGAACCCGCCGGTGAGCGGCGTGCCTCCCTGCCCGACCGTCATCACCGAAGCCGAGGCCCCTGTGGCGTCGATCACCGTGGTGGCTGCACCAGCACCGGTGATGAGCAGGCCAGCGGCATCAGTGGTGGCGAGCGCACCCAGGGTGAGGTCGTAGGTGCCAGCCGGCACGGAGACGGCGGTGGTCGTCTGCAGGGCATCGGCCTCTTCGATCGCAGCCCGTAGCGAGCAATGGCCGAGACTGTCCGCGCAGATCCCATCACCTGGGGTGGCGTCGTGGGTATCGGTCGTGGTGTTGACCGTGAAGGTGACCGCTGCCGCCGGAAGCACCCGTGGGGTCTTGGCCAGATAACTCACCTTGGTGGACTGGGGGGCCACCTTATGAGGAGCTGCTCCTGCAGGTGCTGCTCCAGGGGAGGTCACCACCAATGTTGCGCCGATCAGCAGGGAACCGCAGAGCACGGCTACTCGGCTCACGCGTCTCCGGCCACTGCGTCCTTGCCGCCTCTTGGGTACAGCCGCGCCACTAGTACCTGACTCCATCACATCCGCCTCCGCTCGTGTTGGGTATCGCCAGCCCGCACAAAGCGACGTCGCTGCTCGATCAATTCGATCGTGCCGACTTCGCTCGTCGCACCGGCCACTGCGCCACCGTGAATGTCTCTCGCCCGTGATCTTTGGCCACCGAGACGGATTCGACCAGAGACGTTGGTCCCTAATGAACGCGAAACCGCGCTATCCGGTGAAGAGCACGACCAACGAGTAGATGGCGAATCCGGCCAGCAGCACGCCGCCGATCTTGCGGATGACACCCAGCGGTATGAACCGGCTCAAGGCCCGACCACCGAAGGCTCCGATGGCCCCGACGGCGGCAAGGGCGGCGAAGGCTCCGATGAACACGGCCAGTGGCTGGTGGTACTTGGCGGCCAGGTTTACCGTCAGGATCTGGGTCAGGTCGCCGAACTCGCCGATGAAGATGACCACGAAGGCGGTGGCGATGGGCTTGAGCCCACGTGGCGCCTCGGCCACCTCCTCGACACCCTCGATCACCTCCTCTTCCTCGGATACCAAGAGGAGGTACGCCGCACCGCCAGCGAAGAGCAGCGCAGTGATTGCCTCGACCAAGGTATGAGGGAGGAGGGCGATGAGCCGTCCAGCCACTACAGCGAGGGCTGCGTGCACGCCGAAGGCGGCTGTTACGCCGATCCACACCAGTAGGGGCCGCGATCGGCTGCCCATGATCAGCGTGGCGATCATGGTCTTGTCAGGAAGCTCCGCTAGGAAGATGACAGCGAAGACGCCGAGTATCAGGCCGAGGTGCACCGGCTCAGGTTAGGGACTTGTGACCCGACCAACAGGCATCGTGCCTGTCGGTCGGATCGGGAACCTCTGGCGGTCAGTCAAATGGGTCAGACGTCGAGCCCGAGGAGATCGCTCAGCGTGGTGGCTAACTCGGGTCCTTCGCGGCGGCCGAAGGCCACGTGCATGGCCAAGCGTTCGACGATCTGCTCGACCGTTCGACCGGCAGTGGCCAACGGGTGTGCCTCGATGAAGGCGGTCACTTCGGCGGCCAACTCCGGGGGTGCGCACAGGGTGCGGGCGCCGTCGAGCATCCGGGGCAGGGTGTTGGACGGGAACTTGACCGGGAACGTGTCCCACGCCGTCACCACCCGCGCCCAGGTGTTCGCCCCGATCTGGCGGTTGGCCAGCAATAGTCGGATGAGGAAGGGAGCGTCTTGGCTGCGCACCTCGTTCATAGCCAGATCAAAGGTGCGTGCGGCGAGGTCGCTATCGCCGAACGAAGCCAGAGCGTTGAGGTAGCGGTCCTCCTCTTGAGGGGTGGCCGGTGACCGGTAGCGGGCGAGGAACGTCTCGTACTCCTCCACCCCGCCATGGGCGGCCACGATGCTCAGGATGGCTGACGCCATGTTGCCGTGCAGCGGCTCGGCCTCGGCTGCCGCGAACCGACGGGCGGCCTCGGCGCGGACCTCGGGGTCGTTTCCGATTGTGCCCAGCACTTGCAGCACACTTGCCCGCAGCGATGGAGTTCGCTCGTCGTCCGAATCAGCCGGATCCCAACCGAGCTGCGTGGCCAGCGGTGTGAGAAGCGACCGAACGGCGGCAGCCAGCGTGTCGCGGCCCTCGTCGGGGACGATACGGTCCAACAGCCCGAGGGCGCCGGTGACGACCGACCAGACGCTCGGGTCGCGCTCACCCGAGTCAGCCAATGCTCGGGCCAGTCGGAGCAGTTCGGCCACCCGCTCTTGACCGGACAGGGCGGCCGCCCAGGTGTCCGACACCAGGTTGTAGCGCTCGAGCGGGGTGAGCTCGCCGAGGCGGGCCGCCAGGCGGATGACGGCATCGGGTCCGTAGGCCACCCGGTAGAAGCCAGCGCCCCCGGCGTTCAACAGCAGTTCGCCGGCTTGGCCGTCCACGGTGCCGCGCAACGCCGTCAGCAAGCCGGACTCGGCCCAGTCGTCGGTGGCATCGAGGGACCGGTACAGCAGGGGGATCTGCCACTTGGAACCGATAGACCCTGCGGGCTCGCCAGAGTAGGAGAACGGCTGCTGGGTCAGCGACCCATCGTCTCCCAGGGTCACCAATGGGTACCCGCCCTGGTTGATCCACGTATCCATGATCTTGGCCACCGGCCGGCCGCTGGCCCGCTCGAGGGCGTCCCAGAGGTCTCGGGTCTCCGTGTTGTTGTAGGAGTGGATCACCAGGTAGTCGTGGATACCGTCGCGGAAGACATCGGATCCGATGAACTGCTCGAGCATGCGCAGCACGCTGCCGCCCTTTTGGTAGGTCAGGACGTCGAACATGCCCTCGGCCTCTTCGGGCCGCCCGACCGGGAACTCGACCGGGCGGGTGGTGTGGAGGCCGTCGACGGCCATGGCTGCCTCGCGGTCGACGCCGAAGGTGACCCACCGCCCCCATTCCGGGCGGTAGGCATCCACTGCCAGGACTTCCATGAAGGTAGCGAACGCCTCGTTCAGCCAGATTCCGTTCCACCATTTCATGGTGACGAGGTCGCCGAACCACATGTGGGCGATCTCGTGACACACCACGTCGGCGATGCGCTCGAGTTCGACCCGGGCCGCAGTGTCGGGGTCGACCAGGAGGAGGGACTCGCGGTAGGTGACGCAGCCGAGGTTCTCCATGGCGCCGGCGGCAAAGTCAGGGATGGCCACCATGTCGAGCTTCTCCCCTGGGTAGGGGATGCCGAAATACTCAGTGAAGAACCGGAGGGCGTGGGCCCCCACATCGAGGGCGAAGGCGGTCAGATGCCCCTTGCCGAGCGGATGGACGACCCGAAGCGGCACCCCATCCACGTCGACAGGATCGGTGTGCTCGAGCGGGCCGACCACGAAGGCCACCAGGTAGGTGGACATGATCATGGTGGGGGAGAAGCGGACCCGACGGCGGCCATCGGCCTCGGCGGTCTCCTCCACGATGGGGCTGTTGGAGTAGGTGGCGAGGTCGTTGTCGACCACGAGGGTGATTTCGAAGCGGGCCTTGAACTCGGGCTCGTCGAAGCACGGGAAGGCGCGCCGGGCGTCGGTCGACTCCATCTGGGTGGTGGCGATGACCCGCTCCACTCCGGACTGGTCGGTAAAGGTAGAGCGGTAGAAGCCGTGGAGCTTGTCGTTCAGGATCCCGGTGAACGTGAGGTGCAGGGTGGCAGGGCCGATGGCGAGCGGACCGGCGAAGGCCAGGACGGCCCGCTCTTCGACCTCGTCGAGGGTGATGGAGACCGGGAGGAGGGGGTCGGCTCCGTCAGTGGACACAAGGGCGGCCGAGTTGATGGCCAACTCGGCGGCGTTGAGCACGATCGATGCAGTGGCCTCGCGTACATCGAGTTCGATCCACACCTCTCCGGTGAAGGTGGCAGCACTCAGATCGGGCTCCAGGGTGAGCCGGTAGTGGGAGGGCCTGACCGCAGTGGGGAGGCGGTAGACGGACCTGTCGTCGGTCCGGCCGGCATCGGAAGTCGAAGTGAGCATGCTGGGCAGGCTACCGTCGCACCGTGCCTTCCGACTCCAGCCCCCAGCCGACCGCCGCCGACACCTCGATCGGCGCCCCGCCCTCTGACCCATCGGCCGCATCGACCAAGCTCGATGTGGTCTGCGTGGGCAATGCCCTCGTCGACGTCCTGGCTTCGGCCACCGACCAGGACTTGGAGGAGTTGGAGCTGGTCAAGGGGACCATGGCTCTCGTCGATCACGTCCGGGCGGCCGCTATCTACGAACGGATGGGGTCGACTACCGAGGCATCAGGTGGCTCGGCGGCCAACACGGCGGCCGGTATTGCAGCACTGGGTGGGCGTGCCGCGTTCCTCGGCCGGGTAGCCGATGATGTCCTGGGGATGGCCTTTACCCACGACATCCGCTCCATCGGTGTCGCATTCGACCCGACCCCGACTGCGGCCGTGCCCGGGAAGGTCGCCAGCGGCCACTGCCTGGTGCTGGTCACCGAGGACGCCGAGCGGACCATGGCCACCCACTTGGGCGTGGCCGCCGAGTTCGGTGCCGTCGATCTGCACGACGGCCACCTGGGATCGACTCAGGTCGTCTACCTGGAGGGCTATCTGTGGGAGCAGGCCGAGGCCAAGGAGGCCATGCGCGGTGCCATCGAGACGGCCCACCTCAACGATGCGTCAGTGGCACTGACAGTGTCGGACCCCTTCTGCGTGCAGAACCACCGGTCCGAGTTCCTGGAGCTGCTCAACGGGGACCTCGAGATGCTGTTCGCCAACGAAGAAGAGGTGATGATGCTCTTCGGGGCGTCGTCCTTTGACGCCGCCGTGGATGCCGTCACCGAGACCGGTGTGCTGGCCGTGCTGACCCGGGGAGCACAAGGTTCCGTGGTCGTGACGGCATCGGGCACGATCGAGGTTCCGGCGGCACCGGTAGGACGAGTAGTCGATACCACCGGGGCCGGCGATCTGTTCGCGGCTGGCTTCTTGTACGGGATGACCAACGGGCTGGCCCCCGAGGAAGCAGCACGGTTGGGCGGCGTGTGCGCGGCAGAGGTCATCGCGCACGTCGGTGCTCGGCCCCAGGCCGACCTGCGGGCACTGGCCGTGGCCGCCGGACTCTTCGCCTGAGCGCTGTCCGGCCCCGGTTCGTCAGGCCGTGTCCGGTCAGGCCGTGTCGGGCTGGACCGGGCGGAACGTGAACGGGAGATCGCCGATGCGCACCAGGAGTGACGCAACGGAGCGACCAAGGGGAGTCAGCGCCTCGTCCAACGTGGTGGGCTCCTCGAGCACGCTCTCCTCGAGGGCGCACGACCCCTCGTAGGCCACCTCGATGGCGCACTCGGCTCCGTTGGGTCCGTCCAGGAGTACCTGCTCGATGGTTGCCGGTCCTCGGGTCAGCGGCTCACCCAGCACATCGAGGTGCTCAGGCAGGATGGCCAGGAGCGGACCAGCGTCGGGGATGCCATCGAGTCCCTGGACTCGGAAGGCAATCTCCACCAGTATCTCGGGTAGCTCGTCGGGATCATCGCCGATGGCCCAGCTGCGGTAGGCGGTCTGGCTCCACGTCGGCCAGTCGAGACTGGTGTCCACCCGGATCCGAGCAGGACGCTCCTCGCCCGGGAGGCTGTAGGAGGTCTCGAAACTGACGTCTCCGAGGAACACGTCGACCTGGAACCGTTCCTCGACGGCTTGGCGCTGCAGCAGCGCGGCCTCGAAGGCGCTCCGGTGAGAGGTGACGATCTGTGTGAATACGTGGTCCAGCATGGCGGAGCAGAGGCTACCGTTCTTCCGTGACCACCTCGCCCGATCCAACATCCTCGGACTCTTCGGCCCCGTCCTTGTGGCGCGAGCGCCGGGTGATCGCCTACGCCCACCAGGGCGGGGCATGGGAGGGCCCGTCGTCGACGCTCCACACCATTGCTGCGGCCCTCGAAATCGGAGCCACCGGAATCGAACTCGACGTGCATGCCACCGCTGACGGACGTCTGGTGGTGTGCCATGACGACACCGTGGACCGGACATCGGCTGCCTCTGGGACCATCGCATCGCTCACCTATGCCGACTTGTCTCGGTTGGACAATGCCTACTGGTGGGCTCCGGGGGCTGACGTGACCCCGGGGCTGGCCGACGATGGCTATCCGCTGCGAGGACGGGCACCCGAGGACCACCGTTTCGGGTTCGCCCTGCTCGAAGAAGTCCTCGAGGAGTTTCCCCAGGTCGTGCTCAATCTGGATATCAAACAGACGGCACCGACGGTCGCCCCCTACGAGGAGGCCCTGGCTGACCTGCTGCGGCGCTTCGACTGTTCTGACCGGGTCATCGTGGCCTCGTTCCTGGACACGGCGACTGACGCATTCTCGGGGTTCGCTCCCGAGTTCCACACTTCGGCGGGCACGCTGGCCACTGCCGAGTTCTACCGTTCGGTGCAGGCGGGGGAGGAGCCGGCCCCCATGCGCCACGTGGCCCTGCAGGTGCCGGTCTCCTTCGGGGACATCACCCTGGTCGACGAGCGGTTCGTGGAGGTCGCCCACGCCCGAGGTCTGGCCGTCCATGTGTGGACCATCGAGGAGGAGTCCGAGATGGAAGCGCTCTGCCAACTAGGGGTCGACGGGATCATCACCGATCGACCCAGCGCGCTGGTCGGAGTGCTCGAGAGCCTCGGGTGCACGTGGTCGCCGGGGAGTTGAGTCGTCATCGGGCGGCCTGCGAACACCATCGGTCTGGCCGTTGGGACGCGACTCGCCAGAGGGATGGGGCATCCCTGTCCTACAAGAGTGAACGGTCCCGTCCGATGAAGCAGACGAGGACGAGGGGTGCCACCGTAGTGACGGTCCCCAGGGGGGCAGCGGTCAGCCGCGCCCGCAGTTCGGCTTCTTGCCGTGGTTGGCCTTCTTCTTGGCCCGGAGCTTGCGCTTGTTGGTTCGTTTCGACACAGTTCGGCAAGGCTACTCGGTCCACGCACCCCTCAGCCAACGGGCACCGTTCTTGGGCCAGCAGGCACGACCCCAGGCACGACCCCAGGCACGACAACGTCGTGACAGCGCGCACATGACCTGGCTCCTGCGGGACGGCGATGTCCTGGCCACGGTGGATGTGGCAGACACCTTCCGTCTCCGCTCGAAAGGGCTGCTGGGGCGCACCGGCTATGAAGGGGCAATGCTCCTGCCCCGCACTCGCTCGATCCACACGGTCGGCATGCACTTCCCGATCGACGTGGCCTTCTGTGATGCCGATTTCGTCGTGCGGGATGTCGCCCGAGTGCGCCCGATGCGGATGACCTTGCCCCGTCGCCGGTGCCGGTCGGTGATCGAGGCCGAGGCCGGTGCGTTCGAGCGATGGGGGCTCGCCGTCGGTGACCGCCTGGAGCTGCGCTGATGTCAGAGGACCCGACAGAGCACCCGACCAACGACAGGGACGACCCGACCGACGACAGGGACGACCCGACCGACGACAGGGACGACATCTCCGTGGATGACGAATCCGAGCCAAGGATTGACGACGCCGACGCCGACGCCGAGGCCGAGGCCGACGACCCTGGACCCACGGCGTGGCCCGACGGTGCCCTGGTCATCGTCGGGACCCCGATCGGCAACCTGGGGGACCTATCGCCACGAGCGGTGGCCGCATTGGCCTCGGCCGACGTCATCTACTGCGAAGACACCCGACATTCGCGGAAGCTCCTGAGCCACTCAGGAATCACCGGGGTGCTGACCCGCTCCCTCCACGAACACAATGAGGTCGACCGGATCGACGAGGTGGTGGCCGCCGTGGTCGCCGGCCGCACGGTCGCACTGGTGAGTGACGCTGGCATGCCAGCAGTCTCGGACCCTGGATCCCGGGTGGCAGCGGCCGTGGCCAGCGCCGGGCTGACCGTGACTGTGATTCCGGGACCGTCTGCGGTGCTGGCCGCACTGGTTTCGAGTGGTTTGGCCACCGATCGGTTCTGCTTCGAAGGGTTCCTGCCCCGCTCGGGACGGGACCGGGCTGAACGGTTGGCTGCGATAGCGGGCGAGCAGCGCACCTCGGTCCTCTTCGAGTCACCGGGACGCACCGGGGCCACCCTGGGCGACCTGGCTGCCGTCTGCGGGGGCGACCGTCCGGTGGCCGTGGCTCGCGAGCTCACCAAGCTCCACGAGGAGGTCTGGCGGGGTTCGTTGGACGGTGCGGTCGAATGGGCAGCAGGGGGGGTCCGCGGCGAGGTGGTGCTCGTGCTGGGGGGTGCCCCAGAGATCGTCTACGAGGAGGCAGGTGACGACGTCCTCATCGAGGCGCTGGAGCGGCGGGTGGCGGCTGGCGCTCGGACCCGCGGTGCGGTCGACGAAGTGGCCGCCGAGTACGACGTGCCCCGCCGGCGTGTCTATGAGTTGGCCCTCCAGGTGAAACACCAAGGCAGCAGGACGGAGTCGGGTAGCTCCGACGATCCTGACCCTTCCGACGAATAGTCCGTGGCCACGAGCAACGAGTCGGCCGCACTGTGTGCACCGGGTGCACCGGCCGCACCGTGTGCCCGAGTGGGTGGAATGCCGCGCCCCGCGAGGGTGTTGCATACCAAGAACAGGTAGGACTGTTCCGGTCGTGACGATCCCGTGGATCCGAAGGCCGACGGAGCCAGACGAGTGCAGGTTGAGGCACGTGGTGCACCCGACGAGTTGGGGCATGCCGTGGCTCGCCGTTCCAGAAGGGAAGAGACATGTTCGGACGCAGTATGGATATTGACGCCAGCCAGGGACCCCCCATCGGGCCCGACGAGGTCCCCGAGGGGTATGACCGGGCGGCGTTCGCGGCCGGATGCTTCTGGGGGGTCGAGGAGTTCTTCCTCGAGATCCCCGGCGTGGTCGACGCCGTGTCGGGCTACGAGGGCGGCCATGTCGACCATCCGACCTACGAGCAGATCTGCTCGGGTTCGACCGGCCATGCCGAGGCTGTGCTGGTCACCTTCGACCCGACCCGGGTCACCTTCGACACCCTGCTCGAGGAGTTCTGGCGGCACCACGACCCCACCACCTTGAACCGGCAGGGCCCCGACCACGGGACGCAGTACCGCTCTGCTGTCTTCACCCGCACCGAGGCCCAGGCCGAGGCGGCGCGGGCATCCCTCGATGCGTTCCAGGTGCGGTTCCAGCGGCCGATCGTCACCGAAGTGGCGCCCGCATCTACGTTCTGGCCGGCCGAGGCCTACCACCAGCGCTACACGCAGCGCACCGGTCGAGGCGGCTGCCACGTCGCCAATTGGTAGACGCACGGCCGCCGAGTGCCTAGCGGTCCGGACGGTGTCGCCTGGGTCGGTACGCTGACAGGCAGTGTCCCGATACTTCGTCACCACGCCCATCTACTACGTCAAGGACGCGCCCCACGTCGGGCACGCCTACACGACGGTCAACGCCGACGCCCTGGCCCGTTGGCACCGGCTGATCGGTGACGATGTCTTCTTCCTGACCGGCACCGACGAACACGGACAGAAGGTGGCACGGGCTGCCGAAGAGCAGGGGATGGCTCCCCTGGAGTGGACCGACCAGATGTCCCCCCGGTTCGCCGAGGCTTGGGCCGGTCTCGGGATCTCGAACGACGACTTCATCCGGACCACCGAGTCGCGGCACACCGCCAGCGTGCAGCAGTTCCTGAGTCGGATCAACGACAACGGCTACATCTACAAGGACACCTATCGGGGTCTCTACTGTGTCGCCTGTGAGCGCTACTACGCAGCCGACGAGGTCCTCGAGGGCGATCTGTGCCCCGACCACCGAACCCCGCTCGAGCTCTTGGAGGAAGAGAACTACTTCTTCAAACTGAGCGCCTTTCAGCAGCCGCTGATCGACTGGTATGCGGCCAACCCCCATGTCGTCCTGCCCGAGTCGAAGCGCAACGAGGCGCTCGGCTTCATCAAAGGTGGACTCAACGACATCTCCATCACTCGGACCTCCATCGATTGGGGCATCCGGGTCCCGTGGGACGAGGAGCACGTCTTCTACGTCTGGTACGACGCCCTCATCAACTATGTGACGGCCATCGGCTACGGCCAGGACCAGGACAAGTTCGATCAGTGGTGGCCGAACGTGCACCACCTGATCGGCAAGGAGATCATCCGGTTCCACTGTGTGTGGTGGCCGGCCATGTGCATGGCCGCGGGCATCGACCCGCCGGCTCACGTGCAGGTCCACGGCTGGCTCTTGCTCGGTGGCGACAAGATGTCCAACTCCAGTGTCAATCGGATCACCCCGGCCGAACTGGTCGATGAGTACGGCGTCGACCCCCTCCGCTACCACCTACTGCGTGACGTGCCGCTCGGCAGCGATGGCGAATTCTCGGCCGAGGGGATCTCGGCCCGCTACAACTCGGACCTGGCCAACAACTTGGGCAACCTGTTGTCGCGGGTGGCGACGGTGGTCGGCTCCAAGTGCGACGGTGTCGGCCCGGCCCCCGCGGCCGACAGCCGGCTGGCCGGAGTGGCTGCAGATGTGCTGGTCGAGGTGACGGCCGCGTGGGACGCCGGTGCCCCGCACCTGGCCCTGGAGTCGACCTGGCGGCTCATCCGTGAGACCAACGCCGAGCTCGAGACGGCTGAGCCGTGGAAGGCTGAGCCCGGCCCGGCCGTGGACGCCGTACTGGGGAGCGCGCTCGAGGTCCTGCGTATCGTGGCCCTTCTTGTTTCGCCAGCCATCCCTTCGTCAGCCGATGAGATCTGGCGGCGGATCGGGCTGGACGGGAGGCCGGCCGACCAGCGTCTGCCAGCTGCCGCAGTCTGGGGCGGGTATCCCGGCGGAATCGCCGTAGAGAAGGGCGCCCCGCTCTTCCCTCGGCGCAAGGACTGAGGAAGTCATGTCCGACACGGCGTCCGATGCCGTCCTCGAGTGGTTCGACTCGCACTGCCACCTCCAGAACGAGTTCGGGTCCCCCGAGGGTGACGGGCCCGTCGAGCCCCACGCCGACCGGCTGGCCGCCACTATCGCTCGGGCATCCGAGGCCGGAGTGACCCGCCTGGTCTGTGTCGGCACCGGCGCCACCTCGTCAGCCGAAGCGGTGGCCCTAGCCCGCGCTATGCGACGTCCGGGCGGGCCGGCTGTGGCTGAGGGCGTGGCCATGTGGGCGACCATCGGCCTCCATCCCCACGATGCGGTCGACGGGGTCGACTCGCTGGATGCACTGTTGGCCACAGAGCTCGGCGACGGTACTGACCCGGGCGACCGTGTGGTGGTGGGCATCGGTGAGTGCGGACTCGACTATCACTACGACCACTCGCCTCGACCGGTGCAGCGCGAGGCGTTCGCCCTTCAGATCGAGCTGGCCCACCGCCACGACCTAGCCCTGGTGATCCACACCCGTGAGGCATGGGACGACACGTTCGCGGTCTTGTCCGCCGCGGGGGTACCAGAGCGGACGATCATCCACTGCTTTACGGGGGGGCCAGATGAAGCCCGCCGTTGCCTCGACCTCGGGGCATCGCTGTCGTTCAGCGGGGTGGTCACCTTCAAGAACGCCCAGGACGTCCGTGACGCGGCCGCCCTGTGCCCCCCGGACCGGTTGCTGATCGAGACGGACTCGCCGTTTCTCACGCCGGTGCCGCACCGGGGCTCGCCGAACGAGCCGGCCCGGGTGCCCTTGGTGGGCGCGGCCATCGCCCAGGTGAAGGGGATGACGACGGCCGAGGTGGCGGCGATCACCACGGCGAACACCCGGGCTGCCTTCGGCATCTGACCGGAGCGCAGGCTGGCCGGATCCTGGCCCCATCCCGGTTTGATCCTGGGGAGCATCCCGGCCTACGCTCGCCAAGTGGCCGCTCCTTGGAGCGGTCGTTCCGCAACTGGTGCCATGTCGGGGCGCTTTGCGGAGGGCGGCTTGGAGGAGTCGTTCGTGTCCAACCTCTCCCTGGGGTGGGATCGGCCAGGTGGCCGGCCCTGATCCAGGGCTGTCGGGGGAGGGACGCAGTCCCACGAGGAGAGTGGAGTCCTGAGGACCCAACACCATCGGGGTAGCCGACATCATGTCGGGCTGCTCCTCTGCGGAGCCGTGCTGATCGCGCCGCTCCTGCTGATCCATGGAGGAACGGACGCCGCCGCGTCCTCGGCCAGTGCGCGCCCGTCGTCAGCGACGGCGCGTTCGTGGGCTGGGCCAGGCGACGCCGCCACATCGGCCCATTCCGTGACTGCAGCTGCTGGCGCGGTATCCATCGCCGATTCCCCGGTCCGCAACGATGTGGCCACCACTACCACGACCGCGGTCCCGGCACCTACCACTACGACCACGACCAGGGTGCCGACCACCACGACCACCGTCGCGCCCACAACCACCACCACCACCTCCACCACGACTACCAGGCCCGCTCCGGTGGCGGGCTCCAGCGTCCAGACCACCGGAAGCGTCACCTACTACGACCACCCGGCTGGGACCTGTGCCAGCCCGCGGCTGCCCTTCGGGACGGTGGTCGAGGTGACCAACCCGGCCAACGGCGCCTCGGTGACCTGCGTGGTCGATGATCGAGAGGAGGACACCGCTCGATCTATCGATCTGGCCACCGCCTCCTTCGCTCAGATCGCCCCCCTCGGGCAGGGCGTGGTGAACGCCCAACTCCGCTGGTGAGGTAGCCGACCTCGTTCGCTGGCACGACCGCCGGCGGGTACCGCCGGCAGGTACCGAAGGGTGGATCAGTCTGGGGCTCCGAGGTGCCACACTGATCGGGTGACGTATGGGAGAACGGAGATCCACGAGCTGCTGGCGGCCAACGATCTCCGTCCCAGTCGAGCCCTCGGGCAGAACTTCGTGGCGGACGGCAACACTGTGCGTCGCATCGCCCGTCTGGCCGGGGTGGAGCCTGGCGACCGGGTGGTGGAGATCGGGGCTGGACTCGGCTCGTTGACCCTCGCCCTGGTCGAAGCCGGCGCTCGGGTCACTGCGGTGGAGATCGACCGCTATGTGCTGCCGGTGCTGCGTACGCAGGTCGAGCCACTAGGTGTCGAAGTGGTCGAGGCCGACGCCCTCACCGTCGACTTCCGTGAACTGCTCGGCGACGAGCCGGGGTGGTCCCTGGTGGCCAACCTTCCCTACAACGTGGCCGTGCCCTTGGTCATGCGAGTACTCGAGGAAGCCCCACAGGTGTCCTCGCTGCTCGTGATGGTCCAACGCGAGGTGGGAGAGCGGCTGGCGGCTCGAGCCCGTGACGAGGCGTATGGAGCGGTCTCGGTGAAGGTGGCGTACTGGGCCGAGGCGTCGGTGGTCGGAAAGGTGCCGGCCAATGTATTCATCCCTAAACCCAAGGTGGAGTCGGTATTGGTGCGCATGGTCCGTCATCCAGGCCAGCCGGTGCCGACCACTGACGGATCCGTGGGCCCCGGGTCGCCGGAGTACGACCGCCTGTTCGCAGTAGTGAGGGGAGGCTTCGCCCACCGCCGCAAGATGCTCCGGCGCTCGCTCGAGAATCTGGTCACCGCTGAGGCATTCGCTGGTGCTGGTATCGCCCCGACGGCGCGAGCCGAGGAGTTGGGGCTGGCTGAGTGGGAGCGCCTGGCCTGGTGGGGGGTAGATGGACAGGGAGCGGCCGGACAGGGAGCGAAAGGGGCAGCTCAGTGATCACGGAGTGGTCGGCGCCGGCCAAGTTGACGTTGTCACTGCGGATCACCGGTGTGCGTGCCGACGGGTACCACCTGCTGGAGTCGGAGATGGTCTCACTCGACCTGGCTGACACCCTGGTCATCGATGACGGCACAGACGGGGGAGTAGTCACCCAGGACGATGTTCTCGACGTGGATGCCGAGTGGCCAGCCGGCATGGACGGATGGCGGGACCTGTCGGTAGGCCCGACCGCGGACAACCTGGTGACCCGGGCCCTCGAGGCCACGGGGAGATCGGCTCGGATCCGGCTGGTAAAGCGGGTTCCCCCAGGAGCTGGCCTAGGTGGGGGTTCGTCTGATGCTGCCGCCGTACTGCGTTGGGCCAGATGCGCGGATCTCGAGGTGGCTGCCAGCCTGGGGGCCGATGTTCCGTTCTGCCTCGGGGGGGGACGAGCACTGGTATCGGGCATCGGCGAGTCGGTGACCCCGCTGCCCTTCGAGGAACGGTCGTTCGTGCTGCTACTGCCACCTTTCGGGGTGAACACCGCCGCCGTCTACCGAGCGTGGGACCGGCTGGCGGCCGAGGGGGCGCAGGGGGCAATAGGAACGTCCACCAATGACCTCGAGGCTGCGGCCATCGAGGTGGAGCCCCGGCTTGGCGAGTGGCGCCGGGTCCTCGAGGAAGCCAGCGATCGCAGTGCCCGTCTGGCCGGCAGCGGATCGACGTGGTTCGTCGAAGGCTCGGCGAAAGAACTAGGGCTCGACGGTCGGGCTTGGCTGGAGCATGCAGGACAGCGCGCCCCACTGGTGTCGACGAGGACGTCGCCAGTGGTGGAGTGAGTTGCTGCAGTGACGGTCGGGACCGGGTGATCGGGCCGTTCGTCAGAGGCGGGACTACTTACCCGCGGCCCGCCTCTGCCAACGAGTGGCCTTCAACATCTTCTTGTGCTTCTTCTTACGCATGCGCTTACGGCGCTTCTTGATCAGGGATCCCATGTTGTGCGCACCCTAGCCGACCAGGATCTTTGACGCCATACGGCGAACCAGCCCCGTCTCCTTCGGCTACGAGGAGCCAGGGATTCCAATCGATCTGCCCGGGTCAGTCCTCGAGCGTCGATGGGTGGGGAGCACTAATGGTGGGGAGGGCGAACCGGAAGAGGGCACCGCCGCCGGGGGCGTGATGCACACTGACCAGCCCTCCTTCGTCGACTGCGACCTGAGCCACGATGGCCAGCCCCAGACCGGACCCGGGCCGACTGCGGGCCTCAGGGGCACGGTAGAAGCGGTCAAAGATCCGTTCGATGTCGCTGTCGGCCACGCCGGGGCCGTGGTCGCGCACCACGAGGACCCCATCGACACAGCTCACTTCGACGACGGCGCCGTCAGGGCTGTACTTGAGCGCGTTGTCGAGCAGGTTGTCGACGGCACGCTCGATCCGGGGCGAGGATCCCGACACCCAGCAGGGGCTGGTGCTGGCCCGGAAGGTGATGTTCCGGCTGCGTCCGTGGGTGGTGGCCGCCTCGACGGCGACCAGTACGAGGTCGTCGAAGCGGAACGGCTCCGAGAGCACCTTGGGCATGTTGCCGCGTGCCAACTCAGCCATGTCGCCGACCAGTGAGGTGAGCTCGTCCAACTGAGTGAGCACATCGCCGATCAAGATGTCCCGATCGGCCGGATCCAGCTCCTCCATCCTCTTGGCTACCTCCATGTTGGTGCGGAGGCTGGTGAGGGGCGTACGGAGCTCGTGCGAGGCATCGAGGACCAGTTGGCGCTGGCTCTCGCGTGACGCATCCAGGGCTGCCAGGAGTCTGTTGAAGGCCCGGCGCAGTCGACCCAGCTCGTCGGGACCGCCCGGATCGAGCCGACGGGACATGTCGGTGGTCAGGGCTAGCTCCTCGATGGTCCCGGTGAGGGCATTGAGCGGCCGCAGCACGGTGCGGCCGACGATGAGACCGAGTAGTACGGCCAGAGCCACACCGATGAGGATGATGAGCCACAGGGCGACGGCCAGATGATGCAGCCCCTCTTCAACGCCGGTCAGGGGTTCGGTGACCTGGAGCGCCCCTCCGTACTCCATGGTGAGAGTCCGCCGGGGGAACGTGCCGTCGTTGTACTGGTAGTTGTTGCCCACCGGGTAGACGATTTGGCGGACCGATATCGGACCGGACTTGGTGGTCACCTGGGTGGTGAAGAAGAGCATTGGCCCGTTGCCCTGGCTACCGGCCAGAAGCGCTACCGGGGGTGGGATAGGCAGCACCGGGGGGCGAACTGATTTCACATTGCCGTCAGCCCACACCATCTGCGTGCAGTAGCCACTCACGCCGCAGGCATTGGAGATCGTGCGCTGGCCCACACCGTCCTCCACGCTGATCAGGTTGCGGGCATCCTGCTCGAGGGTGACATCCACAGATCCGAACAGCGAGTTGTAGGCGACGATGTAGGTGGCCAGGGAGCCGAGCAGCAGGACCGCTAAGACCGCGCCGGTGGCCACTAGGACCAGGCGGGTGCGAAACGTCATGGCTCGGTGACGCCCTTGGGCTCAGGGCTCGCGGAGGACATAGCCGACCCCCCGGGCGGTGTGGATGAGACGGGGCTCGCCATTCTCCTCAGTCTTCCGCCGCAGATAGCCGACGTAGACAGCCAATGAGTTGGTGCCCGAGTCGAACGAGTAGCCCCAGACCCGGTCCAAGATGAGCTCACGAGTGAGAACTTGTCGAGGGTGGCGGAGCAGGAGCTCGAGCAGGTCGAACTCGATCCGGGTGACGGTAAAGGCCCGGTCGCCGCGGTGCGCCTCGCGGGTCATCGGATCGAGGGTCAGGTCCGAAAACGAAAGGGTCTCTCCCTGGTCCTCTGGCCGGCGGCGCAGCAGGGCCCGCAGGCGGGCCAACAGCTCGGCCAGGGCGAACGGCTTGACCAGGTAGTCGTCGGCGCCGGCGTCGAGGCCCTGGACCCGGTCGTCGATGGCATCCCTGGCCGTCAGCATGAGCACCGGCGTGTCGTCGCCCGCTGCCCGCATCCGTCGGCACACGTCGAGGCCGTCGATGGTCGGGAGTCCGATGTCGAGGACCACGGCGTCAGGTGGCCGGATGGCCACCTCTTCCAGGGCCTTGGGCCCATCACCGGCCAAGGTGACTTCATAGCCCTCGAGGCGGAGCGCCCGCTGCAGGGCTCCGCTGACGGCAGGATCATCATCGACCACCAGGATTCGCATCGCGTCGGGAGCCTATCGGGGTCGTGGTCTCAAGCCGTGGCAGGGCCAGAGGTCACCCGGCCCCGGTACTAGCCTGTGGTCGAGTCGACAGGAGGTGCGCTGCCTGCACCAGGACCTGGAGTTTCGATCCGAGGTAGTTCAATTGGCAGAACGCCGGCCTTTGGAGCCGGATGTTGGAGGTTCGAGCCCTCCCCTCGGAGCCATCGGTCCTGATCTGCCCCCAGGAGCGGAAGGATCGGCGGACTCCCGTCAGGCGTAGTGGTCAAGGATGGTCTGCAGAGTCTCGATCTCACTGTCCGGCGGGACCGCTGCAGAAGACCCTGGAGTCCTCGGGCACCGACCCTGTGTGCCGAGGCAACGGAGTCGTTCCGACAGTTCGGCTAGGTCGACGTCCGGGGAATCGGCGATGTTCCTGGACGCCGTTGTGCC
>CAIVIS010000436.1 GCA_903906055.1 uncultured Acidimicrobiaceae bacterium
TCTTCGTCGGGTCCGCACCTACGCGCTCTCGTGGTTCGAGGGCTGGTCGGTCGAGGCCGTGGCTTCCGCTGACGACAAGGCACTCGCTGACCTACAGGGACGGCTCGAACGGTGGTCCAACCGTCTGACCGACCACCCGGTTGCCGAAGTGCTGGCACAGATCTGGCGGGATACCGGTGTGGTGGCTCGAGCGCTGGGCCTAGCTGATGGTGACCGCAATGTGACGGATCTCGATCATGTCGCCGAGATCCTCCACGGCTGTGCCCCCCAAGGACGCTCCGGGGTCGCCGGATTGGTGGCGACCATCGATGAGCCTCCAGAGGGTGAAGGGGATGCTGAGTCCGACGCCGACCTGACGGCACGGCGTATCGAGTCCGAGGCTCGCACGGTCCTGATCACGACCGTGTGGAGAGCGAAAGGACTGGAGTTCCCCGTGGTCTGCGTGCCCATGTTGTGGCGCAGGGTGAAGTCCCGCAGTGCTCTGGTGTTCACCGATCCTGTTACTGGCGAGCGGAAGCTCGATGTCACCAGGAGCGGGGAGTGGCCAGACAAGAAGTCACTCAACAAGCGCAAGGACATCGCCACTCGGGAGGAATCGGCCGAACGGTTGCGAATGCTCTATGTGGCGCTGACCCGTGCCCGCCACCACACCGCGCTGTGGTGGGCCGGAAATGCCTTCAACACCAATGCCCTCACCCGTCTGCTGTTCGCCCGGACAGCTGAAGGGGTGGTCATCACCGAGGACCTGGACCCATCGGGCACCAAAGCGAGCAAGTGCAAGGCCCCCGCCGATCCGATCGCAGCCCTGGCGCCGCTGGTGACTGCATCTGACGGGGCGATCGTGGTCACACCAGTGTTGAACCGGCCGAACCCGCCTGATCAGTGGGTCGCCCGATCCGACGGAAGGCGCGTGCCCCCACTCGAGGTGGCTCCGTTCACCAGGGAACTCGACCGCTCGGTCAGCCGTTGGTCGTTTTCCTCGATCACCCAGCACGCCAGTAAAGACCTTGCAGACCCGTTCGACCCGACCGGCTCGGACCGCGGGGCTGCAGACGAATCGGAACCGAACTCTGGGGTCGAGATCGAACCCACCGGCTCCGACGCTCTGGTCGACGGGACGCCGGTCGACGGGACGCCGGTCGACGGGACGCCGGTCGACGGGACGCCGGTCGACGGGGTGCTGGTCTATGCCCCCCTTGGAGCGCTCAAGGCCGGTACGGCGTTCGGCACGTTCGTCCACGGAGTGCTGGAAGAGGTCGACTTCGAGGCATCCCCGCTCGAGGTCGCCATCGCCGACTCTGTAGCCAAGCAGGCCAGGCGCGCTGGCCTCGACCTCGAGACGCTGGCACCGGTGGGTCTGAACGGACCGCAGCTGCTCGTCGACGGTCTCCACGCCGCGATCCATACCCCTCTGGGTCCACTCTTCGCGGGGGCACCGCTGGCCCAACTCCAGCGGGCAGATCGCCTCGACGAACTCGGCTTTGATATGCGAATCGGCACCGACGGGACGCATGCGACCGTCAGGGATATCGGCCGGCTGGTCGTCGACCATCTGCCCGATGGACACCTGCTGGGTCCTTGGGCCGATGCGCTCGCTGGTGGCTCCATCTACGTAGAACTATCTGGCTACCTGACGGGGTCGATCGACTTGGTCGCCCGAGTGCATCATGACGATGCCCCGGACACCTTCGTGGTGGCCGACTACAAGACGAATCGGCTGACCAAACGGGGGAGCACCCAGGTCGCAGCTGACTACAGGCCAGAGCGGATGGCCGAAGGAATGGTGGAGCACCACTATCCACTGCAGGCGCTCCTGTATGCCGCCGCCTTGCATCGCTATCTCCGTTGGAAGTTGCCGCACAGCACAGGACCGACACTGGTCAGTGGAGCCGCCTATCTCTTCGTGCGTGGGATGACCGGGCCGGAGGTGGCGGTGACTGGTGATGGGCTCCCGAATGGGGTCTTCACGTGGGAGCTCCCTCCTAGCCTGGTGGTCGAGATGAGCGATCTGCTCGATGGTCGTCCCTCGAGGATGGTGGCGCGATGAGTACCACCCCTGTGCCGACGTCGACGTGGTCGACGGACCGTGTCGATGCGATCTTGTCGGAGTTCGTTTCTGCGGGGCTCGTCGGCCAGTTCGAATTGCAGCTTGCCGCCGCCGCCCTGCGAGCCGTGCCCGATGCATCGGACGAGGTCTTGCTGGCCCTGGGTCTGGTCGCCCGGGCCACCAGACTCGGCCACGTCTGCGTAGAGCTCGATCAAGTTCGCCAGCAGGTCCTGGCATCTCAGGACGATGACGGAACATCCGACGTACTCCAGGTGCCTGATGCTCCGGCCTGGGTGGAGCATCTTCGTACTTCTGAGCTCGTCTCGTCACCGGACACAGCCCGCCAAGCGCCGCTGCGGCCGCTGGTATGGGATGGCGGCCGCCTGTATCTCCAGCGCTATTGGTCATTCGAGATTGCCGTGGCCGAAGCCCTGTCCGGCCGAAGTGGGACAGCAGGGGCAGATCAGGATTCACAGGCGGAGCAAGCCGAAGTGGATGCCGTGTTGACTTCGGTGTTCCCGGCGAATCCATCGATGGACGACGATGAGCCCGATCTGCAGCTGGCGGCGGCTCGACGGGCGCTTCTCCACCCGGTCACGGTGATCGCCGGTGGCCCGGGAACAGGCAAGACGCACACGGTGGCTGGGATCCTGGCGGCAGCCCACCGCCTGGCCGGCGACCGTGATCAGGTAGTGCGGGTGGCACTTGCAGCGCCGACCGGAAAGGCCGCTGCTCGCATGCAGGAGGCGGTGAGCGAGCGAGTGGCAGCCATGGTGGCCAGTGGGAGCATCGTCGACGAGCTCGCCAAGGAGATTCTCGACGTCCGACCCACGACGATCCACCGTCTCCTGGGTTCGCTCGGTCGAACTGGATTTCGCCATGGCCGCGGAAATCCGCTCCCGCATGACCTGGTGATCATCGACGAGACCTCGATGGTGTCACTTCCGATGCTGGCCAGACTTTTGGAAGCGCTGAGGCCAGCGGCACGGCTGGTTCTCGTGGGCGATCCGTTCCAACTCAGCAGCATCGAGGCTGGGACGGTCATGGCCGATCTTGTCGGACCGTGGGGAGGTGCTTCGTCAACGGGAGACGGGCCGCTCCATGACCGGGTGACGGAGCTGATCAGGGGTCACCGGTTTTCGTCGGGTTCGTCGACTGCGGCCCTAGCTCTCGCCATCAGGAAGGGTGACGGAGATGCCGTCATGGATCTACTGGGTTCAGGGGACACCGAGGTGCACTGGGTGGAGCCAGGAGACAGGGCCGCGCTGGCGCACCTGCACGAACAGGTGACCGGTGCCGCCCAAGAGGTGGTGGCTGCAGCCATGGCAGGTGATGGCGAAGCAGCACTGACGGCCGCAGGACGGATCAAGGTGCTGGCCGCCGTGCGTCGAGGTCCCAACGGGCTCTTCGAATGGAGCGATCTCATCAGGGTGGCCGTCGAGGATGCCGTCCCTGCCGGCCAACGCACTGGGCGCCCGTGGGTGGGGACCCCGGTGATGGTCACGGGTAACGATCCGGTGAACCGCCTGGCCAACGGCGACGTCGGCGTGGTGATCAACGATGAGGGTCGGTGGGTCGTCATTGGAGGCTCCGATGAATTGCGGCGGTTGGCGCCGGCCCGCCTCGGCGAGTGGGAGCCGTGGTGGGCCATGACTATCCACAAGAGCCAGGGCTCCGAGTTCAGCCACGCCGTAGTGGCTATTCCGACCGTGGACTCGCCGATCCTCACCCGTGAGTTGTTGTACACGGCGGTCACCAGGGGAAAGCCCGAGGTCACGGTGGTCGGTTCCGAGGAGATGATCCGGCTGGCCGTGTCTCGACCTGTGACTCGGGCATCAGGTCTGAGTGACCGGCTGTGGTCCAAGGGCTGATCTTCGGTTCACCTGGTGCTGGTGCTGGTGCTGGTGCTCAGTTCACCCGGCGGAGTACGAAGTGCGCCTTGACCGACTCGTCCGTGGCTGGCAATCCCTCCTCGTCGACTTCGTCGAGCAGATCGAAGCCGTCAGCCGCCAGCCGCCGCACGCGATCGAGTGGGAGTGCGATCTCCCCGATCCGCTCGTGGTGGAGCTCGTAGCGAGATGCGTTCACTTGCTCGAACACGCGGAGGTCCCAGTCGGAGACGCCCACACCATGGGCATCCTCGGCGAACGTCACATCGATGATGGCCGTCCCACCATCGAAGTCGTAGACCCAGGGGAGCTCGTCCCCGAGGCGGCGGAGCTCGCCGATGGTGTTCACGTCGAGCACGAAGATCCCGTCGTCGGCGAGGTGTGCGTGCACACAGCGCATCAGCGAGGCCCAGGCGGCCACGTTCATCAGGTGATTGATCGAGTCGAACACGCAGATGATGACGTCGAACCGGCGACCTAGGTCGAAGTCGCTCATGTCTCCCAAGATCAGATGGGCGCCTGGAACTGTCCGGCCAGCGATGGCCAGCATCTCGGGGGACAGATCCAGCCCGGTCAGTTCGGCTGCGGTGTTGAGCCGAGCCAGGATGGCCCCGGTCCCACAGCCCAGTTCCAATAATGATCCGGCGTCGGGCCGGAAGCGCTCGATGGCCGTATCGACCCGCTCCGCCCGTGGCCCGGGGTCGTCCATGACGATGTCGTAGAACGCAGCAAAGTGCTCGTAGGCCGGCATGGGTCCACCGTGCCACATCTGGGTGTACGGCGGTGCATCCTCGCTCGGGGCCGGGGCTCGGGGATGCCTGCTGGCCTACGGTGTGGCCATGGACGAGCACACTTCCGCCATCGACACCGCCGCCGCCATCCGCAACCGGGAGGTGAGCCCCCTCGAAGTCCTTGATGCCTGCCTGGCCCGGGTCGACGAGCGCGATCCCGGAGTGAATGCCGTGATCTGGCGCAACGACGAGCAGGCCCGGGCCCAAGCCCGCGCCTTGGGGGAGCAGATCGCATCTGGTGCCAGCGATCTCCCTCCGTTCGCCGGGGTGCCGATCCCCATCAAGGACCTGACGGCGGTGGCAGGCCAGCCCTGCACCTATGGATCCAACGGGTCGAGCGACGCTCCCGTCGCCACCACCGAGCTGGTGGTCCAGGCCTTGTCCGGTGCGGGCTTCATCCTGACCGGGCGGACGAACTCACCCGAATTCGGCTCCGTCAGCATCACCGAGAATCTGCGGTTCGGTGCCACTCGGAACCCTTGGAGCCTGGGGCACACTCCGGGCGGATCGAGCGGTGGTGCCGCGGCTGCCGTGGCGGCTGGCATGTTCTCAGTAGCGCATGCCAGCGATGGAGGGGGCTCCATCCGGATCCCGGCATCCTGTTGCGGACTGGTCGGGCTGAAGCCCAGCCGCGGTCGGGTGGCCGACACCGTTCCCTACTGGTCGGGTCTGTCGACCGAGGGCGTGGTCACTCGCACCGTGGCCGACACCGCCGCCATTCTCGAAGTCATCAGCAATCCCGACCCCTATGCCTGGTGGAGTCCTCCCGGCAAGGAGCGGCCGTTCACCGATGAGGTCGGTGCCGACCCAGGTCGCCTCCGGGTGGCTGTCAACACCGTGTCGGCCCTGGGCCTCGAGGTGTCCGGCGAAGCGGTGGCCGCCGTCGAGCATGCTGCCCGACTACTCGAGTCCCTCGGCCACGAAATCATCCGTCTCGACGCGGACCTCTTCGATCCGGCTGGCCTGGGGTCGTTCCTCAACCTGATGAACTCGGGGATGGCCGACTACTCCGGCATCGACCCCGAGCGCATCGAGCCTCACAACCGTGCCGCCCTCGAGGCCGGGTTGGCCCTCGACAGCCTGGCGTTCTCGCGCTCGCTGATGGAGCTACAGCATCAGACTCGGGCCGTCTTGGCCCGCTTCGACGATGAGTTCGACCTGTTGCTGACCCCCACCATGGCCATCGAGCCGCCCGAGATCGGGCTGCTGGCGCAGGTTCATGCTGAGCCCGACTTCCCTCCGATGGACATCGTGGCCATGGCCGCGTTCACCGCCCTGTTCAACATCACTGGTCAGCCAGCAGTGAGCCTGCCCCTCCACGTGTCTGCCTCCGGCCTCCCCGTGGGGGTTCAGATCGTGGCTGGTGCCTTCCGCGATGCCCAGCTCATCCGGGTGGCGTCGCAGATCGAGGAGGCAGATCCGTGGGCCGGAAGGTTCCCGGCGGGCATCTGAACCTGCATCGGGTGAACCTTCGAGGACGTGGTGGGGGAGCCTTTGGTGAGACCACCCTCCAGACGTCCCCGTTCCTGGCTATCTTGATCGAACCACGAACATTAGGGAGACCCTGATATGGCAATCGACGAAACGGTCCACCAGCACAAGATCCTGCTCGAAGAGAGCGAGATGCCCACCGCCTGGTACAACATCGTTCCCGACCTGCCCTCTCCGCCTCCGCCGGCACTCCACCCGGGCACCCTCCAGCCGGCCGGTCCCGAGGACTTCGCTCCGCTGTTCCCCATGGACCTGATCCTCCAGGAGGTCAGCCAGGAGCGGTATATCGACATCCCCGGCGCCGTCCTCGACGTCTACCGCCAGTGGCGTCCGAGCCCGCTCTTCCGGGCCCGCCGGCTCGAGCAGCTGCTCGACACCCCTGCCCGCATCTATTACAAGTACGAAGGTGTGTCGCCCGCTGGCTCCCACAAGCCGAATACGGCCGTGCCTCAGGCCTATTACAACGCCAAGGCCGGCGTGAAGCGCCTGACCACCGAGACCGGTGCCGGGCAGTGGGGCACCGCCCTGGCCTTCGCCTGCGCCCTCTTCGGACTCGAATGCGAGATCTGGCAGGTCGGCGCCAGCTTCGACCAGAAGCCGTATCGCCGCCTGATGATGGAGGCATTCGGGGGCAAGGTCCACCGGTCGCCGAGCGAGCTGACCGCGGCTGGCCGTGCCATCCTGGCCGCCAACCCCGACAGCCCTGGGTCCCTTGGGATTGCCATCAGCGAGGCCGTCGAGATCGCCGCCCCCGATCCCGAGACCCGGTATGCACTGGGCAGCGTGCTCAATCACGTACTGATGCACCAGACGATCATCGGCGAAGAGGCCCTGCTGCAGTTGGCCAAGGCCGGAGAGAAGGCACCTGACCTCCTGGTGGGCTGCACCGGTGGTGGATCTAACTTCGGCGGGCTGGCCTTCCCGTTCATGCGGGAGAAGATGGCCGGAAAGATGAATCCGACCATCCGGGCCGTCGAGCCGGCGTCGTGCCCGTCGCTGACCCGAGGCGTCTACGCCTACGACTTCGGCGATACCGCTGGGATGACCCCGCTGATGAAGATGCACACGCTGGGTCATGACTTCATTCCGGACCCGATCCACGCCGGCGGTCTCCGCTATCACGGCATGGCACCGCTCATCTCGCACATCTACGAGCTCGGCATGATGGAGGCCATCTCCATCCCCCAGACCGAATGCTTCGCCGCTGCCATGCAGTTCGTCCGCACTGAAGGGATCCTGCCCGCACCCGAGCCGACCCACGCCATTGCTGCTGCTGTGCGCGAGGCCCTGCTGTGCAAGGAGACCGGTGAGGAGAAGGTAATCCTTACGGCACTTTGCGGTCACGGCCACTTCGACCTGGCCGCCTACGACTCCTACCTGAGCGGCCGCATGGTGGACGAAGAGGTCTCCGATGCCCGGTTCGCCGAGGGACTGTCCACACTTCCGACAGTGGGTTGATCTGATTGGTGGGTTGATCTGATTGGTGGGTTGATCTGATTGGTCGTCCCGGCCGGGGTAACCGGCCGGGACGGTTGATCGGCGGAGTGGGCTGGGCGGGCGGAGTGGGCTGGGCGGGCGGAACGTCGGATGCTGGAACGTCGGCCAAGGCTTCGACTGATGCTGTTACACCCCCCTGAAACAATGAACCCATGGCATTGGAAATCCCCGTTGGGGCAACCGAGGGCGGCCGCCGCAGCGACGGCAAAGTGGGTGTATCGGTCTTGGGTACCGATGCTGTTCTCGCGGCTGAGGCCGGTGCCGGTGCCTACCTTGACGGCTTGGCCCGGTCGCTTGACACCTTCATGGCGACCTTCGATGCAGCGTGCTTCACCGGCCCTGATGCTGGTCGGATGGTGCCCCTCTTCGCTCGGATCGAACGGTTGGCGTCCGCCGGAAAGACCTTTGCCGCCCGCCGTTCGGCTGACGCTGAGATCCATCGCGAAAGCGGCCATCACGATCCGGCCCGTTGGTTGGCCGAGCAGACAGGGGAAACCCTCGGACAGGCTGCCGACACATTGGCCCTCGGCCGTGCCCTGGCGTCCCAGCCAGGAGTCGAGGACGCCTTTCGTCATGGGAAACTCTCGGACCCGAAGGTCAAGTTGATCAGCAGGGCCGTGACAGCCAATCCCGGTAGCGAGTCCGAACTCCTCGGCTCCGCTGACCAGGCCACGGTGCGACAAGTGCAAGACCGGTGTGCGAGGGCCAAGGCTCAGGCCCGCTCTGCCGACGAAGAGGCCAAGCGCCAGGAGGCCCTGCGCAGGCGTCGGTCGTGTCGGACCTGGATCGATCGCGAGGATGGTGCCTTCTGTATGTTGGCCCGCCTCACCCCCGACGACGGGGCCAGGGTGCTCTCAGTGCTGGAAGCCACCACAGACAAGACCTTCAATGCAGCTCGTGCCGCAGGTCGGCGTGACTCGCATGACAACTACGCCGCTGATGCCTTGGTGGCGATCATCACGGGCGGAGCGGGCCATGTGGTTGACCCGGAAGACCCAGATGGTGGCGAAGACGCAACCGCATCGCGTCGAACGAGCCGTTCCACTCGAGCCCGTGTCCATGTACGCATCGACCTCGACGCATTGCGCCAAGGATCGGTGGGCCCCGGCCAGGTGTGTGAGATTCCCGGCGTGGGTCCTATCTCCGTACAGACCGCCAAGGAGATCATGGGAGATGCCATCACCACTCTCTTCATCACCAACGGCATCGACGTTCCCGCCATCTGCAATCTTGGTCGCCATATTCCGGCTGCGATTGCGGCTGCACTCTTGGAACGTGACCCGATTTGTGTCGTCCCTGGCTGCGACCGTTCCGACCACCTCCAGGTCGATCACTGCCATCTCGATTATGCAAAAGGAGGTGCCACCGAGTGGTGGAATCTCGTGCGGATCTGCCCTCATCACCATCTGTTAAAGACGACGAAGCGGTTTCGACTCGAAGGTTGCCCTGGCAAATGGAGATTCGTTCCGAACAAGGGTGGGTCATCGGGATCTGACCCCGATGACGGTGATGGACCTCCCGAAGAGTTGGCCGTCGACGACTAGTCGGCCTCGCCCATGTTCACAGCGGAAGAGTGACGCCTCGCCAGCCCGCCAGCCGGCGGCTGGACGGCACTCGGGCCGCTCGCCCGCCTGCCGGCGGCTGGACGGCACTCGGGCCGCTCGCCTCGCATGAGTGGTGGACGCAGTGACTGTCGAACCGACTCCACCAGGTAGTGACCCCCGATTCGCAATGCAGTGCAGCGGGCCCCGCAGCGCCCTCGCCCGCCCACACGCTCAAGCGCACTTCAGGGGAGTTCAGTAAGTTCTCATCCATGGATCCCCTCGACGCGATAGACGCCGCCTCCGCCACTCTCGCAGGCATCCTCGACCAAGTCGGCCCTGACCAGATGGACAGCCCTACTCCTTGCGATGCGTGGAATGTCCGTGAGCTGATCAACCACCTGACCATGGGCAATGAGATGTCCATCGCCATGATGGACGGGGCCACCCAGGAGGAAGTGACCGCCTTCACCAGCCGCCAGTACGCCGGCGATGTCCGCGCTCTGTGCCGTAGTTCGATCGAGGCACAGCTCATCCGATTCCATGAGGTTGATGATTGGGACGTCATCGTCCATCACCTCATCGGCGACATTCCCGCCAGCCAGCTCCTCGGATTCCGCATCACGGACCTGGCACTGCACGCTTGGGACCTGGCCTCCGCTATCGGCAGTGAACTGCGGTTGTCAGACGATCTGGCCATCCAGATCTACGAGTTCATGAAGCCGATGGAGCCGTTTATCGCCACCGTCGGGGTCTTCGGTGATGGGCCCTCCGGAGCGATGGCCGCCGATGCCGACCTACAGCAGCGTCTGCTGGACCTCACCGGACGCAGGCCCTAGGCGCCTTGCCGACCCCACCGTCCTCGGCATTCGCGACGGACTACAACGCCACCGTGATCGGCGCCGGCCACAACGGCTAGACCGCCGCCTTGGTCATGGCTCGGGGCGGCATGCGGGTCCTCTGCCTCGAGAAGAACCACTGCATCGGCGGCATGGCCACCACCACCGAACTGGTGCGTGGCTACCGCTTCGAACTGGCCGGCTCGGTGCAGTTCCCGATCCCCACTCAGATCTACGACGACCTCGATCTCGGGGCGTGCCCGATCTACGAAGCCGAGGTCCAGTCGGTCGGCATCGGCCCATCGGCCCATCGACCCATCGGGCGCTTCGATGTCCGCACTCCGCCCAAATCTCTGAATGAGATGTTCGCCAGCACCACCAACGAAGTGGAGCGTGAGGCGATCCGAACGGCCATGTTCGGCAGTGTCATGGACGTCATCGACCGCCACCTGCCTGAACGCCAGAAGCACGCTCAGATACGCGGGATGCTGGCCTTCCTGTCGGTCAACTCCACCCACCGCGGCCCCTACGACGCGGGCAGCGCCATGTGCCTCGCCTTCGCATTGTCATCCCCCGGCGACGTGACCATGTCCAACGTCAAAAGGGGTATCGGCACCATCTCCGATCATCTCCTCACACAGTTCGAGACGGCCGGAGGCGAGCTCCGACGCCACGTCAAAGTCGATGAGATCACCGTTGACCGAGGTCGGGTGACCGGCGTGACTCTCGGCGATGGCGACCGCATCACCGCACCAGTCGTGGTGTCCAACCTCGATCCGACTGCCACCTTCACCAACCTGATCAACCGGGACGTCCTTTCGGAGGTATTCGCTAGGCGAGTGGATACCATCGATCACCGGGCCCTCTACTTCCAGATGCACCGAGCGCTGTCGGGGCTACCGGAGTACGCCGATCAATATGCAGTGCCCAACGATGGCGACGCTCGTCAATGTGTCACCTTCATCGGAACCCCCGAGCAGATGCAGCGTGACTTCGAGGGATGCACCCAGGGGCTCGTGCCCAGATCTCCGTCGGTCAACCTGTCGACCCCGACACTGCGCGACCCGGACCTGGCCCCTCCGGGAAAGCACGCGGCCAGCAACTTCGCCTTCTACGCCCCCATTGGCGCCACCCACGACGAGCAGGCCACCTTGCGAGACGAAATGGCTGACCGCATCGTCGCTACCATCACCGCTCGAGCGCCGAACTTCCCCGAAACCATCGAGCGCCAGTGCAGCTACCTCGCCTACACCTATGAGCGCATGTTCCGCTATACCAACGCCATCGGCACCAGCCTGACATCTAGCCCATCGGCCCCGGATCTCGGGGCTGGCCCGATAACCCGGTTCCGATCGAAGACCTCTGTCCGTGCGGCGCTGGCTGCCATGGATGGCCGGGGATCACATTCATTGCTGGCTACAACTGCGGGCATGCGGTCCTAGACGCGGCCGGCACCGACTGACGTAGCCGTCGTCGTGGGTGGCTTGCAGCGGTGACTCGCCGACGCCCGACTACGCCGGCTGATGCCCAGCGACGTCAGCCTGACTCACCCAGGTCTCATACATCTCGGCGTAGCGACCGCCCTTGGCCACCAACTCCGCATGGCTGCCGACCTCGATGATCCGGCCGTCGTCGACCACGGCTATCCGGTCGGCCCGCATGGCGGTCGACAAGCGGTGGGCGATCAAGATGGCGGTCCGGTTCTCGAGCAGCACATCGAGCGCCGCCTCGATCTTGGTCTCGGACTGGAGGTCGAGGTTCGACGTGGCCTCGTCGAGCACCAGCACCCGTGGGTGGGCCAGGAAAGCCCGGGCCAGAGCGATCAGTTGGCGCTCGCCTGAAGAGAGAGTCTGGCCCCGCTCATGGACGACGGTGTCGAGCCCATGGGGCATCCGGTCGATCACGTCTGTCAACCCGACCCGCTCGACCGCTTCGTGGATCTCATCGTCGGTGGCATCGGGTCGGGCGAAGGCGATGTTGTCCCCTATGGTGCCGGCGAACAGGAACGGCTCCTGGGGAACGACACCGAGCTGACTCCGCAGTGAGTGCATGGTGACCGAGCGCAGGTCGTGGCCATCGATCGTGACCCGACCCTCGGACGGATCGTAGAAGCGGGTGACCAACTTGGCCATGGTCGACTTGCCGGCCCCGGTCGGCCCCACGAAAGCGACGGTCTCGCCCGGGGCCATGGTCAGATCCACATCTTCGAGGACCGGCCGACCCGCCACATAGGCAAACGAGACGTGATCGAATCTGATGGCTCCCTCGATGGGTGGCAGCACGGTGGCGTCGGGTGCCTCCATCACTTCGGGTTCGGTGTCGCACAGATCTCGCAGCTTGTTCACCGAGGCCTGTCCCTGCTGGTAGGTGTTGTACTGCTGCACCAGCAACTGGATGGGCTGGAAGAAACGGTTGAGGTAGAGGAAGAAGGCCACCAGCGCACCAAGCGACAGCTGGTGGTTGAGGACCATGGTGCCACCCACTGCCAGCATCACGGCCTGGCCGATGATCCCCAGCATCTGGGTGCCCGGTCCGTAGAGCGCATTGACATGGGCGGTGTAGTTGTTGGCGTCCCGGTAGTCACCCACCACGTTGCGATGATGGACGACGTTGTGGCGCTGGCGGTTGTGGGCGGTCACGATGTGCACACCGTGGAGGCTCTCGGACAGGTCGGACAGGACGTTGGCGATCCCATCACGGACCTGGTCGTAGCCCCGCTCAGATGCTCGTTTGAACCAGATGGAGGCCACCACCAACGCCGGAATGATCAGTACCACCGTGATGAAGGCCAGATAGGCGTTGGTGGCGAACAGGATGATGGTGATCACGACCATGGTCAGCCCCTGAATAGCGAGCTGGGACAGCCCGTCTTGGAGGAGCTGCTGGAGGTTCTCGATGTCGCTGGTCATCCGGCTCATGACCACACCGGCCTTCTCCTCGGTGAAGAAGCCGAGTGACAGACGCTGCAGATGGGCGAACACCTTGACTCGCAGATCGTTCATGACCCAGGCCGCCAACCGTCCGGTGACCTGGACCTGGAAGCGCTGGCCGAGCGCGGCCACCAGGATGAAGACCAGATAGGCGACGGCCATGGCCACCACCACGCCAAAGTCGTAGTGCCCGGGCGTCATCCCGTTGTTGATGGCGTACTCGGTCAGCTTCGGCCCTACCTGGCCGGTAACTGCGATGACCACCACCAGGAGCCCCGATAGGAGGAGCATCCCGGGGTACTTGTTGAGGAGACGCCACAGAGTCAGGCGTTTGAGCTCTTGCTCGCTGCCGTTCTGTTCGAAGACGATGTCCGGTTCCCCGTACTTCGGCTCCGAGGCCACCAGCCTGTCGACGCCGTCCTGCAACTCTGGAGGGATACCGGCGAATGGCAGCCCGGGCACCGCCGGTCGGCCGAACCCACCGGGTGCGCCACCGAAGCCGCCGCCCACACTTCCGCCCCACGTCATCGTGCACGTCCCGACCGGACGGCGTCGAGCATGGCGCCGAGTTCGGTCTTAGCACCGTTGCCTGCGCCGTCGTCGTTGCCTGCGCCTGCGTCGTTGCCTGCGCCTACGCCGTTGCCGTTGCCGTTGCCGTCGCCGTCGCCCTCTCCGTCCTCGGCACGGACGTCCGCCGCCTCGAACTCGGCCGCCTGGGCCAGCACCTCGGCATACATCGGCGTGGTGGCCAGCAACTCCGCGTGCGTACCGTCAGCCACCACCCGATGGTGGTCCAACAGCACGACCCGGTCGGCCAACGAAATGGTCGACAGGCGGTGGGCGATGATCAGCGTCGTGCGGCCTTGCATCTGGACCTTCAGGCCGGCATGGATGGTCTGCTCCACCTGGACGTCGATGGCACTGGTGGCATCGTCGAGCACCATCACCGGTGGGTTGACCAACAGGGTCCGGGCGATGGCGATCCGCTGGCGCTGGCCACCCGAGAGGGTGTAGCCCCGCTCGCCGACCACGGTGTCGTAGCCGTTGGAGAGGTGGCTGATGAACTCGTGAGCCCCAGCCGCGGTGGCCGCCGCTTCGATCTCCTCGTCGGTGGCCGATGGTCTGCCGTAAGCGATGTTGTCGCGGATCGACACCGAGAACAAGAACGGCTCGTCGAGGACGACACCGACGTTGGCCCGCAGGCTGGCCTGGGTGAGCTCGCGGACATCGTGTCCGTCGAGTTCGACCGAGCCGTGGCGCACGTCGTAGAACCGGGTGAGTAGTCGGGCCACGGTCGACTTACCCGATCCGGTCCGACCCACGATGGCCACCGTCTGCCCGGGCTGAATGTGGAGGTCGAAGTCGGCCAGTACCAACTGTTCGGCGTCCTCGCTGTAGGCGAAGTCGACGTGCCGGAACCGGACATCGCCGGTGCAGTCCGTGAGGTCGACCGCATCGGGGCTGTCGGTCACGGTGGGCTGCTCGTCGAGGATCTCGTAGATCCGCCCAGCCGAGGCGGCGGCCCGCTGGCCCATCATGATCAGCATGCCGAGCATCATGAACGGCGCCTGCATCATCAGCAGATAGGAGTTGAAGGCCAGGATGGCCCCGATCCCGAGCGTGCCGTGGATGACCATGTAGCCGCCGAAGACGAGTACCAGGGCCAGTCCGACCTGGGGCAGGTTCTGGACCAGCGGGGTGAAGCGGGCCCGCAGGTCGGCATCTTTGATGTAGCCCCACTGCACCCGCTGGGCCGCCCCCGACAGGGCCCGTAGCTGCTGCTGCTCGGCCGCGAACGACTTGACCACGCGGACGCCGTTTACGTTCTCGTCGACAATGGTGGCCACATCGGCCAGTCGGGCCTGGATGATCCACGACACCGGGAACATCGAGTTCCGCATGCGGACCCCGGTCCAATAGACGAAGGGCATGGTGGCCATGGCGATGAAGGCCAGCGGCACGTTGATCGACAGCATGAAGCCGAAGGCGATCACCGCCATCGAGCACTGCACCAGGATCAGCGGCGCGAATGTCATGTACATCTGGACCGAGCGGATGTCGGAGTTGGCCCGGCTGATCAGCTGGCCCGACTGGACTCGATCGTAGAAGGCGAACGACATCTTCGTCAGGTGCTCGTAGATGATGTTCCGGAGGTCGTACTCGATGTCGTAGGCCGTCTCGAACAAGAAGAGCCGGGCGATGTAGCCAGTGATACCCGAAGCCACACCGAGCCCCACGATCCACCAGACGTAGTAGCTGAGCGGGACGGTGTGGGCTTGGATCGAGTTGGTGATCGCGTGGTTGAGCAGGTTGGGGATGAGGACCTGGAATACGAGGCCGACGAACGACAGGATCAGGGACGTCAGGAAGATGGCCCGGTGGGCCTTCATGATCGGCATGGCCCGGCGCAGCCACGACAGGGACCTGTCCGGGTCGATGCCTGAGGGGGGTGCCTCGTTGCGAGCCTCGACGGCGATGGGGACGAACTCGGTCCCCGTCTCGGCCGGCCCGCTCGGCCGGGGCCGCAGCGTCAGGGCCTTCATCGCCCCCACCGGGCCTGCGAGTAGGCCACCAATGCACGCCGCCAGCTGATGAGGCCGGCGAATGCTTCCTCTGTGGCTGACGGATCGTCCATGGAGTCGGTGACTTCGAGGAGTCGGACCTCGACAGCGGCGTCGGCCGCCCCGAGCACGGTCAGCCCCTCGGCCGTCAGCACGTGGTCGACCCGGCGCCGATCGCCAGCTACCGGCTGGCGCTCGACCAGGCCCCGTGTCACCAGGCCATCGACCACGGCGGTGATGGTGGGGGGCCGCACGGCCAGCCGCTCGGCCAGGTCAGAGGAGACGGCGGAGTGCTCGTCGAGCAGGCCGAGGATCCGGTACTGAGAAAGCGAGAGGTCGACGGTGGCCAGGCCTATCTCTACCTGCTTCGAGAGCCATGCCGCCGTCCGGCCGATGGTGCGTCGGTCGGCAGCGGTGGCAACCGCTGGCAGGTCGACTACCGGTGAGTTTGTGTTGATGGTCACATAGTTAGACTATCGAACGAACCTTCGGGTTCAATCAGGGCCTGCACGATCCTCCTGAATCGGTCCGCCCGCACTGATCCGCCCGCACTGATCCGCCCGCACTGATCCGCCCGCACCGGTCCGCCCGCACTGATCTGCCCGCACTGATCCGCCCGCACTGATCGAGCGAGTGCCCCCGCCGGGCTGCCTGCCTAGGATCACCGCATGCCGACCGGATTCCGCCCCCAGGATGCCA
>CAIVIS010000437.1 GCA_903906055.1 uncultured Acidimicrobiaceae bacterium
ATGACACCGAAGATGTGCACTCCCGAAGAGGCCGCTGGGCTCATCGGCACCACCGATGCGGTCGGCTTTGGCCTAGGACCCGCCAACCCGGATGCGTTCCTGACCGCGCTCGGCGGCCGGGACGACTGGGAGGACCTCACGTTCGGCGGTGCACTGCTGCTCAACTACTACCCGGTGTTCGCCCACCCCAACGTCAACTATCGGTGCGGGTTCTTTGGTCCAGCCGAGCGACTCCTCTATGCGGCCGGGGCCAACATCGAACTCGTGCCCGGTGGGTTCCGCCAGTTCGCACCCATCCTCCGCCGATACAACCCGCGGGTCATGACCGTCCTGGCGGCTCCTCCCGAGAACGGTGCGATCAACCTCTCCCTCCACCTCGGTGCCACCTACGACGAGTTGGTCCTAGCCGGCCAGGACCCTGACCGACTCCTGGTGGTGGAGGTCAACCCGAACCTGCCTCGCACGCACTCGTTGCCCCCGGACTTCACCAACACCATTCCGCTGGACCTCGTGGATGTGCTGGTGGAGTCCGACGCCACCCCGTTCACCCTTCCCATCGCCCCCATCGACGAGGTCGATATGGCCATCGCTGAGGTGGCCCAGTCCTTCATCACCGATGGTGTGACCCTCCAGATCGGGATCGGTGCCGTTCCGAACATCGTGGCCACCAAGCTGGCCGAGGGTTCCGGCGGCGGCTACGGCATCCACTCGGAAATGTTCACCGACGGGATCATGCTGCTCCATCAGGCCGGCAAGATCACCAACGACGCCAAGCACCTGTTCAACGGGGTGTCGATCACCACCTTCGCCCTCGGATCATCTGAGCTCTACGCCTGGCTCGATGGCAACGAGGACGTGGCCTTCGTGCCCGTCCAGGTGGTGAACGACCCGACGGTCATCTCGCGCAACCACGCCTTCGTCTCCATCAACGGGGCCATCAGCGTCGATCTCTACGGTCAGGTGGTGGCCGACAGTGTCGGTGGTCGCCAGATCTCGGGGGTGGGCGGCCACGAGGACTTCGTGGCCGGCGCCGAAATGGGCCTCGACGACCACTCGTTGATCTGTCTGCACTCGACCGCCGTCTTCGAGGGTGAGGTCCGGTCGCGCATCGTGGCAGTACTGCCTGAGGGGTCGATCGTCTCGACTCCTCGACATCACACCGGAGTCATCATCACCGAATACGGATCGGCCGATCTCTCGGGGTGTACGGTCCGCGAACGTGCGAACGCCTTGGCAGAAATCGCCCACCCCGACTTCAGGGCGGAGCTACGGACTCGGGCTGCCGCCCTCTGACGCCACGAACCCGTTGACCTCAACCGGTGCGGCTCCCGACAGAAGTCAGGCCGACTCGTCCCCAACCTCGTTGCGCATCGCCAGTTTCAACGTCCACATGGGTGTCGATGGCTGGGGTCGTCCCTACGACGTCCTCGGCGAGTGCGACGCGCTCGATGCCGACATCCTTGTGCTGCAGGAGTCCTGGACCCCCGACGATGGGACCCCGAGCACTGCGGCCGTCATCGCCAAGGAGCTCGGCTACCAGGTGGTGGCCGAAGCCCACCTCGCTGGGGCCAGTCTCTATGAGCCCACTTCTACCGATACATCTCGGTGGGCTCCCGCCTTCGGTCAGGTCCGCAAGGGCCTCCAGTTGGACGGCGAGCGGTGGAAGGTGCCGCCCGGTGGCCGCCATCAGGTGGCCGAGCACGGGCGATGGGGTGTAGCGGTCTTGTCCCGGGTGGCCTGGCGAGACCCGCAGGTGATCGAGTTGGGGAAACTCCGACGCGATCCGGCCAGCCGAGCCGTGGTCCGTTTCACCGTCGACCTCGACGGCCATCCGGTCATAATCCACGGGACCCACATGTCCCACATCACCCACCTGTCCCCGACCCACTACCGGCGTCTGGCCCGCCTCCTCCCCTCTATCGACCAGGCAGCCGTCCTGGCCGGCGATATGAACATGTGGGGACCGCCAGCCTCCTCGTTCTTCTCCGGTTGGCGGCGGGTCGTCATCGGAAGGACGTGGCCCTCACACCGGCCTCACAGCCAGCTCGACCACATCCTGGCCACACCAGCGATACAGGTCATCGGCGCCCGGGTGGCCTCGGCATCAGGCTCTGACCATCGGCCCATCGTGGCCACCGTGGAGATGGCGTGACCGAAGCCGACTCGGGTCGGGTGGACGCCACACCCTGCACGAGCGGTGTGGGCGGGGATAGCGTCGTCCCATGACCGATGCCCTGGACGACTTCGAACACTCGAGTTTCACTTCTGAGGGGTCGACCCGCACCGTCTACCGCATCGGCTCGGGACCGGCGGTGATCGTCATGAGCGAAATTCCTGGCATCACCCCCAACGTGGCCCGCTTCGCCCGGATGGTGGCCGAAATCGGCTGCACCGCGGTCATGCCCCACCTCTTCGGGGAGGACGGCAAGGATCCGTCGCTGCCCTATGCGGCCCAGTCCCTGGTCAAGGCATGCGTGTCCAAGGAGTTCACCATCCTGGCCCTAGGCAGGACCAGCCCCATCACCACCTGGCTGCGGGCCCTGGCCCGCTCCGAGCACGAACGCTGCGGCGGACCCGGGGTGGGGGCGGTCGGGATGTGCCTGACCGGAGGGTTCGCCTTGGCCATGATGGTCGACGATGTGGTGGTTGCCCCAGTGCTGAGTCAGCCGTCGCTGCCGTTCCCGGTCAACGGGGCGCACCGGTCTGCGCTCGGGATCAGCGACGCCGACGCCGAGCGGGTACGAGAGCGGGTGGCTGCCGGGGTGTGCGTGCTCGGGCTGCGCTTCACCGGCGACAAGGCCTCACCTCCAGAGCGATTCGCCGCCTTGCGCGATCTCCTGGGCGACGGCTTTGTAGGCGTCGAGCTCGATTCGTCGGCCGGGAACCCCCATGGACACAAGAAGACGGCCCACTCGGTCCTCACCGAGGATCTCGACGATCGTCCGGGCACGCCGACTCGTGACGCGCTCGACCAGGTGCTCGAGTTGTTCCGCAGCCGACTGGTGGCGTGAGCTCGCTGGTAGAGGCCTGGCGCCGCCGGGGACATGATCGACTGTTGTGTGGACAGCGGATCTTCGCCGTCGACATCCCCTGCTCGGGCATCGAGAGCGCTCCCCCTCTCGTGGTGCTCCACGGTTTCCCCACCTCATCGTTCGACTTCCACCAGGTGGTCGATGCCCTCGCTGTCGACCGCCGGGTGATCCTCTTCGACATGTTGGGATTCGGACTGTCGGCCAAGCCCGACCGTCCCTACCGGCTGGTCGACCAAGCCGACTTCGCCGTGGCCCTGCTGGAGGAGTTGGGAGTCGACCGGTTCGGACTGCTCACCCACGACATCGGCGACACTGTCGGGGGCGAGCTGCTGGCCCGCCAGATCGAGGGCACCTGGGACGTCGAGGTGACTGATCGGACCCTCACCAACGGCACTATCTTCATGGATCTGGTGCACCTCACCGAGGGACAGAAACTCCTCGAAGCACTCCCTGATGAACGACTGGATCCAGGAGTGCTTGGCCGCGACGGGGTGGTCTCCAGTCTGGTGGCCACCTTCAGCCCCGACGCCGATGTGGCGACAGAGGAGATCGAGGCCGTATGGGAACTGATTTCTGGGGAAGAGGGCGAACGCCTACTCCCCCGACTGGCCCGCTACATCGAAGAGCGCCGGCAACACCAGGACCGGTTCACCCCGCCGCTGGTCGATCACCCGTCGCCGCTCACCGTGGTGTGGGGGGTCGACGATCCCATCGCCGGGCCCGCCATGGCTGAGCGGTTGGCCCAGTCCAGGCCGGATGCCCGGGTCGTACTGCTCGACGGGGTCGGGCACTATCCGATGGTCGAGGCACCTCACCGGTTCCTGGCCGCGCTGAAAGGTCCGAGTCACGCGACTTGATGAGTCTTGTTACTTGATAGGGCCGGGTAGAGCGCCGTCCGGTCAGGCCGTAGCCAGGATCTCGCCGTGGAGCACCGCGAACCACCCGTCGGGCGACAACGCCCAGGAACGCCAGGCCACAGCGAAGGCCTCCAGATCCTCACCAGTGGCAATCCCGTGGGCCAATAACTGCTCAGCCAACGTGGACTGGGTGAACCGGTCGGCCCACAACCCGCCCCACCAGGCCCGATCGACCTCGGTGGCGAAGCACCACACCGAAGCCGACGGGGCCACCTCGGCGAACCCGGCGTCGTGGGCCCAGCCCAGAAGCATCCGGCCCGCGTCCCAGTGGGCCCGGTTGATCCGGGTCAACGCGCCATACGCGGCCAGCGCTCGATCGAGGTCGGCGCTGGACGGGGCGAAGGTGAACGCCGGGTAGTCAGAGTCACGGGCGGCCACCAAGCCCCCCGGCCGACAGACGCGGCGCATCTCGACCAGGGCGGACACCGGGTCGGCTACGTGCTGGAGCACCTGGTGGGCATGGACGATGTCGAACGTGTCGTCATCGAAAGGCAGGACGAACAGGTCGGCCACCTCGAACGTGACGCCGGTGACACCGTCGCGCGCGGCCGCCTCCCTGGCCTCCTCGATCACCCCGGCGGCGGCGTCGACCCCCACCACCCGGCCCGGGGCCACGGCCCGGGCCATATCGCAGGTGATGGTGCCCGGCCCGCAACCGACATCGAGCAGGTCGACGCCGGGAACGAGGTGCGGCATCAGGTAGGCGGCCGAGTTGGCCACGGTGCGCCAGCGGTGAGAGCGCAGGACACTGTCGTGGTGGCCGTGTGTGTAGGTCGTGTCCGGCATCAGCGGTCGACTCCTTCGACCGGACGGCCGTCCTCGAGGTAGAGGGTTCCGGTCGTGCCCAGTGCGCGACCCACCCTGCGGCCCACCGGTCCGCTCAGCATCTGGAGTGCCGATTCGGGGGCTTCCCATCGGTGGTCTTCGATCTCTCCGTCCTGGAGGACCACTCGGCCACGCTCGGCGGCTGGTACCTCCCCACAGTCGAAGAGGAACCGCATGCCTCCCGGCCGATGCGGTCGGGGGTGGAGGAAGTCCACGCACACCAGGCGGCCCGCCGCGACGATCAGTCCTGTCTCTTCGGTCACTTCCCTCTGGCACGCCTCCCACGGCGACTCGCCGTCCTCCTCGATCTGGCCACCAGGGACCGTCCACCCCGACTTGTAAGTCGGCTTGAGGATGAGGATCCGCCCAGAGTCGTCGTGGAGCAGCGCACCAGCCGACGCGGGCACTCGGGGGAGGACGTACTCGGACATGGTTCAATCATCACCGATCCATCGAGGGCCGTGCCACCGAACCGACGCCCCCTCCTACCCCGTCATGACGGAGCCGTCGAGGGCGGCCGTGGCCACGTCTTTGGCCCAGCGGTAGTCCGGCTTACCCGAAGGCGAACGCCGGACCACATCGATGAACACGACGTTGCGGGGGAGCTTGTAGCCGGCGAGGTGCATGCGGCAGTGATCGCGCAGTTCTTCTGCGTCGGGTGCGGCGGCAGTACCGGTGCGGATCTGCACCACAGCCGTCACCTGGGAACCCCATCGCTCGCTCGGGGTCCCGACCACGATGGCGTCGAAGACGGCAGGGTGGCTCTTCAGCGCCTTCTCCACCTCTTCGGGGAAGATCTTTTCGCCACCCGAGTTGATCGACACCGAGCCTCGTCCGTAGACGGCGATGGTGCCATCGGCCAAGTGGCGGGCCAGGTCTCCGGGGATGGCATAGCGGACGCCGTCTACCACTGGAAAGGTCTCTGCCGTCTTGGCCTCGTCCTTGTAGTACCCGAGCGGGATGTGCCCGCTGGTGGCCAGCATCCCCATCCGGCCGTCTCCGGGAGTGCACACCGTGCCGTCCTCGGCGATCACCACGTTGGTGGGGTCCATCAGAAAGGTCGGTGCACCATCTTCGTTCTGGCCAGCCAGCTGACCCTGGCCCCCGGTCTCGGATGCGCCGAATCCGTCCATCACCAGCACGTGCGGCAGTAGTTCGTTGATCGACGCCTTGAGAGACGGCGACAGGATGGCTCCGCCCGAGCCGTAGGCGACGAGCGTCGACAGGTCGTAGCGGTCCGTCCCCCGAGCCTCGAGGAGGTCGATGATCGGGCGGGCGTAGGCATCGCCGATGGTCATGACCACGCTGACCCGCTCTTCAGATATCACCCGTAGGGCAAAGTCGGGATCGAAACCGACGTCTCGGATCAGGACTCCGTATGTGCCCGACAGCAAGGCGGAGAAAGCGATCCACCATCCCCCACCATGCATGAGCGGGCACAGGGTGAGTGCCCCAGGAATCGGATAGGCACCACCGGCTCGAGCCGCTACACCTGCGAGGTCGGCGACCGGATCGATACCGAGCACCGGGCTGCCAGCACCGCCGACGACCGACAGGTAGATGTCCTCGTGGCGCCACATCACGCCCTTGGGCATTCCTGTCGTCCCCCCAGTCCACAGCCCGTACAGATCGTCGGGCCCTCGGCCCTCGATGATGGGCCGCTCCTGGGATTGGTTGGCCAACAACGCCTCATAGGTGGCATCGGCCACCAACACCGGGCACGGCCAGGCCAGGGCCTCAGCCGCCCGGCCCGCCCGTTCGGCCAACTCGGGTTCGGTCACGACCAGCTTCAGATCGGCGGTGTCGAAGAGGTAGGCCAACTCTTCGTCGACGTATCGAAAGTTCACGTTGACCGGTACGGCGCGGACCTTGAAGGCGGCCAGCGTCACCTCGATGTACTGATTACCGTCGTAGAGATGGCAGCCGATGTGGTCGCCTGGCTCGACACCGAGGTCCACCAAGGCACGAGCCAGGCGGTTCACCCGTGCATCGAGCTCGGCGAACGAGAGCCGTACCTCGTCGTCGGACGTCGACCGGACCACCAGTGCTGGCGCATCTGGCACCGTGTCGACCACCGTTTCGAAGATGTCGGCGAAGTTGAGTCCGGCCATGGTCCCCCCCGGGGATCGGATGTGATTCGAGCGTACCAAGACGCTGGTCACGTTCAATGCCGAGGCCGGGCCGATGTTGCGGGGTGAATCTGAGCGCCCAGTGGACGATCCGTCCGAAGCGGTGTGGCCGTATGCCAAGTCACTGGACACCCACTTCCATCCCGAGCACCGTCCGCACCTCCCGCACCATCGCCCTCGGTACTTCGAGCACAGCCGCCCTCGCAAGCAGGCGGCTTCCTCACCGGTCGAAGATGTCGTGTCATCGAGGGAAAAACGGCCGTCTATTCCGTGTAGTCGCTCTAACCTGACAGGCACTGACCAACGAGCCGAACGAGGAGATCGCCATGGCGCAGAAGCCCGGGAAGCAGTTGCTACAGGCATCGTTCGCACTGTTCCGCCAGGATCCCAAGATGATCTGGCTCCCGATAGCCGGCGCGTTCCTTTCCATCGTCGGCGCCATCATCGTCGGGGGTGTGGTGGCCGCACTGCTGGCCTTGATCAATCTGTCGAACGCGTTCTATCTGGTCGCCCTCTTCGCCGCCCTGTTGACCGTTGCCTTCGTTTCTGCACAGTTCAACGTCGCCGTGGTGTTCGCCGCCACCGATCGCATCGAGGGACGGACCCCGACCATCAAGGGTTCCCTGGCTCAGGCGTGGAAACGCCGCGGAAAGATCCTGCGGTGGGCTGTCGTCTCCGCGATCGTCGGTGTGGTGATCAGCGCCATCGAGGACCGCATGGGGACGGCAGGAAAGATCATGGGAGCCCTGGGTGGGGCGGCCTGGGGCGTCGCTACCTTCTTCATCATTCCGGTGCTGGCCTTCGAAGATCTCGGTCCGCTCGCCGCGGTAGAGCACTCGGCTGCGCTGCTGAAGCAGCGGTTCGGCACGGTGGCCAAGGCCTCGGTGCGATTTGGTTTCCTCTTCCTCGGATGGCTGCTCCTAGCCGTGGCCGTCATCGTGGCCGGGGTGCTGGTTCGTCACATCTCCGTTCCAGCGGCGGCGGTGTTGATCCTGTTCGGGGTGGTCGGCATTGCCTCGGTAGCGGCTGTCGCCAGCACAGCGTCGATCTATCTCCGGACGGTCCTCTACCGCTTTGCTACCGGCCAGAGCGTCCCTGATCTGGGCGTGGACCTGGGTCAGGCCTTCCAGAAGCGCTAGGTTCGCCAGCTTGGTGAGATTGATGTACCTAGAAAGCCACATCCACACCTGATCTCCGAACCGGATGCAACCAGTCGCCTTGTCATTTGAGCGACCGCACCCCGGTCTTCTCTGGCCTCGAGCAGTCGCTTGGCCTCGGGGCCGGACTGGCCAGGTGGTGGAGGACACGCCACTGATTGAAAAACTGGCCGGATCTGGTATTGGATCAGATACTGCTCCAGCACCGATTCCTGCCAGCGCCCACCGACATGCGAGATGGTGACCTTCTTGGCCAACTGGCGGGTGGACTCGGTGAAGGTGTCCGACGGCTTGGACCGGTCTCTCGACTTGCACCGGGGGAATCCGACGGGACGGCCCTTGCGGATGCCCTTCTTGGACGATCGGAAGGCGTGCATCGACACCTCGGGCCACCAGGATCCGGAAAGGACCGGCGTTGTCTACTTGGGTAGTCGGTCGAGCTGGCGCAGGACGGGCTGGAGCTTGGGGTGGTCGCCGAACAGCGGAGCAGCCAACTTGCGAAGCTCGGCTTCGGCGTTGGCCGGATCGGCGAACTGGTAGTACTGGAATGGAGGCCCGGCCACATGGGTGTCATCCACCGGCATCGTCATCAGATACCGCGACAGCGGGCCCAGCAGAGCGATCATCGATCCATACAGGATGCCCAACTGATGGTGGCGGTCCTCGGTGTGGGGGGCGAAGATCCGGTCCATGATGACGTACAGGTAGCTGTAGACGGCGTTGGTGAACTCGGCCACCGGCTGGACGTCAGATGGCAGGGTCTCGAGGGTGGGGTTGAACACGACCGGGAGCACGCCTCTGCGTCCGGTCTCCTCGTGGTCGAGGAGCTGGAACTTGGCGTAGTGGGTGAGCTCGGCATGATCAGGGTCGGCGTATCGGTCGGACGACAGTCCTTCACCCTGGTGGAGCACGATGTCGAAGACGGCATTGGCACCGGCAATGCTGTCGACCATGACCAGACCTCCCGATGAGGCCGAGTCATACCGGGGTATCAGGTAGCCGTGGGGATCGTGGAGCTGCCGCTCGACCTGAGGGTTGGTGAAGATGTCCTCGTTGGCGGCCACAGCCACTGTGGCCTCGTGTAGCCCGCTGTAGAACTGGCCCAGCGACTCGAACTCATCGACCTGTGCGGGTGCACCGGGCTTGCCTGGACGTTCGATGGCCAGGAATGCTCGCTCGATCAACGCCTGAGAGTACGGCTCGAGGGTGAGGATCAACTCGGGCTTGTGATGGAGAAGGGGCGTCGGGTACGACGGGATGACCTCGGGGTCGTAGAAGCGGGGCTCACCGCCGATGCCCAGCAGGATGTTGGCCAGCAGTGTGGCGTGCAGCATCTCCTCGGCGGCGATGCTCTTGATCAACTTGGCGGCATCACTGGCCTGATCAGCCAATGAGTACATGGCGTAGAGGTACGGGGGAAATACCAGAATTTCGACGACGATCGCCGTCTGGATGTGGTCCCTGAGGTCGTCGACGTTCTCGATCGGCATCGGTCTAGGCCTCGAATCCGGTGTTCAGGTGGGAACCGTCGCACAGCGGCTTGTTGGCCGATGCCCCGCAGCGGCACAGCGCCACCCGGTTGCGGGTCTCCATCGGCGCATCGTCGGCCCGGGAGATGGACACCCCTCCGGTGACCATGAGTGGGCCGTTACCCACTGGCGATACCTGCACGGGCATCGCCGGCTCGACCGGTGAACCGTGTACCTCGATGGCGAGCGCCCCCGATGGGCAGCGCTCCACCATGCCCACCAACATTGACAGCTGCTCGACGTCAGCCGTCTTCGGGATCGTCTCGAAGTAGTTGGTCAGCTCGTACTTGCAGAATCGTGAGTGGTGGCACATCTGGGGGTCCACCGACACGGTGACTCCTGGTCCCTCGTGACGCTCCGCTCGCTCCTCGAAAGTCGAGGTAGGTGCGGTCTCGGTACCTTCGAACAGGACGAACCCGTGAGATCCGTCACAGAATGGCTTGTTCTGCGACTCCCCGCAGCGGCACAGCAAGTAGGTCTCGGGGTGCTCGATCTCGTCGTCGAATGTCCAGGCGATCGCTTCGCCCTCTTCGGTACGGACCACCCGCCGGGGCCGGATCGGTAGGTTGCCGGTGACCTCGTAGGGTCCATGCGGTTGGATTTCGATGTGTGGTCCGTGCTCCGGCATGAAGAGTCCTCTCGTTCGACGTTCCACTACTTCGGTTCGATTTCAGGGCACATCGCACGTGATTGGGACCGCGCGTTTAGCAAAGAGAATACCCCGGTCTTACATCTTCACTGTGAGTGACCGGCCGTGCTTGATTCGGCCTGGCCTCGCTCGTGCGAACGGTGTTCCGAGGAGCACGCGAATCCGGCCCAATTTGTGTACTCAGGTTCTGACCGTCCGTGGCCATCGTCATTCGGACCCGAATGTGCGCACCGGGCTCTGCTCAATGCCAGCCCATCGTGATTACCTGACCGGGTCGGCCGAGCCAGTAGGGCCTTTGGCCTCTAGTTGCTGACGATCATGTGGCGCACGGTGGACCTGCAGCCAGGCCAACAAGGGTCGGGCGTGTGTCATGAAGTTAGGGAAGGTGCAGCAAATGGCTGGGAAAGCGGGTCAGATGAAGGGCCAGGCCAAGGTGGTAGTTGGCGACCTGACCACCACGAAAGGATTGAAGGCGGGCCGCCCCGTGGGTGAGATCAATAGGGTGATCGCTGACCTCGCTCGCTCGGTAGGACTGGCTCCGTGCCGGGCCGATGCAGTCAGGGGAACACAATGCGCTTCTTGATGGGCACTACGTTCGATCCCTGGGAGCTTTGGACTGGGCTCGGAATCTTCTTCCTCCTCTTGATGCTTGCCTCCTACTACTTCATTCGTTTTTTGGCTGTGCGTTCTTCAAAGTCCAACGAACGATCTTCGGCGGATCCCGGCGCTGAAGGCAACGATGAGCTCCTTTCACCTAGGTGATTGCTTTCTGAGGTGTCACCCGGACTTCGGTTGATCTGGGGAGTGCCGGATCAGATGACCGGATTCAGTCCTATGGTTCGGCCGCAGGACTTCTGGTGCCCCCTGAGGACCCACATTGATGCTCCCGTCCGGCCAATGGCTCGGCCCGTCCTAAGCCGAGTGAGGCACTTCTTTGTAGAGTTGGCAGGCTGGGAGCGCCGGTCCACCGTTTTGGCAAAGTTCATTGGGGCCGATCAAACGCAGTGCGGGTCCAAGGGTTCCGTAACCAATGCAGCGGTCTCTGCGGCTCCCGTGCGAAAGCGAACCTCGTGACTTGGTCGCACGGAACGGCGTTTGCCTACTCCATCGCCATCGGTCTTCTGATCGGGATCGAACGCGAGCGGAGCCACCGTGGCGGGCCCCGTCAGGCGTTGGGGTCGCGAACCTTTGCGCTGCTGGCAGCAGTTGGGACTCTGACCGCGCTCCTCGGGACCTGGGTAGTCGTAGCCGGCGCCGTAGTCGTGGGCTGCCTCATCGTCGCCGGTTACCGCCGCACCAATAGCGACGATCCCGGGACTACCACCGAGGTCACCGGATTCGCAGTGTTCCTTCTCGGAGCACTCTGCGTGACAGACGCACGACTGGCGGCGGCCGTAGCCATCACCATCCTGGTTCTCCTGACCGGCAAGGCCAGGATTCACGCCTTCGCCCGGGAGGTCGTAACCGACGTCGAGATCGACGATGCCATCAAGTTCCTCGTGATTGCTTTCGTAATCCTTCCGCTGCTCCCCGACCGAGACGTTGGTCCCTATGGTGCACTCAATCCGTCACATATTTGGCTGATCGTTGTCACCCTCACCGGCATCTCGTGGGTCGGCTACGTGGCTGTCCGGGCTCTTGGGCCCAAACGCGGCCTCCTCGCAACAGGTCTGGCCAGCGGCTTCGTGTCAGCGACGGCTACGACCGCATCGATGGGGCGGCTCAGCCGTTCGCACGACCAATTTGCCGCTGCGGTCGCCGGCGCCCAGATTGCCAGCGTGGCCACGTATGTCCAACTCGGGATCATCATCACCGTGGTCAGTCCCGCAGTGGCGCTGCGGCTGGCCGTGCCGCTGGCCCTTGGCGCGATCGTCCTGTCTGCAGCGGCGGTTCTGACCTACCGCCACCCACCTCACGGCTTTTCGCCAGAGGACACCTTCCACGATGAGTCCTCCGGAACGGATCCTTCGTCCATTGAACACATCCCCGCGATCGGTGGCCGCGCTTTCGCCCTGGTGCCGGCTCTTGTCCTCGCCACGGTGTTGACCGCAGCGCTCTTGGCCGGCCGCTGGGGGGCAGCCGTTCTGGGACCGAAGGGGGCTGTGTTCGCCTCCGGGGCGGCAGGACTTGCCGACGCACACGCTGGTGCACTGTCAGCGGCAACCCAGTTCAGTCGTGGGGTCCTGGGGATAGGAGCCGCTCTAGCCGCGATCGGCGTCGCACTCGTGGCGAATTCGATCGTGAAGTGCAGCGTCGCCTTCGTTGCTGGCGGTGGTCGCTTTGGCCGACGGTTCGCCTTCGGTCTTCTGCCCTCGCTACTCACCGTGGTGGGCTGCCTAACCATCGTCTGGACGGTATCGAACTGATCCCGTCAGCATCGACGTCCGATCCAGGGTTTGGACAGCCTCCCTTCAGTCAACGGTGCCCCACGTTTGGTGCGAATCGCTCGTTCTGCTCGACTCGCGACGTTGCCGTCATCAGTGAGCCAGCTGTAGGTCTCGTGGTGGCTCAGGCGTTGAGGTTTCTCATGCCATCACCCCACGATTTGCAGAATCACCGAGCTCACTGCTCGGACCGGTTGCATCCGCCGACGGATACGCATGTTGCCGGCCCGCTGTCATGCCGTTGACAGTCGGAGCCGATTCTGCGAATCCGGGCCCGCTTCTGGGCCCATCGTTTCCGATTAGGCGAACGGTCCTGTGAGGAACATGCGAATCAGTCGCAGAATCGGCCACCTCTTACTGTGCTGCTGGGTTCACCATCGGGTGCAGGGGAAGCGGGTCGGTTCTCTCATGCGCATTCACGTCTTGCAGGCTGGGGTCCCTCGAAGAAGTAGGTGCCGATAGCGGGCCACCACCCGATATCCCAATGGAGCTACCCAGGAAACCGGCGGAACGAGGAGGATCCGGCCGGCGACGGCCCAGAGCCCATGCGATGCTTCGAGCGCATGGGCGATAGCCCGAGATCCTCCCTCGACGCAGTCGCCGTCGACCCACCACGCTGACCCGGCAAAGTCGTCCGGGCTCAACTGGAGTTGGCCTGCCCGCTCGGCTGAAAGTTCTTGCCAAGGGATCGCTCTGGGCGCATCGGCGCCGGACCAGCGACGCGACAGCCAACTCGCCGAAGCCGTGCAGAACCCGCAGTCACCGTCGTAGATGAGTTCCGGTCGACTGCGTCGCACCCTACGCGGGCTCGATGAACTGATCCGACGACACCTCGGACTCGCCGCCTTCGATGGCCCGCACGATGCGTTCGGCCACTAGTTCGGGGTCGAGTCCGACGGGTAGGTGGGGCGGTGAGCCATGGATCGCTCGGGATGCCAGGCCGGTCTCTGTATGCGGTGGCCGGGCATCGATCACCGTGATGCGCTGACGCCGGAGTTCGCGAGCCAGCGATCGGGCTGCCGAGCTGAGTGCGGCCTTCGAGGCGCCGTAGGCAGCCATACCCGGTAGTGGCTGCTCGGCCAGCACCGCGCTGATCATCAAGAGGAAGCCCCTCGACTCGGCAAGCCGTGGGGCAACACGTTTTGCCAACCACATCGGCCCGAGGACATTGGTGAGGAAGAGCTCCTCGATGACGTCGTCCGGCGTGTCCGTCAGAGGGCCAAACGCCACCACACCGGCTGCGTCCACCACGCCGTCGAGTCGCCCGTACCGTGCCATCACAGCATCGACCAGCACGTCGCCCGCTCGTGGGTCTCGAACGTCGAGCTCGACGATCAGGCCGTCGGAGGTCGCTGCAGCTCGCTCCAGCGACGCGCGGTGCAAGCCTGCGAAGACGACCTGAGCTCCCCGTGATACCAAGACCGCAGCGATCGGCGCACCCAGGCCACCTGCAGCACCCACCACCGCCACGACGGCACCGTTCAGGTCACGATCGGGCACTACCGACTCCCGTGTTGGTCGATGTGGATGTGGTCGAACCGGGTCCGAGAAAGGTCGACCGGTGTCCTATCGCTCACGAAGCCAGTTCCTGACGGCCGGCCGCATCCTGCGAGTACTCCACGAATCGAGCGAAGAGCGAAGTGGCCCGCTGAAGGTCCGGGGACGCAGCACCGACGGACTCGGACAGTGAGGCCTCGAGTCCGTCTGCGTACTCGGGGTCGGTTGCACGCAGAAGAGCGATGCCCACAGCCGATGCCGCCCGCACCGATCCCGGATCGAGGGTCCACAGCGTTTCGAATCGCCGGTCGCGTTCGGCCGTGCCAGGGGGGGCGGGGAGCTCCCATCCGGCCACGCACGCCGAGAACCCTGGCGCGTCGCAGACCAAGACCCACTCGCGCAGGACAGGCGAGTCGGCGGGAAGGGCCACTTCTCTCGGCTGCGCAATGCTGTCCTGGCTGTGTTCGAAGTCAGCAAACACAACTGTGCTCTCGGACGTCCTGTTGAGTTCACTCCAACGGGACTCGGACTGGCGGTAGTACTGAGCGTGTTGGAACGCTCCCATGAGTACCGGGCGGCGTGCCTGGGCCAGGCACTCGTCTTCGATCGCTGCAGTGACGGCGCCGAGAGCTCGCTTGCCGAGGACACAGGACCGGAGCCCGTGGTCGGCTGACCGGAGTGCGGCGAAGAAAGAGGTAGCCGGTCGGATCGACACACTCGTCGCCTGGCTGATGGCCGCATGCAACGGAAGACCCGAGCGTCGCAGGCGAGCCACCTCAGTCACCTGATCGACGTGCTGGCCGTCGTAACGACGGTGGCCGGCATCGAGCCGCATCGGCACCGGAAACCCGTGCCTTGACTCCCAGGATCGAAGGGTGGCAGTAGGGACTCCAGTCCGGCGCGAAAGCTCCCCGATGCTCAAGAGGGTGGAGGGGGTGACGGCATTCTTGGGCACAATGCATAGGTTACTGCACGATCCTGCATCAGTTCCACCTAGAGTCGAAGACGTCAAAGAACATGGCGCACAGATCACCTTCTGGGTGCCGAGGCAAGATGCCGCCCCGTTCGTGGCGGCGGAAAGCGAGGCGTCGGAATGTCAGACCACCTCATTTCGAATCCGTCCATAGCGGCGCCAGCAGGCCAGTCGACACCAAGCGCCATTGGCGATGACATCGGACGAATCGTTTGGATCCCGGGCGAGTTCGACGAACGAGCGTGGCGGCGGCTGGCGGCATGTCGTGACGTCGATCCGGCGGTGTTCTTCCCGATCGGGTTGACCGGTGAGGCGATCCAACGGATAGCGGAGGCAAAGGCCATCTGCCGCGGCTGTCCGGTTCGTCTCGTCTGCCTCCAGTACGCGTTGGCCACCCACCAGGACGATGGGGTGTGGGGTGGCTATGACGAAGGGGAGCGCCGCGAGCTTCGCCGCAGGTGGCGCCGGATGGGCAGCCCGGTGCGCTTCGTGCCAGGAGCTTCTTGTGCCGGTATCGACCCCATCGACGGCACCGGGCGGTCCGATTGGACCCCCGAGGCCAGTTGATCTGTGATGAATCTGCTTCAGTCGTCCGGGGCGAGCCCGGGAAATCGGATCGTCATGGAGCAGAAGTGGAGCAGAATCGTCTGGGCTCACTGGCCGGTCGATCCGAGCCAGGTCGCTGCGCTCCTCCCTCCCGCTCTCTCTCCAGAGACTTACGACGGTTCCGCCTGGATCGGCCTCGTTCCCTTCCAGATGTCGGACCTTCGCCTGGCGGGCGTCCTTTCTGGGGTCTCCTCGGCGCTTCGGGTCTCCGCCTTCGGCGAGGTCAACGTACGCACCTATGTGCAGGGCCCAGATGGACGGACCGGTGTGTGGTTCGCCACCCTTGATGCTGACCGGTTGCTGGCTGTCATCACCGCCCGGGTGGCGTTCGGACTTCCCTACCGAGGCGCGGCCATCCGACTGAGCGTCACCGCCGAAGGCGGGTGTGAACGCATCGCCTGGAACAGCGTGCGCCGAAAGGACTCCGCCCGGGCGGCGCTGATCGTGGCACCTGACGACGTGGAGCCCCAAGTGGCGGCACCGGGACTCGAACGCTTCCTCGTCGAGCGGTATGCCCTCTACTCCTGGTGGCATGGCCAACTACTACGAGGGTCCCTGTCGCATGCACCCTGGATGGTCCGGGGTGCCCGCTTGATCGATGTGGAAAACGGAACGGTGGACGCCAGCGGTATCCGCGTCGCCGGCGCCCCCCACTTGCTGGTGGGTGAACCGGTCGAGGTCCGTATTCACCCGTTCAGTCGTGTCCGGCCGTCTGTGTCGAGTGACCTCGGAGTTCGGGCGCGATGGCGGGTGTCGGTGCCGCGACGATGAGGTTCACAGTCAGCAAGTGTATTGCGGCTCCGCCAGGCTCCGCATGGGAGTTACTTGCCGCAACCGGAACCTGGACTCGATGGGGACCGAGTGTGACTGCGGTCGAACCGGCCGATGCTGACCTGTCGGAAGGGCTCACTGGGCGGGTCCGGACGGCGATCGGGATCTGGTTGCCGTTCCGAATCACCCATCTGGAAGAGTCCCGGTCCTGGTCCTGGTCTGTTGTCGGGATTCCAGCGACCAGTCACCACGTCGACGCCATCCCCGGGGGGTGCCGGGTGACGTTCGGTGTGCCATTCCTCGGGTTTCCGTATCTGCTGATTTGTCAGCTAGCACTTGGGAGGATCGCTCGGGAACTTGAGGCGGCAGATTCGCATGATCCCGGTCTGCCGTGAGGTGACAGTCGGAGCCGATTCTGCGAATCCACGGCCAGTTCCCGGGCCTAGTGACTCTGATCATGCGAACGATCCGCCGAGGACGATGCGAATCTGGCGCAAATCGCCCTTCGGGATAGGGGCACGGGTGGACAGAGTGCTCGTGGTAGTTGCCTGCCCGATCAGCACTGACGCTCGTGGGATTCGTCAGTAGGCGGTAGCGGGCCATAGGTGATGTCCCGGCCGGTACGCTCGTAGCCGTGCCCGCCGAGTTCCCTGTGCCGCTGCGCTACGGGATTATCGGAGTCGGCATGATGGGACTCGAACACCTCCGTAACCTGCATGCTCTGCCTGAGGTCGTCGTGACCGCCGTGGCAGATCCGCATCCCCGCTCACGGGAGCGGGCAGCCTCGGAGTCGCAGCGGATCGGCGCACCACTTCCGTTGATCTTCGAGTCCACCGCCGACCTACTCTCCTCTGGTCTCTGTGATGTGCTCGTGGTCGCCACCCCCAACATGACCCACGCCGCCGTGCTCGACGAGATTTTGGATACAGAGATTCCCGTCCTGGTTGAGAAGCCCCTGTGCACCACGGTCGACGACTGCGCCAAGGTCGTAGCACGGGCTGAACACAGATCCGGTCTGGTCTGGGTCGGCCTGGAGTACCGCTACATGCCGCCGGTCGCCGCGCTGATCGATGCCGTTGCGTCGGGGGCGGTGGGCCAGGTGCGCATGGTGGCCGTGCGCGAGCACCGCTTTCCGTTCCTGTCCAAGGTCGACGACTGGAACCGGTTCAACCACAACACCGGCGGGACCCTGGTGGAGAAGTGCTGCCACTTCTTCGACCTCATGACCCTCTTGGCCGGAGGGCTGCCGGTCCGAGTGCTCGCATCCGGGGCCCAAGACGTGAACCACCTCGACGAGCGCTACAGGGGCGAGGTGCCAGACATCATCGACAACGCCTTGGTGGTGGTGGAGTACGACAACGGCGTGCGGGCTTCGCTCGACCTGTGCATGTTCGCCGAGGGCAGCGTCAACCAGGAAGAGCTCTCGGTCGTGGGAGACGAAGGCAAGGTCGAGGCCTTCCTCCCGAGTGGCCTGGTGCGAACGGGGCGCCGTAGTAGCGGAGGAACCGGGGTGGTAGAGACGGTGGTGACCGATCGGCGTGTCGCCCACGAGGGATATCACCACGGGTCCAGCTACCTCGAGCACCTCGCCTTGCTGCAGGCGGTCCGGGCCGGAGGGCCGGCAGCGGTGACCGCTCGGGACGGTCTGCTCAGCGTCGCTTTGGGAGTGGCAGCTCAGCGCTCCATCGCCGAGCAACGGTCGGTGGACGTTGCCGAGGTGCTCAGGGGCTGAGTGGCATAGTCCCAGGCGGCGCGGTGTTGAGCGGGCCGTGATCGAGCAGCGGCAGGACGAGCCGGCCGAACCGCTCGCACTCGTCGAGGTGGGGGTAGCCCGACAGGATGAACGAGTCCATTCCCAACGAGCGATAGCGCTCCAGCTTGGCGGCCACTTGGGCCGGATCGCCCACGATCGCAGCCCCGCACCCCGAGCGGGCTCGGCCGATACCCGTCCACAGGTTCGGCTCCACGTAGCCCTCATCGTCGGCCTCGCTGCGCAGTTCGCCTTGGCGGGCCACACCGGACGAGGCCGAGTCGAGCGATCGTTGGCGGATCTGGTCCCCGACCTCGTCGTCGAGGGCGGATACCAGGTGCCGGGCAGCTGCCCGGGCTTCTTCCTCGGTTTCACGGACGACTACGTGCACCCGATAGCCGAACCGCAGGGTCCGCCCTTCGGCCGACGCCCGGTCTGACATGTCGGCAACGACCTCTGCCACTCGCTCCTCGGTGTCGGGCCACATCAAGTAGACGTCAGCTGCCTGGGCGGCCATCTCACGTGCCGGATCGGACAGCCCGCCGACGTAGAGCAGCGGACACCGACCGGACACCGTGGCTATCCGTGGTGGGTCCAGCCGCAGGTCGTAGAAGTGTCCGGACAGTTCGGTCGGTCGGCCGTCGAGCAGGTCGCGCAGCACCGACATCATCTCGACGGTGCGTTGATAGCGGGGCTGAGTAGCAAGCGACTCTCCAGGAAGATCGCTGGAGATGATGTTGACGGTCAGGCGGCCGTTGAGCAGTTGGTCGAGAGTGGCTAGTTGGCGAGCCAGTTGGGGCGGCCAGACCTCGCCGGCCCGCACCGCCACCAGGAGCCGGATGCGCTGTGTGCTCCTCGCCACCGCCGCGGCAAAGGCCATGGTGTCGATGCCCAGGGCATACCCCGAAGGGAGCAGCACATTGTCGAACCCTTGGGCCTCGGCCTCGGCCACGATTGCGGCGCAATGGTCCACCGAACTCGCCAGACGCGGGTCGGGTACAGCAAGCACCTCATAGTCGTCGTCGCACAGTGCTCCGAACCAACTGATCTCGGGAGGAGCCGACTTGGATCTGGTCACGGCCGGGTAAGTGGCGTTACGTTCAGAGGAGCGCCGTGGCTGTTCCTCCTGGGTCCCGGTCACGAAGAACCAAACAGAATGAATCCCGCGGCCAGCGCGCTGATTCGATCCACGCGGGCCGCGGCGCCTGATGAGTCCATGAGCCCCTTAAGGGTGACCCGGAACGCATCTCTCGACTCCTCCTGGGAGTTACTCGCCCACACGAGCCGATCGACCGGCTCCTGAAACTCAAGGAGGGATGGCGAGAAGCGCTCCTCGTAGACGGCCTCAATGGGTCCCTCCCTCGATCCAAGAAAGTCGTAGATCGACGGCGGAGCGACACCTAGGGCGTCCTCGATGTCCCACAGTCGCATCGCAGCCTCACCGCGCTCTTCCGCGATAGTGACGGCAAGGTCGAGGTTGGCCTGTTTCGTCGGATGAAGATCCACCGGTGGGCATGCTACGACGCCTGAACCCTGAGGAGCGTCCAGTAGAAGGCGGTCCGCTCTCACGGCCGGCCCATCACCACTCGAAGCGACTGTTCGGTCCCCAAATGCACCCAATACCTACGCGCCGTGGTCGATGGTCGACGGCGGGTTCCGGCTCAAGGGGTGGTCGCAACGCTTCGGCGAGTAAACAACACTTGCTGTCAGTGACTAGACCCGGGCCATGTTGTCGAACCGAGCGTGGTGGCCGATGAAGGCCAAGCGGGTGGTGCCGGTCGGGCCGTTACGGTGCTTGGCCACGATCACCTCGGCCGTGCCCTGGGTCTCGGTGGCATCCGGGTTGTAGATCTCATCGCGGTAGAGGAAAAGCACGACATCCGCGTCCTGCTCGATCGAGCCCGACTCGCGTAGGTCGGCCAGCATCGGCCGCTTGTCGGGACGGCTCTCGAGCGACCGTGACAGCTGCGACAACGCCACCACCGGCACCTCGAGCTCACGGGCCAGGATCTTGAGGCCACGACTGATCTCGGACACCTCGACCTGACGGCTTTCGGATCCGTGGCGCCCGGTCATGAGCTGCAAGTAGTCGATGACCACCAAGCTGAGTCCGACACGGCTCTTGAGGCGGCGGGCCCGGGCCCGGATGTCCATCACTGTCAGGTTCGGGTTGTCATCGATGTAGATCGGCGCCTCGCTCATGCGGCTGATGGCATTACCGATCTTGGGCCAGTCCGCATCGCGCAGCTTGCCCGTCCGCATGCGCCCGGCATCGACCCGGGCCTCGGAACTGAGGAGGCGCTGAGTGAGCTCCATGTGGCTCATCTCGAGGGAGAACAACAGGACCGGCTTCTTGAGCTTGACCCCGGCGTTGGCCACCATGCCCAGGGCGAATGCGGTCTTACCCATGGCGGGGCGTGCACCGACCACGACCAGGTTCGACGGCTGCAGCCCGGCAAGCTGTTCGTCCAGATCGGTGTAGCCGGTGGCGAGTCCGGTGACAGTCTCACTACGACCGAAGAGCTGCTCGAGGTGGTCCAAGGTTGCCCCGAGCAGGTCCTCGAGCGGCGTCATGGAGTCGACCACCCGTCGCTCGGCCACATCGAAGACGAGGCTTTCGGCTCGGTCCAGTACCACCGAGACATCCTCGGGCACGCTGTACCCGAGTTCGGAGATCTCCCCCGCCACCGCCACCAGTCGGCGGAGCAGCGCCAGTTCCTCGACGATCTTGGCGTAGTACTCGGCATTGCCGATCGACGGTGTGTTGGCCTGGAGGGTGACGAACACCGAGGTGTCGCCGATCGAATCGAGCATCTCTCGACGGCGGAGCTCCTCGGTGACGGTGACCCAGTCGGCTGGCTCACCCCGTCCGTACAGCGAGGTGATCGCCTCGAAGATGTATCCGTGCGAGGCCTTGTAGAAGTCCTCGGCCTTGCAGTTCTCCATAGCCGCAGCGATCGCATCGCGAGAGAGCAGCATGGCGCCGAGGACGGACTCTTCTGCCTCGAGGTTGTGGGGAGGGACCCGTCCGGCCGTATTCGTTCCACCCGATCGGGGGGTGATCAGCCGTCGGGTTGTCGTGTCGTCAAATGCCTGAACCATCGTGGGTCAACCTTCCCCCATGTTGCCTGTGGAACGTAAGACCATCTTCTTGGGGAAAGCCTGGTAATTCCTGGGGATAGCACCATCACTACCTGTGGACGGAGTGTGGAGAACCGGGACCGGCCCGCATAACCCCAGCACGGGCCCTCTTTCACCCTGTTGAAAACCTTGTGCGCCTGCGTCGTCCTGGAGCATGGCCCCATCATGGACCCAGGGTGTGACATCGGACCCTGCCATTCTCGCCATACGATCCGACACGCCGACACGCCGACACCATCCAAGACAGACGAACGCCCCGACACCGAATCGGTGCCAGGGCGTTCGTAGTTGCTGTCATCATCCGATCAGGGGAACCCCCGTGATCAGGCCTGCTCAGTCTTCGGCGACCACGTCGACGGTCAACTCGAACACAACGCCACCGACCAGTTCGACGCGCACGTTGTGCCCACCCACCGTCTTGATGGCTTCGTCGAGCACCAGGTCGTTGCGGTCGATGATCGCCCCGTACTGGTCTTCGACGGCCCGGACAATGTCCGCGGTGTTGACAGAGCCGAAGAGTCGCTCGTTCGACGCCCGTGCCGGGATGGTGATGGTCTTGCCCACCAGGGTCTTGGCGACCGTCTCGGAGCCTTCACGGTCCCGTGCGTCACGGAGGTCGCGCGACTTGCGCATAGAAGCGGCCTGGGCTTCTACGCCGTCAGAGGCGATGATCGCCTTGCCTGCTGGCAGCAAGTGGTTACGGGCGAACCCGCCGGCGACATCGATGATGTCCCCGCGCTTGCCTACCCCGTCCACGTCAGTGCGGAGAAGGACCTTCATCACTCCCCACCTGCCTCAGCTGCGTCGTCGGCCTCGACAACTTCGACGGCCTCGACGATGACCAGTTCGTCACCGTTGTCGAGTTCCACCACATCGACCTCGAGTACTTCGACGACGTCGGTTACGACATCGGCGCTGCCATCGAGCGGGGGCGTACCGTCGGGGATGGCCGTCGATGCGCCCTCCTCACCGAGGGTCCGCTCTTCATCACGGCCTCGTCGACCGCCGCCGCCGGCGAATCCGCCGCCGCCGCCACGGCCACCACGGCCGCCGGGACGCTCAGTCGTGGTCCGCTGCGTATAGGGCAGCAGCACGAGCTCACGCGCTGTTTTGATGGCGATGGCGATGTCGCGCTGGTGCTGGGTGCAGTTGCCCGACACCCGACGAGCCCGGATCTTGCCTCGGTCGCTCATGTACTTGCGCAGCAGGGCGACGTCCTTGTAGTCGACCCACTCCACCCTGTCCTTGCAGAGCGCACACGGCTTCTTCTTGATGCGCCGTCCGGTGTCCTTGGGAGCGCGCCGGACGGTGGCTCCTCCACGATCGTTGTTCCTTGCCATGATTAGAAAGGCTCCTCGCTGTGTCCGTACCCGGTGTCGGCAGGTGCGCCGCCACCACTTGATTGTCCGCCGCCGCCACTAGGCGGCCCGTTTCGTGCGCCACCGCCACCGCTGCCTCCACCGGTGCTCTGGCGCTCGTTCTTCGTGACCTGGGCGGTTGCCCAGCGGATGCTGGGGCCGACTTCGTCAGCAACTACCTCGACCTTGGACCGCTTGTCGCCGTCCGGCGTCTCCCAGCTGCGCTGCTCCAGGCGACCAGTAACGATCACCCGGGAACCGCGAGTCAGGCTTTCCGCTGCGTTCTCGGCCATCTCACGCCAGCACACCACGTCGAAGAAGGAGGTCGCCTCCTCCCACTCCTGGGTCTGGCGGTTCTGCCAGCGGCGGTTCACGGCCAGGCCGAAGCTGGCCGTGGCTTGTCCGGTGTTGGTGAAGCGGAGCTCGGGGTCACGGGTGATGTTGCCCACCAGTGTGACTGCGTTGCCTGTCACGGTCAGCCCTCCTTGGTGGTTGCCGCTGCGGCTGCGGCCCGGCGACCAGCGACCTTGTCGGGAAGCCGGATGACCTTGTGGCGCAGGACCTCGTCGGCCAGCACGAACACCCGCTCCATGTCCGCCACGGCTGGCGGCTCGGAGTTCAGCTCGATGACCACGTAGTAGCCCTCGCGCTTGTGCTGCAGCTCGTAGGCGAAGGTCCGGCGACCCCAGCGCTCGACGCGCCCGGGGTTCCCCCCCTTGGCCTTGAGTGCAGCCAGGGCCCGGTCAAGGACCCCGTTGACCGCAGCCTCATCGGCTCCGGTATCGAAAATAACCATGGTTTCGTATGGCCGCATGAACGGCTCACCTCCCTCTGGATCGGGTGCTCTGCACCCGAGCCCCACGGCGTGGGGCAGGTCGGAACATTGACAACGACCACCTGGTAGTGATGCTGGTGGTCGGAACAGCCAGAGCACTCTAGCCGAAGGTCAGTGGTAGACCTCCCGGTCGGCCGGGTAGGCCCCCGACCGGACGTCGGCAGCAAAGGCCGCCACCGCCTCGGTGGCGACATCGGCCAACTCGGCGTAGCGCCGGACGAACTTGGCACTGCGGGCCGTGACACCGAGCAGATCGTGCATGACGAGGACCTGACCGTCGCAGAGCGGCCCGGCACCAATGCCGATCGTCGGTACTTCGAGTGCCTCGGTGAGGGCAGCTCCCACCTTCTCGGGCACCACCTCGACCACCGTGGCAAATATTCCGGCGCTCACCAGGGCCTGGGCTCCTTCGATCAACTCGGCGGCGGCCTCGTCATCACGGGCCTGGACCCGGTAGCCCCCCATGGCGTTCACCGACTGCGGGGTGAGCCCGAGGTGGCCCATGACCGGTATTTCGGCTCTGACGAGTGCCTCCACCATCGGGGCGCGGACCGATCCGCCTTCGAGCTTGACGCACTGGGCCCCGGCCCGGATCAGCACGGCCGCGTTGCGCACGGTGTCAGCCGCGTCGATGTGGTAGCTCATCCACGGCAGGTCGCCGACGATCAGTGCATTGGGTCGGGTGCGGGCGACGGCGGCCACATGGTGGGCCATGTCCTCGATCGTCACCTGCAGTGTGTCTTCGTAGCCGAGGACCACGTTGGCCACCGAGTCGCCCACCAGGATCATGTCGACCCCGGCGGCATCGGCGATGCGGGCACCTGGTGCGTCGTAGGCGGTCACCATCACCAGGGGGGCATGCCCGTCGCGCACCTTGGCGGTGCGGATCATCGGGACCGTGATGGGCGCTGTGTTGGGCGCGGAGCTCGGATCGGACATGGGTTCCTCCTCATCGACCGTCCAGCGCCCTCGGGCTGCCGGCGGCATCGGCGGGGAGACCCCGCGGAGTACGAACGACTTCGACACCATGGTACTGCGCTGGCTCGCCCGGGTACAGAGGCGATCAGTAGTTGGACCTAACTCTTCTTGCGGCTCCGCATCGGCTTGCGGGCCACGGCGTCCACTCCGGCCCCGGCGGGGTACATCCGGGTCAGATGGTTCCACCGGCAGTCGCTGCAGACCTCGATGACATAACAGACGACAGGTTCCTTGCGTCGCCAGTAGCGGCCCAACTCGGTCTGGGTAGCCACGCACAGGCCCCCGGCAGGAAGCTTGGCCCCGAACACGAACGTCACCTCGACCAGTTCGGACTCTTCACAGATCGGGCAAGGATCCCCGATCGGTCGCCCCAGATTGGTGGCGGCCCGGATCAGTTCTGGGTGGGCGTCACACACGTCGAGACGAGACAGCCGACCCTTGCGGAACTCACGGATGACCGAGTTCCGGGCGAGCAGGTACTCGACCTGGCCCCCGGTGGGGGAGGTCTGCAGACCATCGAGTGCTCCCGGTCTGAAGCTCACCCGGCCAGGGTACCGCCTTGATCGCGCAGTTTGGCCCAGGAGCGAGTGGGTTGGTTTCGGAACTGTCAGAACGCATATTTCGATGTATCGGACTGATACATCGAATTGATGTATCGTGTGCGCCATGCCGCCGGTGACCACCGACTCTTCGACCCGGATCGGGGCCTGACGTGCTCGATCTGGCCATCCTGGGGCTCCTGTTTGAACAGGAGATGCACGGATACGAAATCCGGCGTCGCCTGCGCGACGAGCTCGGTCTGTTCGCCAACATCTCATTCGGCTCGCTCTATCCCGCTCTCTCGCGGCTCGAGCGTTCGGGTGCGGTGACGGTGATCGAGTCCTCCACCACGGCGCCTTCTATTCCGGCGACGGGATCCCTGAGTGGCGAACGAGCTGGCCTGCGAGCCCGACGGGCGGGCACTGCCCTCGGAACCAAGCGATCGAAGAAGGTCTACCGAATCGCCGACGGCGGCCGGATCCTGTTCGAACAGCTGTTAGAGGGCGAGGAGCCGGCTGGTGCCGATGATGCTCGCAGCTTCGGGCTGCGGCTCGCCTTCGCCAGGCACTTGGCCCCGGCCGCTCGACTAGCCCTGCTGGAGCGTCGTCGGGCTCAGCTGATCCGGCGTCTGGCGACCGACCGGCAGCGGGCCTCAGGTGACCGGCTCGACGTCTACACGCGATCGCTGGTCGAGCACAGCACCGAGGCGACCGAACACGACATCGTCTGGCTGGATCGGCTCATCGAGGCCGAGCGCCAGAAGCAGTCGGTGTCCCGTCCTGACCTGACCGACCTGAC
>CAIVIS010000438.1 GCA_903906055.1 uncultured Acidimicrobiaceae bacterium
CGAACGAGGCGTCGCGCATCTCCTGATACTCGACGTCGGTCAGGGTCTGCGCTGGGGCCACGGTGATGGAGTCGCCGGTGTGGACTCCCATCGGATCGAAGTTCTCGATGGAGCAGATAACCACGCAGTTGTCGGCGTAGTCGCGCATGACTTCGAGTTCGTACTCCTTCTGACCTGCGATGGAGCGCTCGACGAGCACCTCGCTGATGGGCGAGGCATCGAGACCCTCGGCCGCCAGTTGGATCAGCGCTTCGGGGTTCTGGGCGATGCCGGTGCCGGCTCCTCCCAAGATGTAGCTCGGGCGCACCATGATCGGGTAGCCGATCGACTCGCCGATGGCCATGGCCTCGTCGAGGGAGTGGGCGAAGCCCGATGCCGGGACCGACAGGCCGATCTCCTGCATGGCCGCCTTGAACTTCTCACGGTCCTCGGCCGTGGCGATGGCCTCGGGGTTGGCTCCGATGACCTCGACATTGTTGGCCGCAAGGACACCTCGCTCAAACAGGGCCATGGTCAAGTTGAGGGCCGTCTGGCCGCCCAGAGTGGGCAGCAGGGCGTCGGGCCGCTCTCGCTCGATGATGGCGGTCAACACGTCGGGGTCGAGGGGCTCGACGTAGGTCCGATCCGCCATGCCTGGGTCGGTCATGATCGTGGCCGGGTTCGAGTTGGCCAGCACCACCCGGTAGCCCTCTTCGGCCAGTACGCGACAGGCCTGGGTCCCCGAGTAGTCGAACTCACAGGCCTGGCCGATCACGATCGGGCCCGAGCCGATCACCAAGATCGACTGGAGATCGTCGCGGCGCGGCATCAGCGCACCTGCCCGTCGGGGCCGCCGTTGGCATCTGCACCACTAGGGCCGCCGTTGGCATCTGCACCACTAGGGCCGCCGTTGGCATCCATCAGCATCCTGAACTCCTCGAAGAGATAGCGGGCATCGTGGGGGCCGGGTCCGGCCTCGGGGTGGTATTGCACGCTGAAGGCGGGCAGATCGGTGCTCCACAGTCCCTCGATGACCCCGTCGTTGAGATTGACGTGGGTCACCTCGGTGGCGCCCAGCGAGTCGGCGGCCACCGCATAGTTGTGATTCTGAGAGGTGATCTCCACTCGTCCCGTCGACAACCGCTTGACCGGGTGGTTCCCCCCGTGGTGGCCGAACGGGAGCTTGTAGGTGGTGGCACCCAGAGCGCTGGCCAGCAACTGATGGCCCAGGCAGATCCCGAAGATGGGCACGGTGCCGTGATCGACCAATCGCCGCACCTCGCTGATGATCCCGGGCAGAGCTGCCGGGTCACCGGGACCGTTGGACAAGAAGATCCCGTCCGGGCCGAGGTCGAGCACCGCGTCGGCCGGGGTGGAAGCGGGTACCACGGTGACCGTGGCCAGGTCACCCAGCTGGCGGACCATGGCCTCTTTGATGCCGAAGTCGTAGGCCACCACCCGGTATGGGCCGCTCCCCCGAGTGAACATCGCCGGAGTCGTCACCGTCGAGACCAGGTCGCGGCCATCGGTCGGGACGGCTGATCGGGCGGCAGCCAGCAGAACCGACTCCGATGCGGTTCCGAAGGCGCACGGGACCGAACCGTGGTCGCGCAAGTGGCGGGTGAGGCGGCGGGTGTCGATGCCGGTGATGCCGGACACCCCATGGGCGGCCAGGAACTCCTCGAGTGAGCCGGTAGAGCGCCAGTTCGACGGGGCGTCGGCCAGATCACGCACGATCACGCCGCTGCAGTGCGGCCGGGTCGCTTCGTCATCAGTGGGGTTGACCCCGTAGTTACCGATGTGGGGATAGGTGAAGGCGATCACTTGGCCGGCATAGGAGGGATCGGTGATCACTTCCTGATAGCCCGACAGCACCGTGTTGAACACGGCCTCGCCGGTGGAGATACCGTCGTCAGGCACGGCCCCGAACGCCTCTCCTTCGAAGACCGATCCGTCGGCCAGGACCAGCAGGGCCGGTTCCCGGTGCACAGTGCCGAGGCGGGGGCTCATCGCTGGGCCTCGGCGTCGATCACGACCGGCTCGCCGGCCAGGACGGTGTGGCGGACCCGCCCGGTCAACGTGCGCCCGGAATAGGGCGTGTTCCGGCTCCTCGAGGCCATGGACTTCGGATCCACCGTCCAGGTGGCGGTGGGGTCGATGACGCACAGATTGGCCACCGCCCCTGGGGCGATCGGACCGCCTTGGCAGCCGCCGTGATCCGGATCCAGCCCGGCGATGACTGCGGGCTGCCAGCTGAGTAGTGCCACGATGCGCTCCAACGTAAGGTCGAGTTCGGTGATGGCCAAGGCCAGGGCGGTCTCCAGACCGAGCATCCCGGGAGGGGCCTGGTCGAAGGGAAGGTCTTTCAGTTCCGGCGAGTGCGGTGCATGGTCGGTGGCAATGGCATCGGCGGTGCCGTCCATCAGGGCCGCCTTGACCGCGTCCACATCGGACTGCGTGCGCAGCGGCGGGTTCACCTTGAAGATGGGGTCGTACGTCGAGGTGCACCCATCGGTCAGGGTGAAGTGGTGGGGAGCGACCTCGGCCGTGACCGGGATTCCCTCGGCCCGGGCCCGACGGACCAGGTCGATCGAACCAGCCGTCGACAGATGGAGAAAGTGGACCCGTCCACCGGTGGCGCGGGACAGGGCGATGTCGCGGGCGACCATGACCTCTTCGGCCTCGGACGGCATGCCCGGGAGTCCGAGACGGCTGGACCAGGCACCCTCGTGCATGGTGCCCCCGGCGGCCAGGCTGCGGTCCTCGCAGTGCTGACCGAGGGTCACCCCGAGTCCGGTGGCGTACTGCAGGGCCCGGAGCATCAGGCCCGCCGACTGCACCCCGTCCCCGTCGTCGGTGAACAAGCGCACCCCTAGGGCAGCCAACTCGGCCATGGGTGCCAATCGCTCGCCGGCCCGACCTACCGTGATGGCACCGGCCACCGCCACCTGGGCCATGGCCCCCTCGGCCAGGGCGAACACGTTGCGGACCGACTCGGCCGAATCGAGCGGCGGATCGGTGTTCGGCATGGCCACCACGGCGGTGAACCCGCCCAAGGCGGCAGCCCTGGTGCCGGACTCCACGGTCTCGGCCTCTTCGCGTCCTGGCTCGCGTAGGTGCGTGTGCAGATCGACCAGACCCGGGGTGACCGCACAGCCGCCGGCGTCGAGTTCGGTGGCACCAGCGCTAGCGGACAGCCCCTTGCCCACTTCGACCACTGTGCCGTCCACTACCCGGACGTCGGCTCGACGCTCGCCGGTGCGGTCGATGACCGTGCCGCCCCGGATGAGCAGCTCAGGCATGGTTCCCATCGCGTGTCCTTCACTCATTGAGGTCGGCCTCCCGTGCGCCCTGGCCGAGTAGGAGGAAGAGCACGGCCATGCGCACCGCCACACCGTTGCCCACCTGATCGGTGATCCGGGCCGAGGGCAGCTCAGCCACCTCGGAAGCGATCTCCACCCCTCGGACCATCGGGCCCGGGTGAAGGATGACAGCCTCGGGCGGAAGCTGCAGTGCTCGTCGGGCGGTCAGGGCATAGCCCATCGTGTACTCGCGCATGGTCGGCACGTAGTCGCCGCTCCCCCGCTCGGCCTGGAGCCGCAGCAAGGAGATCACGTCGGTGGTGGCCAAGACGCTGTCGAGGTCGTGGCTGACCGAGGCGACGGGCCACCCCTCCAACGACGGCGGCAGCAGCGTGGCCGGAGCCACCAGGGTCACTTCGGCCCCGAGGGCGGCATAGGCGCTGATCTGGGACCTCGCCACCCGGCTGTGGCGGATATCGCCCACGATGGTGACCCGGAGCCCGGCGAAGCGGTCGAGCCCCTCTTGGCCGCCGCCGAAGGACTGGCGGACCGTGTACAGATCCAGCAGCGCCTGGGTCGGATGCTGGTGCCATCCGTCGCCGGCGTTGATGACGGCACAACTGTCCACCCATTCGGCCACCCGGGCCGGCACGCCCGACGAGCTGTGGCGAATGATGACGGCATCCATGCCGATGGCCTGGATGGTCTCGATGGTGTCGCGCAGTGACTCGCCCTTCTTGACCGAGGACGATCCAGCCGCAAACGACAACACGTCGGCCGACATCCGCTTGGCTGCAGTCTCGAAGGACATCCGGGTCCGGGTGGAGTCCTCGAAGAACAAGGTGGCCACGGTGCGCCCGCGCAGGGTCGGTACCTTCGGGTTGGCACGCCGGCCGACTTCGGCGAACGAGTCGGTCACCCGGAGTACCTCGGCGATGTCGTCGGCATCGAGGTCGTCCATGCTGAGCAGGTGGGTGGGGAACGCGCTCACCGATTGACCAACTCACCGATAGAGACGCCCTCGTCGGAGACGTCCACCATCTCTTCGCGGTTGGTCGGCAGGTTCTTGCCCACATAGTCAGGGCGGATGGGCAGCTCACGGTGGCCGCGGTCGACCATCACGGCCAACTCGACGACCTGGGCCCGGCCGTACTCTCCTAGGGCGTTCAGGGCAGCCCGGATGGTGCGTCCGGTGAAGAGCACGTCGTCGACCAGCACCACGGTGGCCCCGGTGAGGTCGGTGGTGATGTCGGTGGTCGCTTCGGGGAGCACCGGGCGCAGGCCGATGTCGTCACGGTAGAAGGCGACATCCAGTGTTCCGACGGGCACATCGGCGCCTTCGACCTCGGCCAGGGTCTCGGCCAGGCGCTTGGCAATGCCGACGCCGCCGGTCTGCAGGCCGACCAGGATCACATTGTGGAGCCCACGGTTGCGCTCGGCGATCTCATGGGCCATGCGGGTGATGGCTCGTCGCACGTCGTCTGCCGACATGACTTGGACCCGGGGAATGAATACAGCACCCCGCGGGCGGGTATGACTGCGTTCGCGTTCGGCCACTTCGTCCTCCTGTCCGTACGGGCCTCACAGGACCCGCTTGACGGTCAGATCCCGACTATACCCGGTCGTCCCAGAACCCGCCTGGGGCCAGCAGGCGCCTGGCGCTGCGCGGATTCCACGGTAGGGGTGACCGTGGCTGCGGTTGTCGACGGCCGCCACCCACGTGATTGAGGGGAGGTAAACCCCGGCCCGACCTGCGCTCATGACCGGCGTTCAGGTGCGGGGGATGTCCCTACCGCATAAGGCGCAAGAGGGGCCCCATGGGCCCCTCCGCGTGACAACGATCCTGCACTGACTGGCTACAGGCTACCAGCGGCGCCGTCACAGCCCCCACCTAGTTTCCGTGATGCGCCCTGGGTCTCGATGACGGTCCTGCACTGACTAAGCGGAAACCCCGGGTTCGATTCCCGGCCAGGGCGCCCTGCCCGGGCGTCGGGTCGCAGATGACCGGTCATCATCAGGATTGCGACCCGGCCCGCTGGGCATTTTTCACCGTGCGAAGTGGATTTCCGAGCCGGCGTTTAGGGGCAGGCAGCCGCTCGAAGGTGAAACAATGGCCACCTCATGCTTCGCGGAGGAAACTGGAGGAAGATGCCGTGACGAATCAATCCCCACCGTGGCCAAAGCAGGGTCCCGCTTCATACTTTCCGTCGATTGAGACCAAGTACGACAAGTCGATTGCCGACTGGCAGAAGATCATTGCCGACTGCGGTCTCGAGAAGCACATGGCAATCGTGAACTACCTCAAGTCCGAGTACGGGGTGGGGCACGGACATGCCAACGCGCTCGTCGGGTGGACGCTGGCGGGCAACACAGCAGCACCCTGAGACAGTTCACTCTGATTGACCGGGGAGCTTGGCGTCTCACCGACCCGGCGATCGGGTGCATCCTGGGAACGTTCAATGTTCCACTCGGTTGTTCGCTGCGCCTGGGGATGGCGTACCGATTGGCGCTCGTGAGCGTATCGACCATCGCCTGCGCGCGGGGATCGGCGCTCAGGGCAGCGACAACGTCCTCCGGCACCTCGATACTGGCTTGCCCGGCATAGGCGGCCTCCCAATGGCAGCGTTCCGTTGAGCCACGGGCTTCGAGTCTTTCGAAGTGTGAACCGTCGCCGAAACGCAGCCGTGTCACGACGCCCCAATTCCCGTCGATCCAGCCGAAGCAGATCGCCTCGTCAAGCGCCGCGTCGTACGAGACGGTTGTCGGATCGACCGTTCTCTTTCTGGCCAGTACGAGCTA
>CAIVIS010000439.1 GCA_903906055.1 uncultured Acidimicrobiaceae bacterium
GATCGATGCTGCCCTCGAAGTGATCGAGTGGTGCACCGCCAACATGGTTCCCTGGTGGATCGGGGGGATGTTCGAATCCGGATATGGCCGTCGGGTGACCATCGCGCTCGGGGCGCTCCCTGGACTACACCTCCCGGGAGACCTGGCTCCCCCCGAGTCCTACCTGGCTCTTGATCTGGTGGGCCCCCAAACGGCATCTATGGACACGGGGAGCGGACGGTTGGCGATCGACGTGAGCGATGTGCCAGGCATGGGTCCCTTGCCGGATCCGGACGTCTTGGAGGCGTGCATCGTCGATAGGCGCACGTTCGGCGACCAGCCATGACGACCGTCTCTGGGCATCGAGGACCGGACACACGGACCCGAACTGCGATCAGGCGAACGGAAATGTGGGGGGAGGCGTCTGGAATGCGTACAATTGCCTCTCCATGCACCGGACGACCATCGAACGACGCCTGAGCGACGGCCACCAGCGGTTGGTGCGCGCCCGGAGTGAGTTGGCCGTCTTGGATGAGCAGCTCATGGTGGTCAACGAGATGGCTGACGACACTCGGCTGCGTGCCCTGGTGGCTGAGACCCCGGTGGCAGCCAAGGAGCACGACGAGGTCAGCCGGCAGATGTCGGCCATGGTCCGCAGCCGCCAGGCGCTGGTCGACCAGATCACCGATCTGGAGCACCGCCAAGACGATCTGCTGGAGCGGCTCACGATCGGTCCGGCTTGAGGCCACGGTTAGGGCAGACTGGGCGCAGTCAGATCCCTGGCGTTGGCGGCGTGCTCCAGGGGCGATGTCGGCGGGTGGCGAGTGGGAAGCCATGCACGGGATCCGTGCTCGACGTCACCGATCGGGCACGTCATGAAGCCGCCGCACCCAGATGCAAAAGTAAGAGTCCGATGCAGTACCGATCAACACCGTCACAAGGAGCGCAGACACGATGAGCAGGCGAGTGGTCATCGCAGAGGACGAGGCCATCATCCGCCTCGACCTGAAGGAGATCCTTCTGGACGAGGGCTATGACGTGGTCGGGGAGACCGGTCGCGGCGACGAGGCCGTGGAGCTGGTCCGCATCCACACGCCCGACCTGGTCATCTTGGATGTGAAGATGCCCGGCGCCGACGGGCTCCAAGCCGCCAGGGACATCCGGGACCTCGAACTCAAGGTGGCCGTACTGATCCTCACCGCCTTCAGTCAGCGGAGTCTGATCGATGAAGCCCGTGATGCCGGTGTGGCCGCCTACCTGGTGAAGCCGTTCCAGAGGCTCGAACTGATTCCGGCCATCGATCAGGCCATGGCCCGATGCGAACAAGAGTGGGCCATCGACGCCGAGGCCCAAAGGGCGGTGGATGACGGGATCGTCGCCAGTGTGGCCACGGCCGAGGACAAGCTCGAGACGCGGCGTGTGGTGGACGGTGCCAAGGGCGTGCTCATGGAGCGGTTCAACTTGTCCGAGTCCGACGCATTCGAGTTCATCCAGAAGACGGCGATGGGGAACCGAGCCCGCATGGTCGATGTGGCCCGCCAGGTCCTCGACGGGACGCTCGAGCCCTAGGGCGAGGGGATTCCCGCCATGGCCCCCACGTCGAGTGCTTCCCCGGGTGAGACCCGGCCCCTGATCATCCTGGACGGGATGTCCCTGGCCTTCCGGGCCTACTTCGCGCTCCCGGACACGTTGAAGACCAGCGCCGGGGTCACCACCAATGCCGTCCATGGATTCACTTCGATGGTGCTCAACCTGGTGAAGGACCACCGCCCCATCGGACTCGCAGTCGCCTTCGACCTGCCGGGCGGCACGTTCAGGGACGAGATCGTCGACGACTACAAAGGTGGCCGGAACGAAACACCCGCCGATCTCCCTCCGCAGTTCGACATGATCCGACACGTGATGGAATCGCTGGCCATCCCCGTGGTGTCCGCCGAAGGGTTCGAAGCCGACGACGTCCTGGCCACATTGGCCTCCGAGGCGCGTGACCGGGGCCACCCGGTCATCATCGTCACCGGCGACCGTGACTCGTATCAGTTGGTCGAGGACCCCTACATCCGAGTGCTGTACAACCGTCGCGGGGTGAGCGACTACGCCTTGTACGACGAGGCTGGCATCCAAGAGCGCACCGGGGTCCTGCCACCCAAGTATCCGCTGCTGGCTGCGCTTCGGGGTGATCCGTCCGACAACCTGCCTGGTGTGCCCGGGGTGGGGGAGAAGACTGCGGCCAAGCTCATCAACGAGTACGGCGACCTCGACACGCTCTATGCCCATTTGGACGCTCTGTCGCCCAAACTCCGACAGAACCTGGCCGACCACGTCGAGCGGGTGCGGATCAACGCCGAGGTCATTCCGCTGGTGCGCGACGTGCCGCTCGACGTCCATGTCGACGATCTGGTGTTGGGGGGTTGGCACCACGAGGCAGCCCGGGCGGTGTTCGCAGAGCTCGAGATGCGAGGAGCCTGGACCCGGTTCGAATCGGCCATGAAGGACGGTCTCCTGGGTGAGCCCGCCGAGGGCGGTGGAGTGCTCGACGGCTCCACTGACGCGTCTGGCGAGGGCGCACCTGCAGTCGAGGCGGTCGAGCAGCCTGACTGGCTGGCCAGCCCGGACTGCACGGTTCCGACCTCTGTTTCGTCGGCCATCGTCGCCTTGGACGAGCTGTTTGCCATCGTGCGTGCCGGGTCGGGATCCGTCGCCGTGGCGCCGTCGTGGGAGGGAGATCCGGGACGCTCGGCGTTGCTCGCCCTGGCCCTGGTAGCCGAGCCGAAGGACCCCGAAGAGACTTCGGCGGCCGTCTACCTCGGACCTCACATTGGCGGCCCCCTGGTGGGCGAACCCGAAGTGTTGGCTGCGCTGGCCGCTGGGCTGGGGCCGGACGGGGTGGGGGTCGTGGGCCACGACGTCAAGGAGCTCATGCGGAGCTTGCTGCCTGCGGGTGTAGATATCACCGGACTGGTGGTCGACACGGCAGTAGCCGCCTACCTCTTGGACCCTTCGGTCGATCAGTACCGGCTGTCCGATCTGGCTACTCGGTACCTCCAGGTGTCGGTCGACGATGGGACAGCCACCAAGGGCCAGGGTGCGTTCTCCCTCGATGCAGGATCCGGCGAGGACGAGGATGAGGCGGCCGACACGGACCTCGATCACACCGGGCTGAGTCTCGTACGGCTGGCGGCGGTAGTGGCCCGTCTCGGTGGTCCGCTCCTCCAAGAGATGCTGGAGGTGGGGGAGGACGAGCTGTTCGACGACATGGAGCGCCCGTTGGTACGGGTGCTGGCCCGCATGGAGGTCGTCGGCATCCCGGTCGACAGCGACGTGCTGCGCGTCATCGCTACCGAGTTGACGGCCGAGTGCCAGTCGCTCGAGGCGACCATGCACGAGTTGGCCGGTGGACCGTTCAACGTCAACTCGGTCAAGCAGCTGCGCACGGTGCTCTACGACGACCTTGGTCTGCGGCCAGGCCGCAAGACCAAGACCGGGTACTCGACCGATGCCCGAACTTTGGAATCGTTGCGCGGGCAGCACCCGATCATCGAGGTACTGCTGCGTTATCGGGAGGTGGAGAAGCTCCGCTCGACCTACGGCGAGAGCCTGATCGCCGAGGTGGCTCCCGACGGACGTATCCACGCCACGTTCCGCCAGACGGTGGCTCGCACCGGCCGCCTGTCCTCGGACCGTCCCAACCTGCACAACATCCCGGTGCGGACCGATGAGGGTCGCCGGTTCCGTGAAGCGTTCGTGCCGTCACATGGAAGGCGGCTCTTGGTGGCCGACTACGACCAGGTCGAGCTCCGTGCCATCGCCCACCTGTCGGGTGACCCGGGGCTGACCAGTGCCTTCGCTGCCGGCGAGGACATCCACCGGACGGTGGCGGCCCGGGTGTTCGGTGTTGACCGGGATGTGGTGACCCACGAACAGCGGTCCACGGCCAAGATGGTGTCCTACGGTCTGGCCTACGGCATGGAGGCCTACGGCCTGGCCCAGCGCCTGGCCGTGCCCGTCGAGGAGGCCAAGGGGATCTTGGATGCCTTCTTCGATGCCTTCCCCCTGGTGCACGAGTACATGGATCGGGCTGTGGCCGAGGCCAGGGACAGGGGATACACGGTCACCTCGTTCGGTCGTCGTCGACTGCTACCCGACCTGTCCTCTACGAACCACCAGGTCCGCCAGGCCGCTGAGCGCCAAGCCATGAACGCCGGCATCCAGGGGCTGGCTGCCGATCTGTTCAAGATGGCGCTGATCCGGCTCGACGGTGGACTCGAGGAGGGCGGCTACCGCTCTGACCTGGTACTCCAGGTGCACGATGAAGTTCTGGTGGATGTAGACCCGGACGAAGAAGAGGCAGTGGAGACACTCACGCGGACCGCACTCACTGGTGCTGCCGACCTCGATGTTCCCCTCGAGGTAGCCATGGCTTGGGGTGCATCGTGGGCCGAGGCCAAGGGCTGAAGTATTGGGCTCAACTGGTGGCTGAAGCCGCCGCCGGATCATTGCGCCCGGCGGCAGGCCGTTCCGCTTCCCAGTTGCACTAGGATTGCTCCGCTGTCACCACATGGCGACACATGTCTCATCGTCCCTGCTGCCGGCCTATCCGGCAGGGGATGTACATCCGTCCGGAAAGCGAGCTACCTAATGTCTGATACCCAAGTCGTGCCCACCGGCACCGACCTGCTGTCCACCGAGGCCATGGGCCACTTCGACGAGGACGGGGTCTACATCCCCCGTTCCATCACCGAGGACGACCTTGGTGGCGGCTCCCTCGAAGATGCCATGGCTGGCACCATCGTCGAGTTCGAGGACGGTGACCTGGTCCAAGGTACCGTCGTCAAGATCGATCGGGACGAAGTCCTGCTCGATATCGGCTTCAAGTCCGAGGGCGTCATCCCGGTCCGTGAGCTGTCCATTCGCAACGATGTCGATCCGTCCGAGATCGTCACCTTGGGTGAGGCCGTCGAGGCCCTGGTTCTCCAGAAGGAGGACAAGGAGGGTCGCCTGATCCTCTCCAAGAAGCGTGCCCAGTACGAGCGTGCATGGGGCACCATCGAGAAGCTCAAGGAGGCCGACGAGGTCGTCAGCGGCCCCGTCATCGAGGTCGTCAAGGGCGGTCTCATCGTCGACATCGGCCTGCGTGGCTTCCTGCCCGCATCGCTGGTCGAACTGCGCCGTGTCCGTGAGCTCCAGCCCTATGTGGGTCGCATCATCGAGGCCAAGATCATCGAGCTCGACCGCAACCGGAACAACGTGGTCCTCTCCCGTCGTGCGTGGCTCGAAGAGACCCAGAAGGAGCAGCGGGGCGAGTTCCTGGTCAACCTCAAGCCGGGCGAGCGTCGCAAGGGCGTCGTGTCTTCAGTGGTCAACTTCGGTGCCTTCGTGGACCTCGGCGGCATGGACGGACTCGTCCACGTGTCCGAGCTGTCCTGGAAGCACGTCGACCACCCGTCCTCGGTTGTGTCCGTGGGCGACGAGATCGACGTCGAGGTGTTGGACGTGGACCTTTCCAAGGAGCGGATCAGCCTGTCTCTCAAGGCCACCCAGACCGACCCGTGGCAGGAGTTCGCCAACTCCCATCAGGTCGGCGAGCTCGTCTACGGACGGATCACCAAGCTGGTGCCGTTCGGGTCGTTCGTCCAGGTGGGCGACGGCATCGAGGGTCTGGTCCATATCTCCGAGATGGCCGGTCATCATGTCGACCTGCCCGAGCAGGTCGTCACCCCCGGTGAAGAGCTGTGGGTCAAGATCATCGACATCGACCTCCAGCGTCGTCGGATCAGCCTGTCGATCAAGCAGGCCGCCGAGGGTGGCGAAGTGTCCGAGGAGTACCGCGAGGCCTTCGGTGAGCACGCCTACGACGAAGAGGGCAACTACGTCGGTCCTGTCTTTGCCGAGACCGAGTTCACCCCCGAGACCGAGGCACAGGCCGCATGGGCCGACTATGTGGCCGAGCACGGCCCGACCGATGGGGCCGCTGCCGCTGCACCTGCCGCTGCACCTGCCGCTGAGGCTGCTGTCGAAGAGGCCGCTGTCGAAGAGGTCGCTGTCGCTGAAGTCGTAGTGGAGGAAGTCGTAGTGGAGGAAGTCGTCGCTGAAGCTCCCGCCGCTGAAGTCGTAGTGGAGGAAGTCGTAGTGGAGGAAGTCGTCGCTGAGGCTCCCGCCGCTGAAGTCGTAGTGGAGGAAGTCGTCGCTGAGGCTCCCGCCGCTGAGGCTCCCGCCGCTGAGGGCTGATCGCCTAGAGCGTGCGCTGGTCCGCCAGCGCATCGCCTGCAGTGAACGTAGCAACACGGACGGTCCCTTCGGGGGCCGTTCGTCGCGTCCGAGGAGCCATCCGCGGCCCACGGCGATCCCGGATCAGGCGAAGATCCGAACCACCACTGGGGCGAGCAGCGTAACCACGATGGCGGCCAGCGCCATCGAAATCGAGGCGCTGGCACCGGTCAGTTCTCCCTCGACCAACGACTGGGCCACTCCCTGCCCGCTCGAGATGGTTCCGAGGGCCGTTCCGCGAGCCACCGACCCTTTGATGCGCAGGGCCGACAGGAGTTTGGGGCCGATCATCGTCCCGAGAAGTGCGCTGACGACGACCAGACCGGCCACCAGCGTCGGGTCGGCGTATACCTGTGGAGCCTCAGCGATGGCGACAGGTGCGGTGGCGGTCTTCAGGCTGAACGCCGCCTGTAGGGCATGAGACTGCCCGAACAAGCGGGCCAGCAAGACGGCACTGACCATGGCGACCACCGTGCCCGTGACCAGACCGGCACATAACGGCACCATGTTGTCCAGAAGCACGCGCCGACGGCGGTAGAAGGGCACGGCGAGGGCCACGGTGGCCGGACCCAAGAAGTAGGTCACGATCCCACCAGCGCGCGAGTAGCCGGACAGCCCGATGTGCGTGACTGTGATCACCACCATCACCATCGGTGTCGCCAGGAACACGGGCACGGTCAGTGGAGACGGACGACGGATGCCGATCCACCGACTGAGGGCGTAGGCACCGACGGTGATAGCGATCGAGGTTGCCGTCAACAACGTGATCCGCGCGCTCATGGATCACGTTGGCTGGTGCGCTGACACCAGGTCACCACCGCGCCGGTAGCAGCGATGCCCGCCGTGACGGTGATGACGGCGATGAGGATCATGGCTGCGCCGTCCGTTCGGATGACCGACCCGTAGCCCAGCAGCCCAACGGCGATGGGAATGAAGAAGAATGCCAGATGGCGATTGAACACGGTGGCCGTCGCATCGATCCATTCGAGTCGTACCAGCCGGGTGAGCAGCAGCACAAACAGGATCACCATGCCGACCACATTTCCGGGTACGGGCAGGCGGAGGGTATGAGCGATCCAGCGGCCCACCAGGTTCAGCGCCATCAGGCCTGCGAGCTGAAGCAGCATTACCAGGATCAACCGGAGCCGGATCATCCTGGATACGCGCTCAGTGGATCAGAACGGGAGGGCGCCCGAACCCCTGAAGTTCGCAGAGTTCGAAGTAGTAGGCCAAGCGCGACTCGCCGGTGATGATGCTGGTGACGACACCGTTATCGTCGAGGTTGAGATTGGCCCCGTGGATGTGCCAACGCACATGGGTGTCATCTTCGAGGATCCGCAGCGTGTGGGCCGCACCTGCTGGCTCGTACAAGAACGAACCGGCCCGGTTGACGAAGTCCGACTCCTTGTACTTCCACGCACCCGAGGTGGTGTGGCCCCAGACATTACCGGTGTGGACGTGCTTGGGGGACTCGAAGCCCCGTTGGAAGATGTTCTCGGTGATCCAGACGTTCTCGAGACGGAACACCTGGAGGACCTTCAACATGTTGCCCTCACCTAGGTCCACGAAGGGCACCTCGTCGGCACCGAGGTGGAGCGAGGGCGGATCGTCTACGGAAAGGTGGCGGACCACGCTAACTTCAGCGTCCTCATGGATATGCATGGGGAACAATTATACCGATTCGGCTCAGACGGTAGTTCGCCTCAGACGGCGGGGGAGTTGGCGAAGGGCCCGACCGGGAAGTGGCAGGCCACCTGGTGTCCAGGAGCCACGTCACGCAGGAGGGGCTCCTCTTCGGCACACCGGTCCTGAGCGTAAGGGCACCGGGTACGGAACCGGCATCCAGATGGTGGATTGAGTGGTGAAGGGAGCTCCCCGGTGAGGGCCTTGTGGTCAGACTTGTGATCTGGGTCTGGCTCGGGGATAGAGGCCAGCAGCGCCTCGGTATACGGGTGGCCAGCGGCCCGGTAGAGATCGTCGGATCCGGCCACCTCGACCAGCTTCCCGAGGTACATCACCGCCACTCGGTCGCTCACGTTCTTGACCACGGCGAGGTCGTGGGCGATGAAGACCATGGTCAGGCCGAACTGGGCCTTGAGGTCGGCCAGGAGGTTCAGGATCTGGGCTTGGACCGAGACGTCGAGCGCCGAGACGGGCTCGTCGCAGATCAGCAGATCGGGCTCGGCCATCAGGGCGCGGGCGATGCTGATCCGCTGGCACTGTCCACCCGAGAACTCGCCCGGGGTCCGGTCGCTGGCCGAGTCAGGATCGATGCCTACCGCTTCGAGCATGGCTCGGACTTTGACGGCTCGCTCGTCCTTGGTGCCGCGCTTCCAGATGACCAAGGGCTCGGCCACGATGTCCTTGATGCGACGACGGGGATTCAGCGAGGAGATCGGATCCTGGAAGATCATCTGGATCTTGGTGCGGATCCGACGGAGCTTGCGGCCCTTCAGCCCATTGAGGTCCTGCCCGAGGTAGTTGATCGACCCAGAGGTAGCCGGCTGCACCTGGACCAGCGTGCGCCCGGTGGTGGACTTACCGCATCCGGACTCACCGACGAGCCCCAGGGTTTCGCCCCTGCGGACCTGGAACGACACACCGGACACGGCTTGGACGCGCTGGCGGCCGCTCTTGAACTCGACCACCAGGTTCTGGACATCGAGGACGATGTCCCCGGGTTCGTTGGTGGTCGCGTCGTTGGCGGCCTTGGTGTCCGTCATGAGGTCGTCCCTCCGGTGGGAGCGGCGTCGTTGGCCGTGGTTGCGGGGTTGGTCGTGATGCTCACTGGCACGGAAGGGGCCGTCGAGACACCATCGACCAGTGGGTACCAGCAGGCGAACAGGTGGTCGGGAGATCCGACGGTGCGCAACGGAGGCTCGAGCTCTCGGCACTTGTCCTGGGCATACTGGCACCGAGGAGAGAACCGGCACCCAGTGGGGGGATTGATGAGGTCGGGCGGCCGTCCCCCGATGGCGCTGAGGCGAGCACCGCTGGGGTCGGCCAGGCGGGGGATCGAGTCCATGAGTGCCTTGGTGTACGGCATCTTGGTATCGGCGAACAGGGTGCGAGTCGGAGCCCGCTCCACGATGCGCCCGGCGTACATGACGATGATGTCGTCGGCCCGCCCGGCCACCACCCCTAGGTCGTGGGTGACCAGGATGACGGCCATGTGCCGTTCGCGCTGCAGATCGGCGAGCAGGTCGAGGATCTGGGCTTGGACGGTGACGTCGAGGCCGGTGGTGGGCTCGTCTGCCATGACGAGTCGAGGGGCACAGGCCAAGGCGATGGCGATCATGACCCGCTGACGCATCCCGCCGGACAGCTGGAAGGGATACCAGCGGACCCGCTGCTCAGGTGAGGGAATACCTACGGAGCGCAGGAGCTCGATCGCCGTCGACTGCGCTTCCTTCTTATCCATGTCGAGGTGGAGTCTCAACGACTCGGCGATCTGCACGCCGATGCGCTTGACCGGGTTGAGAGCGGTCATGGGGTCCTGGAAGATCATGCTGAGCTCGGCACCCCAGATGCGGCGCAGCTCGGTATCCCCCATGGCAGTCAGATCATGGCCAGCGAAGTGCACGGTGCCGCTGCGGATCACATCGCGAGGCGGCAGCAGCCCCATGATGGAGCGCGAGAGCACGGTCTTGCCTGATCCGGACTCGCCGACGATGCCGAGGGTCTTGCCTTCGTGGACCTCGAAAGAGACACCGTCGACGGCTCGAACCGTGCCTCGAGTGGTCCTGAAGGATGTGTGGAGGTCGTCCACCACCAGCAGGGGACCCGACTGCGATGCGGCGTCCTTGAAGTCGAATGCGTCTCCAGCGGTCTTCTTGGCCATCAGAGCAATCCCTCGCGGATATCGAAGCGCTGCCGGAGTCGGTCGCCGATGAGGTTGATGGACCACAGGAGCAGGAACATCGACATGGCTGGCCACAACATGATGTAAGGGTCGGTGCTCAGCGCGTTGTTGGCCGTCCCTTCGTTGATCAGATTGCCCCATGACGGAGTCGGCAGGTTGACTGACAGACCGAGGAAGGCCAGCGTTCCCTCGATCACGATGATCCCAGCCACGGTGATGAGGCTGAACGTGACGGTGACGGGGATGACATTGGGGAGGATCTCGCGGAGCACGATCCTGGTGTCGGTAGCGCCCATTGTCTTGGCCGCCACGACGAAGTCCCGCTGAGCGAATGACAGGCTGGACGCTCTGATGACCCGGAACATCAACGGGATGGTGGCGATCCCGAGGATGATGGTGATGTGGAGCAGGGACTGTCCCCAGAAGGTGACGATGGCAATGACCGCCACGATGGCTGGAAAGGCCAGGATGATGAACGACCCAGCGTTGAGGGCGACGTCGAGCCTCCCGCCTTTGTAGCCCGAGACCAGACCGGCCGTGCCTCCGACGAGCAGCCCGATGCCTACCCCGAAGAATCCCACGATCAGCGAAACTCGGGCACCGAAGATGAGACGGGCCAACAGGTCACGTCCGAGGTCGTCGGTCCCGAGTAGGTGGGCCGAACTGGGACCCTGGCTCAGGGCCGAGTAGTTCTGGTAATTCGGGTTCTGCAAGGGCAGGAGGTTGGCGAATATTGCAGCCAGGAACACGATGGCTATCCATGTGAGGGCGAACCAGAACAAGAAGCCGAAGGGCCGCTTCTGCAGGATGTCGTCGCTGTCCAGTTTCTCGGACTGCATGGCTACGACCTGCTCATCGGTCGCGGCCATGCCCGGGAATCGGTCGCCTAACAGCTGAGCTGAGGCACCGGTGTCGAGTAGTTCTCTGTCGTCAGGCATGGGTCACTCCCGCACCACTCTCGGGTCGACGATGGTGAAGATGAAGTCGATGATGAACTGGATGGTCACATAGGCGATGGCTACCACCAGGGCGATTCCCTGGACGACCAGGTAGTCCCGTTGGTTGACGGCCAGCACCAGCGAGTAGCCGATGCCGGGGATGGCGAAGAGGAGCTCCACGACAAAGGTGCCGGCGATGAGGGCACCGATATTGATACCGGCGGCCGCCAAGAGCGAAAAGCTCGACGGACGGAACGCATGGCGCCACATGATCCGTCGTCCGGAGAGCCCCTTGGACCGGGCCATGGTGATGAAGTCCTGCTGGAGTGTGCTGATCAGGTCGGAGCGGAGCAGACGGAAGTAGACGGCGATGGAGCCTGCAGTAATGGCCACCGAGGGCAGGATCATGTCGTGGATGTTGGTAGCCGGGTTCTGCGTGAACGGCACGTATCCGGTAGCCGGAAACCACCCCAGGCCCACGGCGAAGATGGCGACCAGGATGGGTGCGACGACGAACGGTGGCAGGGCCAGCATGCCGAACGTACTGGTGGTGGCCACATTGTCGAGGGGCCGGTTCGGTCGGCGCGAAACCAAGAGGGCCAAGGGGACGGCGACCGAGAAAGCGATCGTCTGCGAGATGATGATCAGTTCCAAGTCGACCGGTGCACCGGTGGCGAGGATGTGTGTCACCGACTCGTGGTTGAGGTAGGAGGTTCCCAGGTTTCCGTGGAACACCGCCCCGAGCCAGGTCAGGTACTGCTGCCACAGCGGGTCGTTGAGGCCCAACTGCTTGAGCAGCGTCGCACGATTGGCGGCGGTGTCGTTCGGCCCCAAGATGATGGTGCTCGGGTCACCCGGCAGCAGATGGACCAGAAGGAACGCCAGTACGGAGATGACGAACGACACCACGACCAGTTGCAGGACGCGCCTGATCAGATATTTACTCACGGAACTCCTGACGACCGATCACCAGGGCTGCTACTTGGACAGCCAGATGGCGGTCGAACTGAAGACCCCATCGTCGAACGCGTAGGCCGGGGCGCCGCTGGGCAGCGTCGGGTTGGCGAAGTTCTGCACCCTCGAAACGGCGACCGCCGAGAACAGGTACTGCTGGAGCCACAGGTAGGGAAGGTCCTTGGCCAACTGCTCGTTGACCGCCTGGTACGCCTTGGTCCGGCTAGCAGTGTCGGAGGTGTGTCGAGCGGTCAACATGTTCTCTTCGATGATCGGGTCGCTGTTTCGTGCGAAGTTCAAGCCGATCTGGCCGACGGGCTTGACCGTGGTCTCACTCCACCACACGTAGTTGAGGTCGGGGGTGACGTTTCCGAATTGGTACGACGTGGCAGCCTGGAACTTTCCGGCCACGAAGTCGTTGACCAAGTTGGCCTGCTGGATCTGACTGATGGTCACTTCGAATCCGACCTGATTCCACATCTGCTGGATGATCTGCACCACCTGGGCGAGCCGGGGGTCGGTAATGGTGATGAGTTCGATCTTGGGCGTGCCATGCTCCGCCTTGTACTGCGCCACCAACTTCTTGGCTCCGGCCGGGTCGTAGGTCGGGTAGCTGGTCTTCTTGTAGTACGGAGAGTCGGGCAGGAAGATGCCGTCGAGCGGCTTGCCATAGCCAGCGCCGAAGATCTTCTGCACGGTGGCCTGGTCCAACCCCTTGGCCAGGGCCTGGCGGATCCGGATGTCGTCGGTCGGTGGGACCACGGTGTTCAACATGATGAAGGCCATCGACGGCTCACCGATCACGCCGGTGAGGGTGTCGACCACCTGGTAGTCGGCCTTGCCGCTGAACCGCTTGATGGTCAGCGGGTCGGTGGATACGAGCATGTCGACTCCACCGGTCTTGAGAGTGGCCTCACGCTGGACGGTGTCGGGGATGGGCTTGAAGGTGATCTTGTCGAGATAGGGAAGCCCCTTGCGCCAGTAGTTCGGGTTCCGCGTGGCGGTGAAGTGGTCGTTGGGCTGCCAGCTCTCGAAGATGAACGGTCCGGTACCGATCGGCGTGGGCTTGGCGTTGCCGCCCTTGGCTGAGTCGATCATCGCCTGCCCGACGACCATGCCCACCTGTGTGGTGAGCCCAGCCGGAAATCCTGGGTTCGGAGCCTTCAGCGTGTACTCGACTGTCATCGAGTCGGTGGCGGTGACTGTTGCGATCTGGGTCAGGGCCTGGCCGGTGAGGAGCGATGCGTTGAGGGCCTGGTAGTTGGCCACGATGACTGCTGCCGTCAGATCCGATCCGTCATTGAACTTGATGCCGGAGCGGAGCTTCATCGTCCAGCCGTCAAAGGTGGAGTTGGGGGTGATCGACTGGCACAGGTTGGGCTGGATGCTGCCATCGGCAGCCACTGCGCACAACGTGTCGTAGATGGTGGTCGCGATGTTGTATCCGTTGGTGTCGAAGTGGTTGTTGGGCGGGTAGAACCCATCGATGTCAGCCATCGAGCCGACGGTGAGCGATCCGCCTTGCACCGGGGTTCCGGTCCCGACGCCGGGCTTCGACCCTGAGGCGGCCGTGGTCGACGAAGACGACGAATCGGAGGAACAACCAGCGAGCGCACTGCCAGCTGCACCGGCGAGCACTACAGCTCCACCGGCAACTGCCCCACGGGACAGGAACGTGCGACGGCTCATGTCACTTGGCTTGGTCATGACTATTCCCCCATGTGCGTTGTGGCGATCACTGACAGGTGAACGCTTCTGGACAACCGAACTAAACGGGTACGGCTAGGTCAAAGTACAACTGCTGGCACTGACTCTGCCACAGGTTGCGGTCGTCGTGGGAGCAAGTTGCCGACAACATGCCGTTCGGTCCACGGATTCCTCGGTTCGTCCGTCGGTCCGATGCTGGGTACATCGTGCAGATCTGTCGCGATGGTCCGATCTACATGGGTACCATGCCAGCCATGGATGCGGAACTCGCTGGGTCCGCCACGTCCGCAGACGAGGCCGGTGACACCGTGGTCGCCGGTGGAGCCAGCCCGATAGCGGCAGGGGTGTCTGCTGCTCCCACTGCGGATCCCGAGGGCCTGGCGTTCTCCCACGTCACCCGAGTAGTGCTGCTGGTCGGGGCGGTCTGCGCCGTGGCGGCAGGTTTGACCCTCCGGTTCTGGACGAAGTCCGACCTATGGCTCGACGAAGCGCTGACCGTGAGCATCGCCCGCAAGCCACTCCATGAGTTGCCTGCTTACCTGAAACGCGACGGTGCGCCGCCACTTTTCTATGTGCTGCTGCACGGTTGGACGGGAATCTTCGGGACGTCGAATCTGGCCGTCCGAGCACTGCCCGGAGTAATCGGCGTGGCCACACTTCCACTGGCTTGGCTCGCCGGGAAACGTCTGGCCGGAACGTGGGCGGCATGGGCGGCGATGCTGCTGGTGGCGACCTCACCGTTCGCCATCCGCTACGCCACCGAGGCGCGCATGTACTCGTTGGTGGCGCTGCTTACTGCACTCGGCTACCTGGCCCTCGATCGGGCCCTCCGCCATCCCCGGCTGGGGAACCTGACTGCTGTGGCTGCGGTGACAGCGCTCTTGCTCTACACGCACTACTGGGCCTTCTACCTGCTGGGTGTCACCATGATCTGGTTGGCCTACCAGTCGTGGCTGGGTCGGCCCCAGTGGCACCGGGGTGCGAGAGCAGCACTGCTGGCCGGGGCAGTCGGTTGTGTCGCCTTTCTCCCCTGGGTGCCGATCTTCCTGTTCCAGTCGGCCCATACCGGCACCCCTTGGGCCACACCGGCAACGTTCGCGGCCATGGTCAGTGCCGTGGCGTCGTTCGCTGGCGGAAGCACCAGCGAAGGCCGTGCGCTCGCCCTGGTGTTCTTCGCCCTCATCGGACTGGGGCTCTTCGGGCGAGCCACGGATCGCATCCATGTCGAACTCGATATCCGGACCCGACCGCTGGGTCGACCGCTGGCCGTGGTGGTGCTCGCCACGTTGACCGCCGCAGTCATCGGAGGGCTCGCGACAGCGAGCGCGTTCGATTCCCGGTATGCATCGGTGGTCTTCATCCCACTGATCTTGATGGTCTCGCTGGGTGTGACGGTGTTTCGTGACCGCCATGTGCGCGTGGGCATCGTGACTCTCGCCGTCGTCCTCGGGCTGGTGGCTTCGGTTTCAAATGTGACGACCAATAGGACCCAGGCTGGCGAGGTGGCCGCGGCCATCGACGCATCGGGTGCGCCTGGCGATGTCGTGGTGTACTGCCCCGATCAGCTCGGCCCTGCCGTGAACCGGATCCTGCCGGTGGGCCGCTATCAGCAGGTGGCATTCCCACGTGGTGGCGGTCCTGAGTTCATCGACTGGGTCGACTATGCGTCAGCGGTCCGCAATGCATCGTCGCTGGACTTCGCCCGCCGAGTCGACGAGATGGCCTCTTCGGGCAAGCAGATCTTCGTGGTGTGGGCACCGGCCTACGAGGCCTTCGGTGCCAAGTGTGAGCAGCTGGTGCAGACGTTGCAGAACAACCCTCGGTATCGCGCCACCGGCGTAATTGCTGGCGACTCCAAGCGGTTCTTCCAGCCCATGTACCTGGTGCGGTTCTCGCCGGTCGGATCCTGAGCGGCGTGGACGCCGGCCCCGATGCGCCGAGCAGTACGTCCCCCGTGAGGGACCGGATCGGACTCAAGGGTGGATCAGTCGAACTGTCCCGTGCGGTCCTTGAGGTGCTGCCCGCTTGGGTAGTGGCGCGGCTGGTCGTCTTGTCGGCTCTAGCCCTCGCACACGGCGTGGTCACGTCGCTGCGTCCGGACAACCCCGAAGCCATCCGGCGTGTCCACGATGGGCTGCTCGGGTGGGACGCAGGGTGGTATCAGGCCATCTCGGCCCATGGCTATGTGGCTGCTGGCCAGGAATCACTCCGCTTCTTTCCGTTGTTTCCCTTGCTCGGACGGGCACTAGGTGTAGTGCCTGGAGTCGGATTGGGTGCGGCGCTGATCGCAGTGGGCAACCTGAGCGCGTTGGTGGCCATGGCCGTCCTGCTCATCCTGGTCCGTAGGGACCTCGGCGATGGTGGACTGGCACGACGGTCGGTGTGGCTGCTGGCCCTGGCGCCGTCGGCGTACTCGTTGGTATTGGCGTACTCGGATGCCACCTTGCTGCTGTGCTCCGTCGTCACCTTCCTCGGAATACGGTCACAGCGTTGGTGGCTGGCGGCGGCAGCCGGTCTGGCCGCCGGCTTCGGTCGCCCCGTGGGTCTCTTGCTGATCGTCCCGGTGGCGGCCGAGTTGTGGGCCTGTCGTCGAGATGTCGGGGGTTCGAAGGGCTGGATCCCGCCCTTGGGGGCGGTGTTGGCCCCGCTAGTGGGTGCTGGCGCCTATCTGATCTGGGTCGGCCACCGCTTCGGCGATCCCTGGCTTCCGATCACCGTTCAGCAGCGCAGCGGCCACCGGGGTGCGCTCACCGTGCCGCTGGGTGCCATGTGGAGCGACCTCGGCTCGGCCGTCCACGGACAGCACCTGGGCAGTGCGCTCCACATCCCCTGGATACTCGGGTGCGGAGCGCTGGTGGTGGTGGCCTGGCGGCGGCTCCCTCGCCCGTATGCGCTGTACGCGGCAGCCGTCCTGGTGGTGTCGGCCAGCAGTACCAATTTCGACTCGTTCGAGCGTTACGCCCTCGGGGCCTTCCCTCTGGTGATCGCCGCATCGACGTGCACCACCAGCCGGAAGGTGGAGGTAGCCGCACTGGTGCTGTCCGGGCTGGCCATGGCCGGGTACGCGTTGCTGAGCTTCGTCGGCGTCGTCGTTCCCTGACGGCCGTCTGTCACTGGATCGGCGCCGTTTGTCGGCGCGGCGACCGGAGCCACTAACCTTCATCGGCAACACCCGATGACAGGCCCCGCCGCGCACTCCGCTCTGGACGCTCAGAGGCTGCGCCAACCCTTCGCCACGCCGTCCGCCGCCCCGATGTGGACTCAGCTCACCGAGTATTTTCATCGACGACCGGCCCACCTGATCTGGGTTCCGTTGGATAACCAGAAGAAACGGATTTTACTGCATGGCACCGTCCAACCACCTCGAGGTAGAGCCTTCCGCCACTCCTGCGGTCGGCTCGGACCCGTCGGCCGACCGCCCCGTAGTGGTCATCGGTGGTGGTCCGGCCGGACTGACTGCCGCGTATCGGCTGGCCCAGGCCGGTGACCCCGTCGTCGTGGTGGAGCAGGACAGGGTCCTTGGCGGGATCA
>CAIVIS010000440.1 GCA_903906055.1 uncultured Acidimicrobiaceae bacterium
CGTCACCTTGCCCCGAGGCACCCACGCCACCGTCATCGAACTGCAGCCCGAGGCGCCCATCGCACCTCTGGAGAACCCAGGAGGAACAGAGCCATGACCATCGACACTGGAAGGCGCCTCCCCGATCGGGTATCTGGAGGCGAAGGGGAGACCGGACACCTCGAAGAGCTCCGGGTCGACCCGATCGGCCTGATGAACCGGGTGCGGACCGAGTGCGGCGACGTCGGCATCTTCCGGCTGGCCGACAAGGACGTGGTGCTGCTCAGCGGGTCCGAGGCCAACAAGGTGTTCTTCCGTGCACCCGAGGAGGTCCTCGACCAGGCCGAGGCCTACCCGTTCATGACTCCCATCTTCGGCCAGGGCGTGGTGTTCGACGCTCCGCCGGAGAAGCGCCGCGAGATGCTCCGCAACCAGTCGCTGCGCGACAAGTTCATGCGAGGCCACGCCGCCATCATTGCCGCCGAGGTCGAGGCCATGATCGCCCTCTGGGACGACGAAGGGGAGATCGACCTGCTCGAGTGGCTGGCCGAGCTGACCATCTACACCTCGTCGGCCTGCCTGATCGGCCCGCGGTTCCGCGACCAGCTCGACAAGCGGTTCGCCACGCTCTATCGGGACCTCGAAGAGGGCACCGACGCCATTGCCTACGTCGACCCCTATGCCGACATCGAGAGCTTCCGCAAGCGTGATGCTGCCCGGGTCGGTCTGGTGGAGCTGATCGAAGGGATCATGGAGCGCCGCGCCCTCGAGCCCCCGGTGGCCGATGACGACCGGGACCTGCTCGACGTGCTGATGTCGGTCAAGAACCCCGACGGATCCAACCGGTTCGTGGCGGACGAGGTGACCGGCATGTTCATCTCCATGATGTTTGCCGGACACCACACCACCTCGGGCACGGCGTCTTGGACGCTGATCGAACTGCTCCGCCACCCCGAGGAGATGGCCCTGGTCGATGCCGAGTTGGCCGACCTCTATTCGGGTGGTGACGAGGTCAGCTACCAGGCACTGCGCGAGATGCCCCACGTCGAGTCCGCCATCAAAGAGGCACTCCGCCTCCATCCCCCGCTGATCCTCCTGCTGCGGGTGGCCAAAGAGGACGTCGAGTGCGAGGGTTACACCATCGAGGCAGGCCAGATGGTGGGAGCCAGCCCCGCCGTGTCCAACCGCCTGGCCGAGGACTTCCCCGAGCCCGATGCCTTCCGGCCGAGTCGCTACCTCGACCCGCTAGAGGAGGACCGGAACAACCCGTGGACGTGGATCCCGTTCGGAGCCGGACGCCACCGCTGCGTGGGCCAGGCCTTCGCCATGATGCAGCTCAAGGCCATCTTCAGCGTGCTCCTGCTGGACTGGGAGTTCGAGCTGGCCCAGCCGGCCGAGTCCTATCGGAACGACCACTCGCGGATGGTCGTCCAGCTGGCCCAGCCGTGCGTGGTCCGCTACCGGCGCCGGGCCGTGGCTCGCAACACCCAGGGAGCCGGGTCGTGATGCAGGCGGCCAGCTGATGCGGATCGTGGTCGACCGCGACCTGTGCCAGGGACATGGGGTGTGCGAGTCCGAAGATCCCGAGGTGTTCGTGGTGGGCAAGGACCACCGGGTCGAGGTCCTGGACCCGAGCCCGCCCGAATCCCGTCGGTCCTCCATCGAGGACGCAGTCCGGTTCTGCCCCACCGGGGCCCTGTCCATCGTCGACGACTGACGAACTGATCGATTCCCCACTACCCACTACCCACTACCTGAACAACCGCTGACAAGGAGTTGCCCGTGCCCTCGTACCCCCGAAGTGAGCTCGAAGAGACGATGCAGCGCTGGTTGGACCTCAACCAGTCGTGCGAGGAGCAGCTCGACTGGCTGCCCTTGGCCGAGATGTTCACCGAGGACGCCACCTATGGATGGAACGTCGGTCCCAACGACGAGTTCATGGCTGTCGGCCGTGACGAAATCCGCGAGCTGGCCGTCGGCTTGGAGATGCAGGGCCTGGGTGGGTGGAGCTACCCGTACCAGCGGATCCTCATCGACGAGGTCCAAGGGGAGATCCTCGGCCTGTGGAAGCAGATCGCCGACACCCCTCGGTCCGACGGCAGCCCCTACGAGATCTCTGGCATCGGGGGCAGCTGGTTCCGCTACGGCGGCAACCACCAGTGGAGCTGGCAGCGCGACTTCTTCGACGTGGGCAACGTCACCCACACCTACATCGAGATGATCCACCACGGCGTCCTCAGCCAGGGCATGAAGGACCGCATGGAGCGCATGAGCTCGAGCGGGCGCCTGCCCGGCCACTACCCGGTAGGCAAGGCGCCGGTCGATCTGTGGGACGGCGTGGAGCCGACGGTCCTCGGAGGGTCCTGAATGGACGGGCAGTTCGCATCGGCCACCGCTGTCGTACGCCACGATGAGACGTCGTGGCGGGCGACGATCGAACCGGGCTGGGACATCGCCAGCAACGCCAACGGGGGCTATCTCATCGCCATCGCCGCCCGAGCCATGGCCGAAGCCACCGGGCGTCCCGATCCGGTGACCGTCACCGCCCACTTCCTGTCTCCGGGCAAGCCGGGACCCATCGACATCGATGTCGAGGTCATCAAGGAGGGTCGGCGTCTGGCCAACGCCTCGGCGGTGATTCGAGCCAACGGCAAGGCGCTCGTGTCGGTGCTGGGCTCCTTCGGGGATCTGACCGAGGTCGAGGACGACCTGTTGGTCGATGGTTCGCCTCCCGACCTGCCCCCGCCCGACGAGTGCGTGTTCCTCCGGCCGACCGAAACATTCCCCCCACCGTTCATGGGAAAGGTCGACCTCTTCGTCCACCCCGACGATGTCGGGTTCGTGCGGGCCGAGCGCAGCGGCGAGCTGAAGGTAGCCGGGTGGTTCCGGCTCCCCGAGGGCGAGTCGGTCGACACCGTCGCCCTGCTGTGCGCGCTCGATGCCTTCCCTCCGACCATCTTCAACGCCGACCTGCCGGTGGCGTGGACCCCCACGGTGGAGCTCACCACCCACGTGCGGGCCCGCCCGGCCCCTGGGTGGCTCCGGTGCCGTTTCACCACCCGGTTCATCACCGGCGGATTCTTGGAAGAAGACGGTGAGGTGTGGGACAGCACGGGCCGCTTCGTCGCCCAGTCCCGCCAGCTCGCGCTCATTCCTCGGGCGTAGTACAGCCACTCGGGATCCGGCGGTTCAAGCCTCGAGACCGATCCAAGCCGTCGGTCACCTTCACCGAGTCCACCCGCCGCCTGGCCAAGAAAGTGGCTGCCGGTCAAGCCGCCATCCAGAAGGTCACGATCTCGCATGTCGGTGGGCGCTGGCAGGAATCGGCGCTGGAGCGGTATCTGTTCCGATACCACGTAGGCCAGTGTTTCCATAAGTGGTTCAGTCGGTGGTGTTTCCTCCAAGACATAGCCGGGCTGCGACCGGAGACGAAAAATGCTGACCCGAGGACAGGGAAGACCGGGATGCGGTCGCTCAGCCGAGAGGCGAGTGGTTGCATCCGGTTCGAAAGTCAGGTGTGGATGTGTCTTTCTAGGTACATCCACCCACCGAGCTGGCGAACCTAGGACCCGTAGTACAGGCGCTCGAGGTCGATGATCTCCACATCGGGTCGACTCGATGCATGGGAAAGGAGTGCGGAGTCGAACGACACACCGAAGAGCAAGAGTTTCGCATCGCTCGCTCGTGCGCCTAGTGCGCTACGCAGCAGTTCGAGCCGGTGCAGGTGACTCCCAGAGATGGTCTCCCCCGCTTTGGCCTCACCCAGCGCGGTGATCACTCGCTCGGCCGGAACCTCCCCAGGGCCAGCAACAACCACATCGAGGCCCCGGTCTTTGCCCTCCGCCGTGGCGTGCGAGGGTCCGACGTAGTCGCGCACCGAAAGCGTCTGGTCGCTGGCGAAGCGCCGGACCCAGGTCCGAGCTTGCTGTTCGAATACCGGCCCGCGCACTTGCGACCCGAACACCGGGCGCAGCCGATCGGCCCAGACGTCGACCAGGTTGCGGTCTCGAAGGTTCGCTCCGTGCGGTTCGAGCACGGCGTAGTGGAACTGGAGGTACGGGTCGTCGAGCGCATACGTGGGGCGCTGGTTCCGGATGGGGTCCTCGTGGCGCACGACGAATCCGGCATCGATGAGGCGCCCGAGTGCGGGGGCCAGGTTGGACACGGCCTTGCCCAGCACCCGGGCAATAGATCCTGCGGTCACCGAGCCGTTGGCGATGGCACCCAGAATGCTGTGGTGCAGCAAGGACCCCGATCCAGAGAGAGTCTGATCCTCCGCTAGCAGGGTGGTCGCCTCGCTATGGAGGGTGGCGGCCGGGCTGAGCACGCGACCCACGATCCACCGGTCGACGTCGTCCAAGGAGTCAGGAAGATCGAAGTCGACCATATCGGTGGCATAGCCCACGACACCTCCGATGACGGCGTACACCTGGAGCGCCGCCATCAGATCGTCGGGCCGGGGCAGTCGAGTGGCCGCAATCCGGTAGTCGTCGGGATGCATGATCAGTTCCATCCCGGCTCGGCCACGCAGCGGAGCTTCCCCGGCCGTCAGGGACCGCATGAGAGCGATGGCCGACCCGCAGAGGACGACACGTGCCTGACTCGACGACCGCTTGCGGGCCGCCGGGCCGAACGCCGAAGACATGATCGAGTCGATGGAACGGTCAGCCTCCGCGATGTGGCCGAACTCGTCCAAGACAACCGGAATGCGATGGCTACCCCCGAGGCGGATGAGGGCGTCTACCGCCTCCTCCCAATCGGCCAGGGCGATGCGACCTACACCGAGGTGATCGCCGAGGGCCCGGCCCAGCCGTTCGAGTTGGACGGGTGTTTCGACCCGAGTTGCCTCGAAGTAGAACCCGCCGTGCTCCTCCACCGCTTCGACCAACATGGTGGACTTGCCGATGCGTCGCCGTCCGTACAGCAGGCCCAACGTCGGCAGGTCCACGTCGTTGTCGATGAACGCCCTGAGGTGCGCTGCGTCTTGTTCCCCCACTGGGTTCTCCCGACTGGCCAGTAATACTATGTATTACACATACTATCTGTAACACATAGTATTAGATATCGCTCCCTGGGCGCCACCAGCGAACGGTGCGGACGCCGCCCACGGCATGCTGGTGCCATGCGCGCCATCCCCCGACCTGATCCCCGCGACGTCGAACACGTCCCGGGCAAGGAGTCCGTCTGGGACTACCCCCGCCCGCCCCGTCTCGAGCCGGTCACCAGCCGGATCCGCATCGTGTTCGCAGGGGAGACCATCGCCGACACCACGGGGGCCTACCGGGTGCTCGAGACCAGCCATCCGCCCAACTACTACCTGCCCGCCGACGACTTCTCGCCAGGCGCACTC
>CAIVIS010000441.1 GCA_903906055.1 uncultured Acidimicrobiaceae bacterium
GCCGAACAGATCGTGGACTGCAGCGATGAACTCGAACTCGCCCAAGGCGGTGTAGCGACGCGAGGCGATCTGCCGCTTCTGGGCCATGGGCAGGTCGGTCGGTGGTGGTCGGAGCGGGGGCGGTGATGGTGGTCGAGCGGCAACAGCGGCAACGGCGGCAACAGTGGCAAAGGGTTCGGCCGGGCCAGCCGGGCCAGCCGGGCTGATCGACGCATGCACCTGAGCCTTGGCCACCGCCGCCTGCCGGTGAACCACGACGGCCCGGATGATGGCGACGATCAGTGCCACGACGGCGACCAGGAGGTAGGCCATGCCGATGATCATCCAGACGACCAGGATCATGGGAAGGAAGAAGATCCACACCCACCACGGCAGCAGCAAAAACACCAGCAGGCGCTTCATGAGAGACCACTCTGTTGCACGATGGATCGGTGCCCCGTCGAGGGGCCCGATACGTTGATCGGCCTCGGACCCTCTCGACAGCTCACCAATCGACGATTGACACCATCTCGCCCACTGTTGTCCATCCGCCCACTCCGAACTCCGTACCTCCGTAGCCCGCCGTCGGGCCTTGCCATCAAAGTACAGGCAGGGTGCGACGCTCACCGGGCCGTCCGCGGAACTCCAGGGTCACAGAGCGCCAGGAAGCGCTGCACCACGGATCCTCAACAGGTTGCTGGCTGACCGATTCCCCATGCCGTCGAAAGGATCTGGAGGTCGGCAAGATCCACCGTTCCGTTCCCGTCGAGATCGCCCGCCAAGTTGCTTCCGCTCATTGCGTACTGGGCCTGGAGGATGCCGAGGTCGATGCACCCGACCACTCCGTCTCCGTTGATATCAGGGTTCTTGGTGACCTGGAGCGTCATGGTGGTGGTCGTGACGTTCTGTACTCCACTGATTCCCTTGGTCCGCTTGTCGGCAACCTGGACGGTAAACGTATAGCTACCGATTGCCGCGGCCTTGCCGGTGATCAGTCCTCGCGGCTTGAGTTTGAGGCCCGGGGGAAGGGGGCTACTGCCGATCAGTGTCCATCGATACGGGGCGTTACCACCGGTGGCGGTCAGAGTGTGGGAGTAGAGGTTGCGGTCGGCCTTGCTGTAGAGCGCGGCCATGGGCAGGGACCCGGTCACCACGATCACCGTGGGGGTGATGGAGGCCGATGCGACCGAGGCCGGACCTGCACCGACACCATTTGTTGCCGCCACCGTGAACTGGTAGGTGTCGCCGTTGGTGAGTCCCGAAACCAACACTGGACTCGAAGTGCCCTTGGACGTCTGCCCACCCCGTGCCGCGTTGGTCAGATCGATGGACCGGACCTGATAACTGGTGATGGCAGAGCCGTTGGCGGGCGGAGAGGTGAAGGCCACAGAAGCGGCGCTATCGCTCGGGGTCGCCACAACAGCGGTCGGAGCGCCAGGAATACCTACCGGCACCACCTGGGCCGACGGAGCGCTGGCTGGACCCGCACCGAAGCCGTTGGTGGCCGTTACGACGAATGTGTAGCTGTCGCCACCGGTCAATCCGTGCACCGTGATCGGGGTACCCGCGCCCGTCTGCATCTGGCCACCGCGCGCCGATGAGGTCACGTCCGTCGCCGTCACCCTGTAACTCGTGATGGCCGAACCGTTGTTGGCCGGGGCAGCAAATGAGACTGTGGCGGAACCGGTTCCTGGGGTGGCCGCCGTGATCGTCGGGCTGTCCGGAGCCGTCCGGTTGTAGCCCAAAACGATCGCCTGCATCTGATCCGAGGTCACGATGGTCGTTCCACCGGCCCACCACCATGTGACCCAGGAGTGTCCTGACCACCACGCTGGCTGGGAGTACACCACGTAGTAGGTCTGCCCTGGGTTGACTGCAACGTCCCCGATGTCGCCTTGACTGTTCCCGTAGTTGACGATCACGGGATTGGTCTCGCCATAGGTGATGGTGCAGACGGTGTCACTGCACAGGCGGATCCGGACCGTGGTGGTAGTCCCGGTATAGCCGAGCGAACCCACGGTGACCCCGAGTGCGGTGATGGTATTGCTTTGAGCCGTAAAGGGCTGCCAGGCTGAATCGAAGTAGCCGTGATACGGGGCACCAGGGGCCATCCGGTCGTAGGAGGTGACACCGGTGCGACTGGCGATGACCGCTGATGAGGGTGTGGCGGTGGCCAGAACGACCCCGGACGCCACCACGGCCATCGTCAACATGACGGCTGCCGCCCTTCGAAGTCCGAAGCCTCCGAGGAGGTGCTGTCCCCTCCGCCCCCAGAGCGTTGCCGAGGTACCTGTATGTCCACCGTGTCTAGTCATTATGGGAACGTACGAGGAGTTGCCGCGCAAGTTGCCACACCAGATCACGCGGACAACCGCACACAGACGATCCGGATGCCACAAGAGAGATCAGTCTGGCGTCTCCGACGTCCCTGTCACTACTTCACCCTGGTGGCCCAGCGCACGAAGCGCTCGATCTGGGTCAGCGACGGTGCGGCCTGGTGGCGCTCGGGCGGCCGACCGTCGGCGTTGACCGGGTTGAGACGGGCCACATCGTTGAACGAGCCGCGCATCCGGTTCCACGACCGACTCCGGTCGGCCCCCCGGCCGTCCAGCTTTTCCATCATCTCGGTCGACTCCGAATACTCAAGGGCCTGGTTGACCCGGGTTCCGTCCACGATGCCCAGCCGGAATGCAGCCTCGGGATCGAGCTCACCAGGCACCCCGGGCTGGGACAGCTCCGGGTGGAGGACGGCCGAATACAGGGCCTCGGCACTCTGGAGGTCGCCGCGGTGGAAGAAGTAGTCGGCGTTGGCCTCGCGCATCCGCCGCCGTACGGCATCGTCGAAGAAATGCCCGGTGACCACCACGACCACCGTCTGCTCGCTGCTGCGCCGCCGACGGATGTGATCCACCACGGCCACCCCCGGAAAGTGGTCGTTCGGGCGTCGGATGTCGGCCGCATCCAC
>CAIVIS010000442.1 GCA_903906055.1 uncultured Acidimicrobiaceae bacterium
GGTGCAACTGCGGTGCAGGCCTGATTCGACGATCGCCCCCGTCTACGCTGGTCGAGTGCCGTCCGGCATTCACTGACAGGGGTCGTTCGAGCGTATGAGCACCGTGACGGGGGACGTAGTCGAGGATCCCGCAGAAGGCTCCTCCGGCGAAGATCCCGTCAGCCGCGTCCTTCCGTCGGGTGACGAAGCCGGCACCGCCCCCGGCGACCGCCGGTTCCGCCCCGACGTCGAGGGTCTGCGAGCAATAGCAGTGGTGCTCGTCGTGCTCTACCACGCCAGCTTTCCGGGACTCCACGGCGGATTCGTGGGAGTCGACGTCTTCTTCGTCATCTCGGGCTTCGTCATCACCGGCCTGCTGTTGCGAGAGCGGTCATCGACGGCCCGTACCTCGCTGGCCTCGTTCTACGGCCGACGGGTCCGGCGCATCCTGCCGGCCGGCACCTTGGTCATCGTGGCCACGGTGATAGCTGCCTACGTCGTGCTCGGCACCGTCTACGGGAATCCCACGGCGGTGGCGGCCCGGTGGACGGCGGTGTTCCTGGCCAACTTCCACTTCGCCGGCATCGGCACCGACTACCTGAACGCCACCTTGCCGCCAAGCCCGCTCCAGAACTTCTGGTCCCTGGCCGTCGAGGAGCAGTTCTATCTGGTCTACCCAGCCATCTTCTTGGTGATGGCATCCGTCCGGTCGGCAGTATCGCTGCGGGCCCGCCTGGTGTTCATCTTGGTGCCGATCATCCTGATGTCACTCTTGCTGTCGGCAGTCCAGACCTCGTCGTCGCCTACTGCGGCGTTCTTTTCGCCATTCACCCGGGCCTGGGAGTTGGCTCTTGGTGCCCTGGTGGCTGTGGCCACTCCGACCCTGCTGCGCCTGGGCCGCAACACGGCCACCCTGATGACCTGGGTGGGTCTGGCGGCCATCGGCTATGCGGCGGTCGCCTACTCCTCGGCCACCGCCTATCCGGGTACAGCCGTCATCGTGCCGGTGGTGGGCACGGCTCTGGTCATCGCTGGTGGCACCCCGGTGCCAGCGTGGGGAGCCGAATCGGTGCTGAAACTGGCCCCGTTCCAGTTCTTCGGCCGGCTGTCGTACTCGCTGTATCTGTGGCACTGGCCGATCCTGATCATCGCCGCCGAGTACGCCGGAAAAGACTCCCTGCCGTTCCATCAGAACCTCGGCTGGCTGGTGCTGTCACTGGTCGCCTCCTATGCCACCTATCGGCTGATCGAAAACCCGGTCCGCCATGCTCAGGCCCTGGCCAAGAGCAAAGGGCTCGCCCTCGGGATCGGCGTGGTCCTGATCGCCATTTCGCTGGTGGTGGCCACGGTGGCGCTGGAGAACCACAAGCCCAGCAAGGCATCGACGTCGACGGGTGTCACCGGGCTGATCCCGTCGCTGACCCCGGACGCGTTGATTCAGGCAGTCGCTGATGCTCCGAAGATCAAGGTGCTCCCTGCCGACCTCACCCCGTCGTTGGCCGGCGTGCGGAGCGATTGGGGTGGGCCTCCACCACCCTGCTGGCCGTCCTACACCCAGACGTCAGTGCCAGCCTGCGTCTACGGCGACCCTGCGGGCACGCACACCCTGGTGCTCTACGGTGACTCACATGCGGCCATGTGGTTCGCCGCGATGAACCTCACGGCCGCGCTGTCCCACTGGCGGCTGATCATCCTGACCAAGGGGGACTGTCCGACCCTCGACCTCGCGTTCCGCAACCCTCCTGGGGTCGGGACACCCGGTGGGGCATTCGCCGCCTGTGCCCAGTGGCACAAATTCGCTTTGGCCCGGATCCAGGCCATCCGACCCGATTTGGTCATCATCACCCAAGACCCCAACTTGGCCCCGGATGATCACTCGTACCCCGAGAATCAGTGGCAACGCGCGACAGTGGCTGTCATCAAGAGTTTGCCGGTCCCTGCCAGCCACGTGATCGTGCTCGGTGACATCCCACAGACGCGCACGAGCGGCCCGGCCTGCCTGGCGCGCTATCCGCGCAACGTGCAGCGGTGCTCGGGGCAGAACCTCCCCAATATCGTGAGTCAGAACCATGCCGAAGCAAGTGCTGCCACTCAGACCGGCGCCCGCTACATCGACGTGGTGCCCTGGTTCTGCTCGACCATCTGCACCGGCGTTGTCGGGCACTACCAGCCCTACTGGGACCCGTACCACATCACCGCGTCCTACTCGATGGCCCTCGGGCAGGCCCTCGGCTACTCCATCAACCTTGCCGGGTTCGAGGCAGCACCGGCATCGGGCTCCACGTCGACCACTGCCTCGACTGCGACTTCCCCCGCGACCCCACCCACTCCTCGGACGGGCTGAGCCCGGTCTACGCTCCGGTCACCCGGTATGCACCGATACGAAAGCTGACTGATGCTCGTACTGAACCTCGTCATCATCGGACTGGCCATCTCTCTCGAGCCCATTCCGTTCACAGCATTCGCGCTGGTCCTGGCATCCGCCAAGGGCGTGCGTCGAGCCGCAGCGTTCATCGTCGGTTGGGTGCTTTCGCTGGCCACTGTGGTCATCTTGACCCTGGTGGCGACGGCCAATCACCCACCCCAACCGTCGACCGCTCCGTCCCGAGCCGTGCTCATCGTCAAGATCTTGATCGGCGTGGCCTTTCTGGGTGCCGCGGCCAGGCGGCGGCGCATGATGGGCCGGCCGAAGAAGGTGAAGAAGCCGCCCAAGTGGCAGAGCAGTGCGGACAACATGTCCGCCTGGTTCGCGGTGGCCCTCGGGATCCTCACCCAGCCCTGGGGCCTGGTGGCAGCCGGGGTTGCCATCGTCATCGATGCCGAGCTGTCCTCGTGGGAGAGCTCGCTGGCCCTACTGGGATTCGTACTCCTGTCGGCCGGGACCTATCTGGCCGTGGAGATCTACGCGCTAGTCAGACCGGAGCGGACCCAGGCCTTCTTGGGCGCTACGCGCGCGTGGGTCGCCGACCACACGGACAAGGTGATCATGTACATCGCTCTGGTGGTGGGCATCTGGTTGATCGTCGACAACCTCTACCTGCTGGTCTCCTAGGTTCGCCAGCTTGGTGAGACGGATGTATTGAAAGAGACACATCCGCACCGCACATGCGAACCGGATGCAACCACTCGCCTCTCGACTGAGCGACCGCACCCCGGTCTTCTCTGAACTCGAGCAGTCACTCGGCCTCGGTGCCGGACTGGCCTGATGCCAGAGGACACACCAACGATTGAAAAACTGGCCGGATCTGGTATTGGATCAGATACCGCATCAGCATCGATTCCTGCCAGCGCCCACCGACATGCGAGAGGGTGACCTTCTGAATAGGGGCTTCACCGGCGGCATCCTGCTTGGGGGTGAGGTCAGCCCCTGCGATCCCTGGCTCACGTGCGCCAGTGCGAGTAGCCAGGTTGTCCTTCATTTGCCGGAGAGCTCAGTTGTGGGCGAACCGGGCAGTTCCGCTACGGCCCCGGTCCTGTCGTTGATCGTCCGTCCCATGGGTGACGGTGCCCGATGTTGGATCCATCTCATCTCACCAAGCTGGCGAACCCGTCGTCTCCTGAGGCTGGCTGCTACCCGAGACTGCTGCTGCCAGCCAACCCTGCCGGCGGACTCAGGTACTCGGCGCCCGTGGGGCAGGAGGCGGATCCAAGGCAGGAATGTCCTGGTCGAGCACATGCTCGGTCCATGCCGCGCCCGACCAGTAGCGACGCTCGTGACGGACAAACGGGTCGGTGAACCATCCCGGAGCGGTTCCAGTGAAGGTAGATCCGGTGGAAGCAGTGGCCGAAGGGACCCTCTGCTCTACTCCGGACTCCGCCTGGGATTCCACCTGAGGCGCTACCTGGTGAGTGTCAGCGGCGAATCCGCTGGCTCTCGGCGGGGTCGACGGTCGACCTGCGCTCTTGCGTCGCTGCGAGGACAGCAGCCGAACAGCCAGCACTACCCCCAAGACCACCACGACGACCAACGGGTTCTGACTGTGGATCACCGATCCAGTCTACGGGCCATCAATCTCTGCAGTTGATCGGGCTGGTCCGGACGTGCCGACTACTGGCTCATCGCCCGACTGGCTCAAGCCGTGGGCTTCATCCGCTCCAAGGTCTCGCCCATCTGGCGGTGCACCAGGTTGACCGCCTGTAGCGGACGGATCATCACCCGGAACTCGACGATGCGTCCAGCGTCGTTGCACCGGATGATGTCGACCCCGTTGACGTACTTCCCCTCGACGGTGGTCTCGAATTCGAGCACGGCAGTGTCGCCGGCCAGGACTTTCTTCGTGTAGCGGAAGCCCCCCGAACTCGTGGAGCCAGCATCGGTCTGGGGGGCGACGTCAGGGGCGGACGTGTCGCCGGGCAGCGCCTGGGAGGCGGCCTGCAGATAGAGGGTGGTCAGGGCCTTGCCCCGCTGGGGTGTGAACACGACGGGCGAGTAGAAGATCACGTCATCGTCGAGCAGCTCGTCGAGGGCCCCGGGGAGCTCCCCTCGCATATAGGCATGCCAACGGTCGACTACCTGCTCGATCATGTCTCGACCCTATCGGCTGCCTGCACCGGGATGCGGCTGACCCGAGGAGGTGGTGGTCGCGGTGGCGGCAGTAGCGGCTAGCCGTGGGGCCGTGGTCGCCGCTACGGTGTCGGCACCCGCGACCGATCAGCAATCAGCGGGCAGGCCGGGCCCACACTCGGGCCCACACTCGGGCCGACACTCGGGCCCACACTCGGGCCCACACTCGGGCCCACACCACCGACAGGACGGAGTATGCAGATGGCGAACCAGATTCCGCTGGTCGACTACCTGGTGCTGGGGGACGACCCGCACCTGGTAGCCAACGAGTGCACCTCATGTGGGGCCCGATACTTCGATCGGCGCAATGCCTGCGCCTCGTGCGGACTCACCGAGTTCCACTCGGTGACCATCCCCACCGAAGGCGAGGTCCGGGCCTTCACCATCGTGGCCTTCGCCGCCCCCGGGATCCCCACGCCCTATGTGGCAGCCATGGTCGACTGCGGAGGTACCAGCGTGCGAGCCAATCTCATCAACGTGCCTGCCGACCCCGACCATGTGTCGCTCGGGATGCAGGTCCGGTTGGCCACCGAGCTCATCGGGACCGACGACGAAGGCACCGAGGCGATCGGGTTCGGCTTCGAACCTAAGGAGGGTTGACGATGGCATCCGATGACCTGTGGATCCTGGGGATCCACATGACGAAGTTCGGCAAGCACCCCGACAAGGACATGGTCGATCTGGCCTCCGAGGCCGTCCTGGGCGCACTGACCGATGGCGGGGTGACCATGGCCGACATGGGGGTCATCGCCGCTGGCAGCCTGATGGCTGCCAGTGCCGGCATCGGCCAGCAGCTCCAGAAGCAGCTCGGGCAGACCGGTGTCCCCGTCTACAACGTGGCCAACGCCTGTGCCACTGGAGCGACCGCGCTGCGGGTGGCCATGATGGCCATCAAGTCCGGTGAAGCCGACATGGGTCTGGCCTTCGGGGTGGAGAAGCTCTCTGGCGCCGGACTACTGAGTGGCGGAAGCCGCAAAGACGACTCCGGGGTCTTTACCCCTGCCGGCCGGTACGGGGCCGTGGCCCCGGTCGATGGCCGCATCGGCACCGAAATCATGCCCGGCGTGTTCGCCCAGATCGGCATGGAGTACGGACACCGCTATGGCGGCACCAGCTTTGAGCTCTTCGCCCGGATCAGTGAGAAGAACCACTCCCACTCGACCCTCAACCCGCTGGCGGCCTACTCCAAGAAGATGTCTCTCGAGGAGATCATGGGCGACGTCATGATCGCCTATCCGAACACCCGCCCCATGTGCTCCGCCAACTGCGACGGCGCGGCGGCGGCTGTGGTGATCAGCGGGGCCAAACTCCGGACCCTGTCACTCGAGCAGCAGCGCCGGGCGGTCAAGGTTTCCGCCTCTGTGCTGACCAGCGACCCGTGGGAAGAGTCGTGCCAGATCCTTCCCGACGTCAACACTCTGACTCGTAACGCCGTCACCATGGCCTACGAACAGGCTGGTATCGGGCCGTCCGATCTCGACTTGGTGGAACTGCACGACTGCTTCGCCACCGCGGAACTCGTCCACTACGAC
>CAIVIS010000443.1 GCA_903906055.1 uncultured Acidimicrobiaceae bacterium
CGAACGACAGCACCGAGGTCTGCATGGTGCGGCCCGACTCTTCCCCACCGAACACCTCGAGCAGTCGGGAGCGCAACTGGTTGGTGTTCAGCTCGCCGGTATCCATCACCAGGTCGGCCCGGGCCCGCAGGCCAGCCAAGAGCGCCCGCTCGTCAGCAATGGAGTCGACGACGCCTCGGGCAACCTGAGGATGGCGGCGGCGGGTGCCTTCGAACCGGCGGATCAGCACGTCGTCGGATGCATCTAGGAAGAGGATGCGCACCCGGTTACGGGCCGCTATCAGCGCATCCACGGCGGGCAGGACATCGTCGAGGTCCCCTCCCCCGCGACCGACCACGAAGGCCACACGCTCCATCTCTGAACCGGTACCGTCCACCAGCTCCGAGACTTTGGAGATGAGTGCCGACGGCATGTTGTCGATGACGAACCAGCCGAGGTCCTCCAGGGTGGCACCCGCCGTCGAGCGTCCAGCCCCGGACATGCCGGTGACCACCAGGTACTCACTCATCGGTCCCTCATGACATCTATTGCGGTCATCGCTCCACCTTCATGTGCTGGTCGCTGTGCACCGTGGTTCACCTCTTCGGGGCCATCGGCGTGTGCAGGCGCTCGAACACAGCAGCACCCACCTCGGCCGGTAACCACGATAGGCCCATCAACTCGTCCCGCTCGGCCTTTCGGAGCTCGCCCAGGCCTCCGAACTGCTCCACCAGCCTCGACCGCCGTTTAGGTCCAAGTCCTGGAACCCCGTCCAGTGCCCCGACGGTCATCCGCTTGCCGCGCAGCGTGCGGTGGTACGAAATGGCGAAGCGGTGGGCCTCGTCTCTTAGCCGCTGCAGCAGATACAGGCCCTCGGACTGCCGCGGTAGCCGCACCGGCTCCGACGATCCGGGCAGATAGACCTCTTCGAAGCTCTTGGCCAGCGAGGCGATCGGCACCCGGTCGCTCAGGCCGAGTTGCTCGAGCACTCGCATGCCCACGTGGAGCTGCCCGAGCCCACCGTCGACCAGTAGCAGTTGCGGCGGGTAGGCGAAGCGGCGACGGGTTGCCGTCGGCGCCGTTACTGCGTCTTCGGCTCCCTCTTCGCTATCCGGAGCCTGCTCCTCCCCTTCGGCGCCCTCCCCCCTCGCCCTGCTCCCACCAGCTGACTGCTGCTCCTCCTCGAGGAGTGCTGTCAGCCGACGAGTGAGCACCTCTTCCATGGCGGCATAGTCATCGTTGCCGGGCACAGTGGCCACCTTGAAGTGGCGGTAGTCGGACTTCTTCGGGAGCCCGTCTTCGAATACCACCATGGACCCCACGTAGTCGGTGCCCTGCAGGTGGCTCATGTCGTAACACTCGATGCGAAGCGGGGCGTCGGGGAGGTGGAGCTCACGCTGGAGCGCCTCGAGGGCCCGGGCCCGGCTGTTGTGGTCCGATGTGCGGTGCATCCTGTGGCGATGGAATGCGTCTCGGGCATTGCGCTCCACCGTCTCGAGCAGGGCTGCCTTGGGTCCGCGCAGCGGTATTCGCACTGCCACAGGGCCACCACGTCGTGCTGACAGGTATTCGATCACCACGTCGAGATCGGCGGGCATGGTCGGGACCAGGATCTGCTTCGGCACTCCGGAAGTCGCGTCGGCGTAGATGTCGACCAGTAGGCGCTCCATCAGTGCCCCGGCGTCTAGGTCCTCCACTTTGTCGACGAACAGGGCCGAGCGTCCGATCACCCGTCCGGACCGCACGTGGAATACCTGGACCGCCGCCTCGAGTTCGTCTTCGGCCAGAGCCACCACATCGAGGTCCTCGGGCTGGTCGAGCTCCATCTGGCGGACGGCGTCCGCCGTGCGCACAGCCTCGAGCTTGTCGCGCAGAGCGCCGGCCCGTTCGTAGTCGAGGGCGGCCGACGCCTCCATCATGGCGTCTTCGATGTGGCGTTCCAGCGGTCCGGTATCCCCGCCCAGGAACATGGTGAGGTCGGCCACCATGGCGTCGTACTCCTCGTGAGTCACCGCGCCGACACACGGACCCGAGCACCGGTCGATATGGAAGAGCAGGCAAGGCCGGCCCAGGCGCTCGTGGGTCCGAAACTTGGAATCCGAGCAAGTCCGGACCGGAAAGGAGCGCAACAGCAGGTCGAGCGTGCCTCGGATGGCCCCCACGTTGGGGTAGGGGCCGAAGTAGCGCACGCCGCTGCGTTTGCGCCCCCGGACCACCGACGGCTTGGGCCAGTCGTCGTTCACGGTCAGCGCCAGCCACGGGTAGCTCTTGTCGTCCTTGAGCCGGATGTTGAACCGAGGCTGGAACTGCTGGATCAGATTGTGCTCGAGCAGGAGCGCCTCGGCCTCGGTCCCGACGACCATCCACTCGACGTGGTCGGCGGCCTCCACCATCTGAGCGGTGCGCCGAGCCAGGTTGGCTGGATCCTGGAAGTACGAGTTCACCCGGGACCGGAGCGACTTGGCTTTCCCTACGTAGAGGACGCGGCCGTCCCGGTCGATGAACTGGTAGGAACCCGGCACGTCGGGGATCGAACCGGAGAGAGGACGAGTGGCCACGTCAACAGTGTGCCGCGGTGCGACCAGGTCCCGTGTCACCTCGGTGTGGGAATCACTCCGCGAGGCCCAAGAACCGCTGGGGCCTCCCAGGCCGTACACTGACGGCACGCCGGCCTGGTTTCCGGCGACATCTACCGCTCCGGGGCCGACATCCCCGCGGATGGGCGACCAGGCTGTCCCCGCCGGCCACTGACCGGAGCGCCTCCCCGAGGAGGTCATACC
>CAIVIS010000444.1 GCA_903906055.1 uncultured Acidimicrobiaceae bacterium
CGGCGCAAGCGGGTGGCGGAGTCGACCGGCGCCGAGTTGCTGGAACTGGTCGTGGGCGACCTAGTAGTCCACGGCACATGGGGCGAGGGCCGAGTGGTCGCCGCCGGCGGGTCCGGGGACGATGCCGAGGCCGAAGTCATCTTCACCTCGGTCGGGCGGAAGAAACTTCTGCTGCGCATGGCCCCGATCAAACGAGCTTGAGCGCCGTCCTCGTCATGAAGCCGGCTGCCACGTGGCTGGCCGGTGTCACGCAACCGTCAGGATCGATCTCTATTCTGCGAAGGGTGACGGACTTCGACGGGTACCGCGTGGGAAACTGGTGGTCATCGAGGCTCGTGCCTGAGGCTGTTTCCTGATGGCCGCAGGCGAGTCCACCATCGACGACGTCGGAACAAGTTCCAGGAGCAGTGTGCCGCCCAAGATCATCTTCGACCAGGATCAATCGCCAGCAGTTGGCGACGGGCTGCCCTCGGTCGACTCCACCCCTCAGAGGTCCGAGCCCACCGGTAGGCCTCGGCGTGCCCATGCGCTGGCCAAGCCCCCTCGGCGGGAGCGTCGGGCGCTACGCAAGCAGAAGCGTCGGGAGCGGTCCACCGTGGTCGGACGCCATCCGAAGACAACGATCTTCGTTGTGATCATGATCCTCCTCACCCCACTGTGGGCATCGTTGGGGTCAGCAGCCACCGACCCGTCCCTCGGCCCGAGCGCAGGCAGCCGGCTGGCCGAATGGGTGCGCGGTCACGGAGGGGGCGGTCTCGTCACCTGGACCGAGAACGTCTGGTACACGTGGAACGCCCCTCCCAAGGGCGGCAAGCCGACCGCCGGCGCCATCCCTAAGGCCGTAGTCACTCCGACCACGGTCCCCGCTCCTGCTGGGCCTGCCCATCTGCCGGCCCCGGCCGCCATCGTGCCCTTCGTATCTGCGCCCACCGCCGGCGAGGGCCAATGGCATCCGATCGGCCGCTCAGTGGTCGGTATCCCCACCACCTATGCCGCCTACCTTCGCCCCAACGCAGTGAACACCAGCCTGGTCACCGGGGTGGCGTGGATGGACACCAAGTTGCTGAGCGCCAAGCTCTATGCCGGCTCGGCCATCCCGGGGACCGGACAGACCTTTGCCGCCGAGGCACCGATCACCGGCACTGCGCTGACCACGTTGGACGCGGCCTTCAACTCCGGATTCCGGATGCAGGACGCCTCGGGTGGCTTCTACCTCGACGGCATCACGGCGGCACCTCTCCAGGCTGGCAAGGCGTCACTGGTGATCGATTCCGCCGGCAACGTCGACATCGGTTCCTGGGGCTCTGAGGTATCGATGGCCCCGACCACGGTCGCCGTGCGCCAGAACCTCGATCTGGTGGTCGACAAGGGCCAGCCAGTGGCTGGCCTCAACGGCAACGACAACCACCAGTGGGGGGCGACCCTGGGCGGCCGAGTCCAGGTGTGGCGGTCCGGAGTGGGAGTCACGGCCACCGGAGCACTCGTCTATGTGGGTGGTGCCGGGCTGTCCATCGTGGACCTGGCCAATGTGTTGGTGCGAGCCGGTGCGGTGCGGGCCATGGAACTCGACATCAACACCGCCTGGGTGAACTTCACCAGCTTCCCCTTGGCCTTCGGGGCGCCGGCCTCGGCAGCCAGCGGCATATTGCTGACGGCTGATGAGGCGACGTCACCGTCGCGCTACTTCTCGACGCTGTCGCGTGACTTCTTCACCATGTCGGTTCGTCCGGTGGCCGTCCCGGCGGCGGGCTCGCACTATAGGGTGGCCCGAGGCTGATCGTCTCGGCGGGCGGAGTCCGGTAGGCCCTGCCGCTGGGATGCCGAGGTTGTTTCCCGAGGTCGGTTGCGGGGGATCGGACGAGCAGGAGGCGCAGATGTCGGGAGGGATGGCCAGAGCCCACTACGAGGCAGAGCTCCTCCGCCTCCAGGCCGAACTCACCACCATGACCGAATGGATCCGCGCATCGGGTTCGAGGGTGGTCGTGGTCTTCGAGGGCCGTGACGCAGCCGGCAAGGGCGGTGCCATCAAGCGGGTCGCCGAGTACCTGAGTCCGCGGATCTGTCGGATCGTGGCCCTTCCGGCGCCGACCGAGCGCGAGCGCACCGAGTGGTACTTCCAGCGATACGTGGCCGAGCTGCCCTCAGCCGGCGAGCTCGTCCTGTTCGACCGCAGCTGGTACAACCGGGCCGGCGTAGAGCACGTGATGGGCTACTGCACCTCTGATGAGTACCACCGGTTCCTGGCCCAGTGCCCGGTGTTCGAGCACCTCCTCCTCGATGACGGGATCATCATGGTCAAGTACTGGTTCTCGGTCAGTGACGACGAGCAGGAGCGGCGGTTCCAGAGCCGCATCAATGACCCCCTGCGCCGGTGGAAACTCAGCAAGATCGATCTCGAGGCCCGCCAGCGGTGGTCGGACTACTCGCGTGCCAAGGACGCCATGTTCCTGCACACGGATACACCGGAGTCCCCTTGGTTCGTGGTGGATGCCGAGGACAAACGGGCGGCTCGGATCAACTGCATCGCCCACCTACTCGAGCAGGTCCCCTACCAGCCGGTAGATGAGTCTCGGCTGAAGTTGCCGAAGCGTGTCAAGGACGACGGCTACAGCCGGCCTCCTCGAAACCTCTTCACCTATGTGCCCGACCATGCCGCCACGGTGACGGACTGAGCGACCGACAAGCTCGGTGGCTCGGCGATCATGGTGCCCGGTCAGCCCGGCATGCGGCGCCACACCGCTCGGGGCAGCAGCTTCATCACGGCGAACACCCACCGCAGAATGGGCGGTGCGTAGACCACGTGGGCTCCCGACCCGATGCCCTTGATGACGGCCACCGCCACCGCTTCGGGTGTGGTGGAGAACGGGGCCGGGTCCATCCCCTCGGTCATCCTGCCCACTACGAACCCAGGCCGGACGATAGTCACGGCCACCCCGGAGCCGACGAGTGAGTCCCCTAGGCCTTGGGCGAACGCATCGAGGCCGGACTTGGTGGAGCCGTAGATGTAGTTGGCCTTGCGGGCCCGGTCACCGGCCACCGACGAGATGACCACGATCCGCCCGTAGCCCTGGGCCCGCATGCACGTAGCGGTGGCCAGCAGCGATACGGCCAGCCCGGTGAAGTTGGTGGTGATCAGTTCGCCTGCGGCCTGCGGGTCGGCCTCCAACTCGGCCTGGCCCCCGAGGGCGCCGGCAGCAGCCACCACCAGGTCGACATCACCGAACCGGGCGAAAATGTCGTTGATCACGGCGGGCGTGCCCGCCAGGTCGGTGGTGTCGAAGGCCACGGTCTCGACGACGTCGGCACCAGCGGCCCGAGCCGAATCGGCCGCGGCATCGAGGCGCTCGCTCGGCCGTCCGGCCAAGATGACCGTTCGGCACCGGCCCGGCACCAGGCCAGCCACGATGGCTTGGGCGATCTCGGAGGCTCCTCCGAGGACGAGCACTGACTGGGGGCGCCCGGTGGCGTCGATCATGATCTGGTCCGTCCTTGTGGTTTGGGGGGTGAGGGTCGGGGTGGTGCGCCTACGTCGGTGCAGAGGCCGAGGCGGCGGCCCAGGTCGGACCGGAGGACCCCGTCGGGGTCGACTCGCCGCTTCACCTCTGCGAACCGGTCGACGTCGGGATACATGGCCCGGAAGGTCTCGGGAGCGAGTCGCGAGTCCTTGGCCAGGTAGATACGCCCGCCCGCTTCGAGTACTTCTTGGTCCAGGTCGTCGAGTAGCTGGTCGAGTTCGTCGGAGCCGACAGGGAGGTCGAGGGCCAGCGTCCATCCGGGCATGGGGAACGACAGCGGCCCAGGGTCAGCGGGGCCGAAGCGCTTCAGTACGGCCAGGAACGACGCCAACTTGACCGTGGTCAGACGCTCGATGACCCGTCGCACGGTTTCGCCGGCCGAGTCGGGCACTACGAACTGGTACTGGAGGAAGCCCCGACCGCCGTAGAGGCGGTTCCACTCGCCCACGCCGTCGAGCGGGTGGAAGAAGCCAGTCATATGGTGGGCCTTGCCCAGTTGGCGCTTGGGCGACTTGCGGAACCAGAGCTCGTTGAACGCCCCCACGGTCAGCGGGTTCAGCAGGCCGCTCGGTGGCGTAAACGGCACCCGGGCCAGCTGGCGGGGCACGAAGGCCCGAGCCTTGTCCGGGTTGGCCTGCAGTCGGGCCGGAAGGTCGGCCATGGCGGCATGGTCGCCTCGAGTGAGGACAGAGCGGCCCAGCCGGCTGCCGGTCGACTGGCAGTCGATCCACGCCACCGAGTACCGGTAGGCCTCGTCGCCGTGGAACATCTTGGACATCACGTCATCGAGGTCGACGGCCCGCTCGGTGTCCACCAGCATGTAGCTGGTATCGACCGGGATCATCTGGAGGGTGGCCTCGGTGATGATGCCGGTGAGTCCCATGCCGCCCGCCGTGGCCCAATACAGGTCTGGGTCCGAAGTAGGTGACACGGAGTGGGTGCCGGTCGGGGTCACCAGGGTCATCGACACCACGTGCGAGCAGAAGCTGCCGTCGACGTGATGGTTCTTTCCGTGGATGTCCGCGGCGATCGCCCCGCCTACTGACACCAGTCGGGTGCCGGGGGTGACGGGCACGAACCACCCCAGCGGCACGAATCGCTCCATCAGGGTCTGCAGGCTTACCCCGCCGCCCACGGTGACCAGGCCGGACTCGAGGTCCACCGAGTGGATCCCGTCCAGCCAGGTGGCATCGACCACGGTGCCGCCAGCGTTCTGGGCAGCATCGCCATAGCTGCGGCCCATCCCCCGAGCCACCAGGCCCCGTGATGCGCCCCTAGCCGTAGCGGCAGCCATGGCCTGGTCGACGATGGCCGGGTGGACGGCGTGGACCACATCGGATGCCGTGGGTGCCGTACGACCCCAACCGGTCAGCAGTTCGCGCTGAGTCCGTGGCGGGGTCGCCTCGGACCGGTTGGCCTTGGGTCGGCTCATCCGGCGTAGACCCCGATGGCGAAGAGCGCCATCCAGCATGCTCCGTAGAGCTGCAACCGGTGGTCTTTTAGGGCCAGCTCCTCGGGGGCGGCTCCGGCCCCCATGTCGAGCAAGCGCAGCACGTGGAGCAGGGCGATGACGAAGGGGATGATGGTGAGCTCGAACCAGATGGGATCGTGGCCGTGGTGGATGTGTCCGGCCCGCTCGAAGGCCCACTGGCAGTAAGCACCGACGGTGACAGCGGCAGCAAAGGTCCGCACGGCGCGCAGGAACGACGGTGTGTACAGGCCTAGCGTCGTGCGGATTGCTCCGTCGTCGGTCTGGTCCTCGGCCAGCAGCTGCTTCTCCCCTGAACGCTTGCCCGTGACCACCAGCAACGAGCCGAAGGAGACCACGATCAGGAACCAGGGGGAGAGGGGGACCGAGGTGGCCACACCGCCGGCCACGGCCCGCAAGATGAAGCCGGCACTGACACAGGCCAGGTCGAGGATGGGCTCGTTCTTGAGGCCGAACGAATAGGCCAACTGCACCAGCAGGTAGGCGGCCATGACCGTGCCGAGCTGCCACCCAGCGAGTACGAACCCCAGCGCGATGGAGGCGGCCATGAGGACCACGCCGAGGGTCATGGCCAGGGATA
>CAIVIS010000445.1 GCA_903906055.1 uncultured Acidimicrobiaceae bacterium
CATCGAACTGGTCACCGAGGTGCGGATGGTCGGATTCGACGGGGGAGATGTAGCGCCATGAGCCCCCCGGCAGAAGCAGATGTGGCGATCAACCCCAGGATCCGTCAGCGACGCGAGCAGGTAGAGCGGAGTCGATCGCAGAAGCGGATGCGTCGGCTGGCTGCGGTGTTGGCCGTGGCTGCCCTGGTGGCCACCGGGATCTACCTGCTCCACACGCCGCTGTTCGGGGCCCAGAAGGTCACCATCACCGGGATCCACCCGAATACCAGCGATCAGGACATCCGCTCGGCGGCCGGCCTGCTGCACCACCCTGCGCTGATCAGCGTGGACCCAGGTCCCGCCGAGGCTCGCGTCGAGACCCTGCCCTTCATCGCTACGGCCCACATCACCCGACACTGGCCGGACAGCGTGACGATCGCGGTGACAGAACGGAAACCCGCAGCGGTCATGGCTGGACCGGCTAGCCGTTGGTCCACTCTGGACGGCCTCGGCCGGACCTTGGCCGTCACCCCGGCCAAGATGAACTACCCGGCATTGGTGGTGCACCTCTCGACCGGTGTTGTCTCACCGGCGCCGGTGGGTAGCAGGGCGGTGCCGACAGCGGCAGTGGCACCAGGTCTGCTCGTGGCTCGCACGCTGCCGGTGGCCTTCTCCGGCCAGGTGACGACGGTGACAGTGGCGGCGGATCGAACGGTGACCTTGTCGCTCACCTCAGGACTCGTCGTGGTCATCGGTACGGCGAGCGAATTGGCGACCAAGTACGCGGCCATTGCGGCCATCATCGCCGGCACTCCGCTCAAGGGCATGCACACCATCGACGTGTCGGTCCCTCAGTCGCCGACGGTCGGGCCGTGATGGCGCTCCGCTCCAGGATGCCGAGGCCACGAGTGGTGACACCGGGCCACCAGCCAGGGTGCTTGACCGTGGGCGGTGTGAACCGTATCGTTGGCGCGAACTCGCTGGTTGGAACGGTTTCAACCTTTGGTCGAGGGTGAGGAACTCAATGACTGTTCCGGCACAGAGCAACTATTTCGCCGTCATCAAGGTGGTCGGCGTCGGAGGTGGCGGCGTCAACGCCGTCAACCGGATGATCGAATCAGGTCTGCGGGGCGTGGAGTTCATCGCCACCAACACCGACGCCCAGGCCTTGCTGATGAGCGATGCCGACCTGAAGCTCGACATCGGCCGCCAGCTGACTCGAGGACTGGGTGCTGGCAGCGATCCCGAGGTGGGTCGTTTGGCCGCCGAGGAGCATCGCTCGGAGATCGAGGAGGCGCTCAAGGGCGCGGACATGGTCTTCATCACCGCTGGCAAGGGCGGAGGCACCGGCACGGGAGCCGCTCCGGTCGTGGCTGAGATCGCCAAGGGGCTCGGAGCCCTGACCATCGGCGTCGTCACCCGCCCCTTCACCTTCGAGGGCCGCCGCCGCTCGGTCCAGGCCGAGCAGGGCATCCAAAACCTCAAGGAGAAGGTGGACACCCTCATCATCATCCCGAACGACCGGCTCTTGACCGTGTCGAACGAGAAGACGTCCATGGTCAATGCGTTCAAGATGGCCGACGAGGTCTTGATGCAGGGCGTCCAAGGCATCACCAGCCTGATCACGATCCCTGGACTCATCAACACCGACTTCGCCGACGTCAAGATGATCATGTCCAACGCCGGTACAGCCATCATGGGTATCGGAGCAGCCACCGGCGAGGGACGAGCGGTCAACGCGGCACGTGCCGCCATCACCAGCCCCCTCCTCGAGGCATCGATCGAAGGGGCACGGGGAATCCTGCTCAACATCGCCGGCGGGCCGGACCTGGGTCTGTTCGAGGTGAACGAGGCAGCCGAGATCATCCACGCAGTGGCCCATCCGGATGCCAACATCATCTTCGGCAGCGTCATCGACGAGGCCATGGGTGAAGAGGTACGGGTGACCGTGATCGCCGCTGGCTTCGAGCGTTGGGAAGCACCAGCGCCCACTCGCGCCAGCACCGCTGCCCCCGAGTCGACCGGACGCGATGAGTCCCGCAGCCGGGTCCTGGGCGCCGAGCCAGCCCACGAGGACATCTTCGCCACTCCGGCGGACGATGACCTCGACATGGGTGATGACGACTTCGACGTTCCCTCGTTCCTGCGCTGAACCCTTCGGCTACGTCGATGGACGGAGCGACCACAGTTCGACTCGAGGGCAATGTCTACGCCTCGTGGAGTGGCGCGGCTCGAGGTGACCTGCGTCCAGGGGGTCCGTCACATGCTGACGGTTCCCCGCTGGCCGCATTCGCCGCTGATGTAGCTGCAGCCACCACCACCAGGGTGGACGAGGTGGTCTGGGTGACCCAAGTGCATGGCCGTGCCGTGGCCGAAGCAGGTGCGGCCCTACTGCCTACTGGCCTGGATGGTCGACCGGGATGCCGCAATATCGGTACTGCTGATGCCGTGGTGGCTATGGACCCCGGTGTGGCGCTGTGCATCCTCACCGCTGACTGCGGGCCCCTGGCACTGGCCAGTCCCGAGGGGATCTTCGCCGCCGTCCACGCAGGATGGCGCGGTCTGCTCGACGGCATCGTCGAGGCGACCGTGGGTCAGATGCGGGCCCGGGGCGCCACCGACATCGTGGGTGCCATCGGACCCTGCATCCACGTCGAATGCTACGAGTTCGCCACGTCCGATCTGGATCTGGCCGTCAGCGGGTACGGGGAGGAACTGAGGGGCTGCACCACCGATGGGCGCCCCGCCTTGGATCTGGTGGCTGGAATGCAGGCGGCCATGCGCGCTTGTGGCGTACAGGCGGTCGATGGTGCTGACGTGTGCACATCGTGCGGCGGCGGCTACTACTCCCACCGTGCCCGCCACGACACCGGCCGCCAGGCCCTATTGGTGTGGATGGGGAGCCCGGGGTCCGAGGCATGACTCCGGTGGACCCCCTGGACCCCCTGGACCCCCTGGAGCCTCTGAGCTTCACTGACCGGCTGGAGGAGATTCGCAACAGGATCGAACGGGTAGCTCCGGACCCCGGTTCGGTCACGGTGCTGGCAGTCACCAAGGGGTTCGGCCCCGATGCCGTGCGCGCGTCGGTGGCAGCTGGGCTGGCAGTGGGGGAGAACTACGCCGACGAACTGGTGGCCAAGGCGGCAGAGTTGGCCGGTGATGTGGGACCGTCGCCCGAGTGGCACTACCTCGGAGCCATCCAGCGGAACAAGGTGCCGAGGCTGGCACCACTGGTGTCCTGCTGGCAGTCGGTCAGCCGGATCGAGGAGGGCAGGGCCATCGCCCGGCGACACCCGGGCGCCCGGGTCCTGATCCAGGTGGACGTGGTGGGTCTACCCGGACGGAGCGGTGTGCGAGCGGAGGGAGTGGCCGAGTTGGTGGCGGCTCTGCGAGACGAGGACTTGGACGTCGCCGGGCTCATGACGGTCGGCCCCCCGGGGGATCCCGAGGAGGCCCGATCCGGGTTCCG
>CAIVIS010000446.1 GCA_903906055.1 uncultured Acidimicrobiaceae bacterium
CCACCATCACTTCTTGAAGACCTACAACGGGTGGGAGCTTGCTCGCCACGGCCCGACCGACGAAGACCCGCAATGGTCCTTCACCCCCCAGCCGGCCTTCGGGCAAGAACCAGGACTCGGGATCGACAAGCCCCCGGAGCCCGTGCCTCGGGTGTGAGTGGAGGGATCGACCAGCGTGTGTGCGCAATCATCACGGCCGGTCTATTGGATCCATCGGTTGCGGCTATCCGTTCCCTCGCAGATGAGATGTGGGTGCATGAGGCGCAGTCCCAGTACGCACCCTGCCGACAGAGGGGATCGGCGCAAGAGCCACGGAGGCCTTGTGGTGGTTCTCTGTGGCAGTGATCCTAAACGTGTTGCCCGCGAACCATTAGCGCCGGGCTCGGACTCGTCCCACCATCGAGCGCCAGCCTCCCGCTACCTGCGCATCCACTGCTTCCAGCCGCTCGGATCGCAGAGCCAGCTCTTCGTAGTCGTCCAGCCCCTCCAACTCGGCCACGGTGCCCTGGGCGGACCCATCGGGTGCCAGCGCCCATCCGAGCAGCAGGTCGGCCAGCGCAGTGTTGCGAGCCAGCACTGGGCCGTGAAGGTAGGTGCCGAGCACCCGACCGGACCATGCACCCTCGCTGCCGTCTCCCCCGCCGTTGCCGATACCGCGTTCCACGGTGGCCAGCGGCCGGGCTCCAGGGCCGACGATGCTCACTCCGCCGTGGTTCTCGAATCCGGTCAACCGGGGCAGAGCGACACCGTGCATGCCCCGGGGGGCATCGGCGGCCGGGGTAGCCACCAACTCCCCCACCGCACGCGGGCCAGTTCCCTTGCGGGTGGTGAGATCCAACAGTCCGACCCCGTCGCAGACCCGGTCAGCGCTGTCCGGAAACGACCGTCCGATGAGCTGAAACCCGGCGCACACCCCAAGCACCACCGCACCCTCGGCTACTCGACGGACCAGGGTGCCATCCTCGATCAGCGTGGTGGCGGCCCGCACCTGGGGACCGTCCTCTCCCCCGCCGATGGTGTAGACGTCGGCTTCGGGCAGCGGTCGGTCCGAGGGTGCGTACAGCAGTTCGACGTCGATCCCCCGCCACTGGGCCCGCTTGGCCAGGACGACCCCGTTGCCACCGTCGCCGTAGGTGCCGAGCAGGTCGGGATAGACGACGCAGATGGCCAGCGGACGGCCCACGACCGAGCTCACAGCGCCCGCCTTAGGTCGGCGAAGGCGGTGTAGTTGCCGAGGAACTCCATCGAGGCTCCCGGCACCATGGCCCGCCCGGCGTGATCGAGTGCGGCCACCGGTCCGTCGACCACGTCGTGGGCCACCTCGGCATAACGGAGGCGCACGGCCAGGTCGAGGCGGCGGTCGCCAGTGGCCACCACCGGCCGGCCCACCAGCCGCTCGAAGGGAACGTCCCACAGCCAACTGGTGTCTAGGCCGTCGGCGATTCGGGCATTCACCGACAGCACTACCGGCATCGAGGTGTCGCCCGTCTCCTCCAACAGGTCGAAGATGGCCGTCCACCCGGCTGGGTTCTTGGCCAAGAGCAGTCGTACCGGATGACCGGCGCGCACCACGGTGGAGAACCGCCCCGCCACCTCGGTCACCGAAGCGAGCCGATCCAGCACCAGATCGACGGTCGGAGGCCCGCCATCATCAGCACGCACCCCCGCTGACTCCAGCAGCGCCACCGCAGCGATGGCCACCATGCCGGCGTTCGCTCGGTTGAACTGGCCAGGGAGGGCGATGCGGATCGGATGGCGGCTCCCGTCAGCGAGGACTAACTCGTCGGCCACCACGTCGGCCACCACCTCGGGCCGGGCGAAGTCGCAACGGTCGCAGTGCCAGTGGGCGTCTGAGGGACGAGTGATCCGTCCTCCGCACGCCGGACAACCGACGGCATCGTCGTGCCACACCTGGCCGGCCCCGACCCATCGCACCTCGGGTGCGGTGGCGGCGGCATAGGCCACCATCGGGTCATCGGCGTTGGCCACCACCACGGTGCCTGCCGCTCGAGGGGCCGAGGATCCGGTGGACGAGGATCCGGCCGGCGACGGGCTGGGTCCACCTAGTGCGGTGCGCCACCGGTCAACCAGCATCCGCACCTCGGCAATCCGGTCGAGCTGGTCCCGCGACAGGTTGAGCAGCACGATCACTTCAGGAGAGGTCTCCTCCACCAGACGGCCCAGGTAGCCCTCATCGACCTCGAGCACGGCGACCGAAGCATCGGGGGCTCCGGCCAGGGCGGCCACATGACCGGCAGGCATGTTGGCCCCAGTTTCATTGCTCACCACGGCGCCCATGCCGTCGAGGCCGGACAGCGCAGCGCTCAGCAGTCGGGTGGTAGTGGTCTTGCCGTTGGTCCCCGAAACCAGCACCACCTGTCTGGCGACAGCCAAGGAGCGCAACAGGCCGGGGTCCACGAGCAGACCAACACGGCCACCGGCCACCGTGCCGCTGCCCCGTCCCAGTGCACGGGAGAGACGGTTGACCGTGGCGGCGGCGGCCACCGCGGCCTGGGCCCGGACACCCAGGGTTCGCGAACCGAAACCGGACGCCGTGGTGGGGCGGATGGTCACGCCGAAGGTCGGGTGGCGGCCAGTTCCTCTTCGGTCGGCACATGGACCTCTCGGGCCTCGGCCGGCAGCATGTCAGCGATGGTGCCCATCAGTACGGCGGTATCGGCCACCATGTCGGTTCCCCCCATGGCCACCGGCGGCCCCACGGTCACGGTCACCCGGGGCGGATGCTGGATGGCGGTGACGTTGGGCACCTTGGCCGAACGGGGCCACACCTTTTCGGTGCCCCACACCGCTATCGGGATGACCGTCGCACCAGTTTCGGCCGCTAGTCGGGCGGCACCGGTCTTGCCGTGCAGCACCGCATCGAAGAAGGCCTCACCACGGGGGATGGTGCCCTGAGGCAGTACGAACACCGCCTCGCTGGCCCGCAGCGCGGCCGTGGCCTTGCGCATGGAGTCTCCCGGTGCGCTGTCGCGGTCGACGGGGATCCCCCCGAGCGCCCGGGCCAGTTGGCCGACCACCGGGGCATCGAACAGCTCTTGTTTGCCCATGAACCGGGTAGGGCGACCGATCTTGGCGGCCACCATGCCGAGGGCGGCTACATCGAAGTAGCTCCGGTGGTTCGACACCAAGATGACCGGACCCTCGGCCGGGACGTGCTCGACCCCGGCAACCGTGAACCGGGCGTAGGGGAAAGCCTCGGGGCGGAGGAACGGGCGCAGCAGATGGTAGGGCTCAAGTCCAACCACAGAGGGGACGCCGGGCGGACGGTCCCAGTGCTCGAGCGGCCACCGCTTGGCCAGGGCCACCGCCGCCAGCCGCGGATCGGCGTTCAGGGGATGCGGGTGACCCACAGCACTGAGCACGGGCACGTCGAAGAAACTGTCCGAGTAGACGTGGCAGTCGGCCATATCGATCGAGTGGGCCGCGGCCCACTCTCGAGCCGCGTCGCGTTTGCCCAGGCCCCAGGTAAAGCGGCCATCGAGCCGCCCCGTGTAGACCCCGTCGATCGCTTGGTAGCGGGTGGCGATCACGTCGTCGAAGTCGAGTGCCTCGGCCAGCGGCGAGATCAGGTCAAACGGCGAGGTGGTGGCCAGCACTAGGAGTCGCCCCTCGGCCCGGTGGGCGCCGAGCACCTCGAGGGCCCAGGGCTGGACCAGGTCGATCAAGGCCTCCACCGATGCCGCACCAGCGCGCCGGACCGCTTCGGGGGATCGGCCCTTCATCAATCGGGCTGCGGCCCGGGCCAGGCCCATGAAGGGCGCAGTCTCGCCGAACGAGTTGTAGAAGCCGTAGAGGTAGCGCTCACCAGGGATCGAGCGACCCGAGGGCAGGACACCCTCGGCCACCATGGCGGCTTGCAGGATCGGTCCGCTGGCCGATCCGATGAGGGTGCGGTCGAGGTCGACAAAGACAGCTCCGCTGGCGTCGGTCATCCCCTCAACCTACTGCCGGCCGACCTGGGTCGGGTAACGACATCCCGCCCGCGACTTCATGACCGTCCCTACCATTCAGGCGACGCCGCCACCTGCCCCATGACGCGGCAAAGGGACCACCAGGGGGGGAGAGGTGGTCCCTTCGCACTGACTCAACAAGGAAAGGAGGGGGATTCCTAAGTCCTGTGGTCGCAGATCCCATTGTATAACAGTCGCGAGCAATCAGTCAATGAGTTTGTTTAGATACCTGCTATCGTTTTGAGCGATGGAACTCCGACACCTGCAAGCTCTCACCGCCATCAGCGACCACGGGACGTTCTCGGCGGCAGCTGAGCACCTCGGCACCGTCCAGTCCAATGTTTCGGCCCATGTGGCCCGTTTGGAGAAGGAGTTGGGCGCCCCGTTGATCGACCGGGCCGACGGGCGCCTGACCGAAGAGGGCATGGTCGTCGTGGCCCGGGCCCGCCGCATACTGTCCGAGCTCGACGCCCTGCTGTCCGATGTGGCCGCCTGCAAGGACGAGGTAACCGGGACGGTCCGAGTAGGGATGATCGGCACCACGGCCCGCTGGCTGGTTCCCCGGCTGATGGACGCCGTCTCGCAGCGCCACCCCAAGCTCCGCATGATCATCGTCGAAGGAACCACCACCGGACTCGAGCCGCAGCTCGCCACCGGGCATCTGGATCTGGCCATCCTCCACCTGCCGGTCAGCGGGCGCGACCTGGTGACCCGGATGCTCTTCGAGGAGGACCTGATGCTCGTGGTCCCCGAGGGTCATGCACTGGCCGGGGCCGACCATCCACTCGGCCTCGAGGACCTGGCCGATCTGGAGCTGCTGCTGCCGCTGCCGGGCACCTCGTTCCGCGACGAGCTCGACGCCCTTACCCGACCCCTCGGGATCATGTTGCTGCCCGCCGCCGAAATCGACGGACTCCGCCTCATCGCCTCGCTCACCTTCGAGGGTTATCGACCGGCCATCCTGCCGGCCACCGCCATCCCCGGGTTTCTGCGGGACCGGTTCCGGCCGGTGCCGGTCGCTGGGCTCCCCCGCCGCCGGGTGGGAGTCGCCCAGCGCAGCCGGGGCCTGCCGTCGGCACCCACCCGTGCGCTCATCGAGCTGATCCAGACCACAGTGGCCCAGCCCGATGGTCGACCCCAGGGGCTGCACCTGCCAGCCTGAGCACGTCGCCGCGTCGCTGCGTCGCTGCGTCGCTCCGTCGCTCATCTACCCGTAGGACGGAGCACTGGCTGGCTGCACTAGTTGCGGGCCGGATCCTCGGGGAATCCCGATACCAGAGCCAGCGCCCCGCCCTGGCGCCGCAGTACCCGACGCCACAGCCCTTCGGGGTCGGCCGAGATGGGGTCTCGGGCTTCCGCTGGCACCACGTACCACGAGCCCTCGTCGATCTCGTCCTCGAGCTGGCCCGAGTCCCATCCGGCGCGACCCGAAAAGAGCCGGGCCCCCACGATCGATCCTCCGAAGTCCGCTGGGTCCACACTGAGATCGACGGTGCCGATGGGTCGCTCGTCGTCCACCATCTGCCTCCAACCTTCAGGGCATCCGGAGGCGCCGACTTCACCGTCAGCACGCGACCGGAGGCGCACCAGGCCGATCAACGAGTCGCGCTCCACCGGGCCACCGGTGAACAGCTCGGTGGGGGCCGTGGCCACCGGGTACCACCGGGGCAGCAACTGGTCGACCTCGACGCCGCCCGGGCGGTCGATGACCACTCCCATAGCCCCCATGGCTCCATGGTCGAGCACCAGGATCACCCGGCGCCAAAAGTTGGGGTCGTCGATGGCCGGGGTGGCCACCAGCAGGCGGCCGGCCAGCGTGATGGGCTCAGGTTCGCCCCCATAGGGGTCGAACTCGGCGAAGGGTTCGATGGGCACCTGCAGATGATGGCTCATCGAGCAGCCGATCGGCACACCGGCGACCGCGACGACCGCGACGAATGGCGCTCGCCCTCGGCGTGGATCAGGCTGTGCCCATGTCACTCGTCTCCGTCTCCACTCCAGCCGACCATGTGCGCACCATCACCCTCGACAACCCGGACCGACTGAACTCCATGTCTTTCGCCCTCGTCGGCGATCTCTACACCGCTCTGGCCCAGGTGTCCGCCGACAACGACTGTCGCGTCGTCGTCCTCACTGGCGCAGGACGAGCGTTCTGCTCGGGCCTCGAACTCGAGTTCGCTGGCTTACCTCCAGGCATCGAAGACCTCGGCCGGCACCGGATGGGCCTACGGGCCATGGAGTTCATGGGCGGCGTGGTACCTGCATTGCGCAACATGCCCCAGCCGGTGATCGCCGCCATCAAAGGCCCCGCCTACGGCGGCGGCATGTGCCTGACCCTGGGCGCCGATATCCGTCTGGCCGGGCGATCGGCGGTGTTCTGCGGAGCCGGAATCACCAACGGTCTCACTGGATGCGAGCTCGGTGTCAGCTGGCTGCTCCCCCGGGCCATCGGCACGTCGCGCTCCAACGAGATCATCCTCACCGGACGAAAGGTCGATGCCGTCGAGGCCGAGCGGATCGGCCTGGTGTCCCAGATCATGGAGGACGACGAGGTGCTGGACCGAGCCGTGGTCATGGCGCAAGGGATGTCCGCGTTGAGTCCGCTGGGGCTGACGCTGACCAAGGACACCCTGTGGGGATCACTCGAGGTGGGGAGCCTCCAGACCGCCGTCGATATGGAGAATCGGACCCAACTGCTGGCCGGGTTCACCGGGAACCTCAACGAGGCCGCCGCCGCCTTCAAGGAGAAGCGGCCTCCGATCTACACGGAGTAGACGCATGGCCAAGGCCAGACGGGGCCGCAAGCCCGTCCGCAGAGCAAGGGACCCCGATGCCGGGGGTGGGACCAGAGAGCACTGGCGGGCCGATGGCGCGCCCAAAAGCCAGTACGGGTCGGCCGACGAGGCCAACCGCTACGCCCTCCAGGTGCGACTCGAAGATGGCGTCGACCTTGATCCCTATACCTGCAGCATCTGCGGCCACTGGCACCTGGG
>CAIVIS010000447.1 GCA_903906055.1 uncultured Acidimicrobiaceae bacterium
CCCCGACTCCGGTGCCGCCACTACAGGAGAGTTCCATGAAGACCGACATCCATCCCGACTACGCCGACTCCTCGGTGCGCTGCTCCTGTGGGAACACATTCACCACGCGATCGGTCAAGCCGGAGATCACCCTCGAGCTCTGCAACGAGTGCCATCCCTTCTACACGGGCAAGCAGAAACTGGTGGACTCCGGTGGCCGCGTCGAGCGGTTCCAGCGTCGCTACTCCACCTCCGGCCGCAAAAAGAAGGCAACTGCCCCGGCCGAGGCGTCCACGGCAGACGACTCGCCGTCAGACGACTCGCCAGCAGACGAATCCTCAGCGGACGACTGATCGGACCTGGTTCCGGGCCGGCGCAGCCGCCCCGCACCTGGACTGACATGTTGACCCGCACCTCGAGTCAGGCGCATCCGGCCACGGTCGGAGTGCCGGCCGGGTGAAGGTACCCTCTCCATCGTGCTCAACGACCGCCTGAGGGAGCGCCTGGTCGATCTGGAGCGAGAGTTCGAGTCGGTCCTGGCCCAACTCAACGACCCTGACCTCTCGTCGGATCCGAAGCGGCTGCGCGACGTATCGCGCCGCCACCGTGAGCTCGACGAGGTGGTCACCTGCTTCCGCCGGCTCGAGTCTGCGGGCGAGGATCTCGAGGCCGCCCGAGAGATGGTCAGCGACTCGACGGGAGAAGAGCGCGAGCTGGCGCAGGCCGAAGTGGCCGAGGCCGAGGCCGACATTGGACGTCTCGAGGAGGAGCTCCGGCTGCTCCTCGTGCCCCGCGACCCCAATGCCGATCGCAACGTGATCATGGAGATCCGAGGAGCCGAAGGCGGTGAGGAAGCCAATCTCTTCGCCAAGGATCTCTACGAGATGTACACCCGCTATGCAGCCACCAAAGGCTGGAAGGTAGAGGTGTTGTCGTCGAGTCCCACCGAGCGAGACGGACTCAACGAAGTCACGTTCCTGATCAAGGGCGAGGGCGCCTGGGTTCGGCTCGAGCACGAGGGCGGTCCTCACCGGGTGCAGCGGGTGCCGGTGACAGAGTCGCAAGGGCGGATCCACACCTCGTCGGCGGCTGTGGCTGTGCTGCCCGAGGCCGAAGAGGTCGACGTCGACATCGACCAGAACGACCTCAAGATCGACGTCTACCGGTCGACTGGTCCTGGCGGGCAGTCGGTGAACACCACCGACTCGGCGGTGCGGATCACCCACCTGCCCACGGGGATCGTGGTGGCCATGCAGGACGAGAAGAGCCAGATCCAGAACCGGGCCAAGGCCATGATCGTGCTGCGATCGCGCATCCTCAAGGCCGAACAGGACCGCCAGGCGGCCGAACTGTCCGAGCAGCGTCGTAGCCAAGTGGGCTCGGGGGGCCGCTCCGAAAAGATCCGTACCTACAACTTCAAGGAGAACCGCGTCACCGATCACCGCATCAAGTTCACCTTGCACAAGTTGGACCGCATCTTGATGGGGGACCTCGATGAACTCACCGAGGCGCTCATGGCCGACAAGCGCTACCGGCAGTTGGACGACGGCTGAGGCTTGGGCGGTGAATGGGCCGGGAAGGACAACCACCAGCGTGTCTCCACTTGGGCGATCCGGGCTGATTGCCGAGGTGGCCGTGGTGGTGGGAAGCGAGCGCGAGGCCACCTGGATCGTTGAGCGTGCCGAGTCGCACACGGGCGATCCGGGAGCAGTCGCCGCGCTGGCCCACACGCTGGCCGTTCGTCGGGCGAAGGGGGAGCCGCTGCAGTACGTCCTAGGCACCTGGCAGTTCCGGAACCTGGAACTGGGGGTCGATCGACGGGTGCTCATCCCTCGGCCCGAGACTGAGCAAGTGGTGGAAGTGGCACTGGGCGCGCTGGACCAGATAGCCGCCGATCGTGGCCAAGCATCCGGTCCACTCATCTGCGTCGACCTCGGGACCGGATCCGGGGCGATCGCCTTGTCGTTGGCCGTGGAGGGCCCACGCACGGGCCAGCCGGTCGAGGTGTGGGCCACGGATGCATCAACGGATGCCCTCGAGGTGGCCAGGGCGAATCTGCGAGCACTGGCCAGCACCGACGATGCGGCAGCCGGGCGGGTCACCGTCGTCGAGGGGTCGTGGTTCCAAGCGCTGCCGGCCGAACTAGCGCGTCGAGTCCATCTCATCGTCTCCAATCCTCCCTATGTGACCGAAGACGAGTACGACTCGCTCGACCCAGGGGTACGCGACTGGGAGCCGGTGAGTGCCCTGGTGGCTGGGCGTGGGCGGGGCGGGGTGGCCGGTATGTCCGACATCGAGCAAGTGGTGGCCGGTGCCAGTCACTGGTTGCGCCCGTCGGGTGCGCTGGTGGTGGAGTTGGCACCGTCCCAGGCCTACGCATCGATCGATGCGGCCCGCCGGGCCGGGTTCTCGCAGGTGGGGAC
>CAIVIS010000448.1 GCA_903906055.1 uncultured Acidimicrobiaceae bacterium
AGACGTTGTCGTTCACCGCAGATGTCAGAACGGCTGCCGCTCCGATGACATAGGCGGCAGCAACGGCGCACCACAGTGGCATGAACGGTCGGAGTCCTCGCATCAGTGCGTAGAAGATGCCGACCGAGACCGACAGGATGAAACAGAAAGCCAGGATGGCAGGAACGGGCTCGAATAGTTCCGGCGTGGTGAGAAAGCCTAGGGGACCGTAGGTGAACACCACATGGGTTCCATACGGCATCCTCAACACGGCAGCGCGCTGGAGCGTTCCCTGCCAGGAGCAGTCGAGCCCCGGGCATGGGTAGAGCGCGGACGGAGCCAGGGGCCATGCCAGCACGGCCAGGACTATGGACCAACTCAGCGGGGACTTGATGATGACGGAGGTACGTGAGGTCGCAGTGGGTTCCACGGGGGCATCGTCAAGTAAGCCGTCGACCTGCCCATCGTCGACATTCGCCATCGAACCGTCACCGTTGAACGCCAACTGACCCTTCCTTTCCAATGATCGGCAGCAAAGGCCTGCCGAGGGGTCGCAAGGCTATGCGCCAGTGGAGGTGGAGCCCAGCATTATGTCCAATGACATCGAGGCCGGCTAGGTGGTCAACTCGCCAGCGAGGAGCAGGGGGGGGAAAGAAGCCAGGCACCACATCGCAATGCGGGCGCCCTGCTTGCCAGGCGATTCACCATCATGATGTGCTACCGATCAAAGAGCGTCCAGGCACAAGGCGCTTCAGCGAAAGCGCTTTTCGTTCGATCAACCACCAACTGGCGACGGCGAACGGCACTGTCGCGAACATGCAGACTGCAAGGAAAGCGATCAGCCCGAATCGCTCGAACTGCCAGATCACGAACATCTGAGTCACCGGCCATCCGTAGATGTAGATGCCGTACGAATAATCGTTCTTTGATCCGATCGACTGGAACGGCAGGTGGATGCCGAGCCATAAGACGGGGTAGACCAAAAAAGGTAAGAAGATGTCTAGGGGAGTGAACGAATAGGTCGGTATCTTCCCCCCGTTGGGAAGCCCCACTCCGATGACGAAAAGTACGAGGCTTGCGAGTGCCAGCCAGCCTCTGTCCGGAATCCGCTCACGGTAGAGGTACACGACCGAGGCCGTCAGGAAGATTTCGGCGAAGCGCATAAACGCCTCAAGATTACAGTGGTGCAGGACCGTGAACTGATCGGACAGTGATGGCGTCACGGTGATAACCGCAACGGCCATCCACAGCGTCAGGGCACACACCAGCGTCAAGATTCGCCGCCGCAGCAATCCGAGCACGGCGAAGACCAACAGCATGAGGTAGCAGAGGAACTCGAAGAAGAGGGTCCAGATCGGCGTGTTCCAATTCGGAATAATCGCCACAGGAGTCCCGGCGATCGTTTGCTGCTTCCAATAGGGATTCGACAGCAACGCGTTCTTGAGCACGTAGGTGAAGGGGCTGTCAGGAGCGTTGAGGTAACACGAAAACCCGCAGTGCGGGTGTGACTGCTGCATCCAGGCGATCACGCCGAAGACGGCGGCAATCACCACGAGACAGGTGATCAGCCCAGGGAAGATACGTAGCGATCGCCGCCAGATATACCCTGAAGCGGTCGTCCTCATGGCGCTCTGTACGATCAGATAGCCACTGACCCCGAAGAATCCATAGAGGGCGACTTGGGCCATTGTTGTGTTGTTGAAGACACCCTCCCACGAGGTGAACCAGCCCAGTGAGGCGGCATGGGAGAGCAGTACAACAGTGGCGAAGATCAAGCGGAGGAAGTTGAGACTGTTGCGGTGAGTCGACAGCGACTCACCGATCACCCGTGGAGATGCCGCAACTCGCGAGTCGGTCACCACTTGCCACTCACTCCAATCGTTATCGCCACAATGATCCGCTGTCGCTGCACATCGAAGCTGTGATTTGTGAAAGAGGCGGTCACCGTAGGTCAGCGGTCGGCATCGTTGGGCTTCGTAGCGATTACCAGGAACTGCTTCCCAAGGACCTTCCAGGTGGGACGGGCATGGAGGTATCTGCGGGTGAGCACCGGCGAGGGTGGCAAGATGCCGCGGAAGGAAAAGGGGAGGAACCGAGGTGCAACCTCTTCGATGGTGAATCCAGCGGCGTACAGGTGCTCTGCAACCGCTACGTGCGTGAGGGCCAACGTGTGGTCGGCGCAGTCGAAATACTCGCGACTGCAGTACTTGAAGTTGGGTCCGATGATGGCGATTCGGGCTCCGTCAGCCGTGCAGTCGAACATGAGGCCGAGGAACCGGGCGACGTCTTCCTGGGTCAGCAGGTGCTCGAGGAAGTTCGACACGAAGACGCCATCGAAGTACTTGGCTGGAAGGTCTGCATCGAAGATGTCACTCGTGATAGCTGTGATTCCCGGGCTTCGGAACGCCGAATTGTCGACTTGGTCGACGCTCCACCTCTCTGCGG
>CAIVIS010000449.1 GCA_903906055.1 uncultured Acidimicrobiaceae bacterium
CGGGATCCCCAGGCGCTCGAGCCTCCGATGTAAGTACGAGCCGGTGTTGTACCAGTCGCACACCCCGTGGACGACGGCGGCCACCTGGCCCACCACACCATCTATGGCCACAGCCAGAATCGGACCGCCCTCGAGGGTGGAAGCCGATGCTGCAGCCAGCAGGGCCAACTGCAGTGCGCCCACAGCTGTACCGATGGAGCGGTTCTGACGGGCACACAGCTCTTCCACTCCAGTGATGTCGTAGAGGACGGCCGGATGCTCGATGACCTGAGTGGACATCCAATCGAGCATCCGCGGTGGTACCGCCGCCACCTGAGCCCTCACCCGACCCATGCGGCCCGGGCCAGCGGCCAGGACCTCGCGCCCGATGTCTCCGAAGGCTGCTTCGAGCTCCACTGCCGCCCCGGTGGGAAGTCCGTCGGGGGCCAGCAGAGTGCGCAGCCCCCGGGTGAACGCCGCCCGGGCCTTGGCCAGTCGCGGCTGCCTCGTCCACGAGGAGCGGTTGTCGGGGGTCTCCTCGATCGGGTCGTTGGGCGGGCCGGTCACACAGTTGAGTCTGGTGAATTGGACACCCGCTGGCAAGCCGTCCACCTCGTGGTGGCCTGGCGGCACCGAGCCGACAGGTCCGTGAGCGCCAGTCGCCAGACCCCGCCCGTCGCCAGTAACGTCAGAGTTCTCCCTGGACTGCCGCGAAGCCAAGGGACGAAGGGGAAGCATGGCACTTGATATCGGCCGGACGGCTTTTGACCGAGCGGTGCGTCGCGCCCGGGTCGAGGGCCGCGGCGAACCCCGGGTAGTCATCGTGGGGGGAGGGCTCTCGGGCCTGGCCACCGCCATCCAATTGGTGCGATCCGGCGTCCGTAGTTTCACCATCATCGAACAGTCCGACGGCGTGGGGGGGACCTGGAGGGACAACGTCTACCCGGGTGCGGCGTGCGATGTCCCCTCACACCTGTACTCGTTCTCCTTCGCGCCCAAGACCGACTGGAGCCGGCGGTTTGCCGAGCAGCCCGAGATCCTCTCGTACGCCGAGGATCTCGTGGAGCGCTACCACCTCGGCCCCCACCTCCGATTCGATACCACCGTGACTGAAGCCCGGTTCGATGAGGCGACCGGCACCTGGCACCTGGACCTGCACTCGCCCGACGGCGACGATGTGCTCGAGGCTGACTCCCTAGTATTCGCCTGCGGGCAGCTGAACCGCCCTTACGTGCCGGAGATCGAAGGGATCGACACGTTTGCCGGCCCGGTGTGGCACTCGGCCCGTTGGGACCACTCCGTCGACCTAGCCGGTCGCCTGGTCGCCGTGATCGGCACTGGAGCGAGCGCCATCCAGTTCGTCCCACCAGTAGCTGCGGTCGCCAGCTCCACCACCATCTTCCAGCGGAGCCCGAACTACGTCGGCCCGAAGAAGGACCACCCCTACCGCAGCACTACTCGGAGGTTGCTGGCTCGGGTCAGCCCGCTGCGTACCGCCTATCGGTGGTGGATCTATGGAACGCTCGAGATCCGTTGGCTGTGGCTCCGTGAGGACAGCTGGGCCGGGAAGAAGCTCCAGAAGATGTTCGCCTCCGGGCTGCGGGCTGCCGTGGTGGGCGAGCGTCTGCCCGAGGTTGCAGTGGTTCCCGACTATCCCATCGGATGCAAGCGAATCCTCATCTCCAACGACTGGTATCCGACCCTTCTACGGCCCGACGTGGAGGTGGTGACGTCCCAAGTCGTGGCGGTGGAGCCCGGGGCGGTAGTCACCGCCGACGGCATCCGCCACAGTGCGGAGGTGCTGATCTTCGGCACCGGATTCGCCACCACCGACTTCCTGTCCCATATCCCCGTGATCGGAGTCGGTGGGCACCACCTAGCTGATGCATGGTCCGACGGGTCCCACGCGTATATGGGATCGGCGATTGCTGGCTTCCCCAACTGCTACATCCTCTACGGGCCGAACACCAACCTCGGGCACAACTCGATCCTGTTCATGGTGGAGCGCCAGCTCAACTTGGTACTCCAGGCGATGACCCTCCAGGTAGAGGCCATGGATGGGCCCGTCACCCCCACCGTCTCGGTGCGGAACGCTGCCTACCATCGCGACGACCGTCGCACCCAACGGCTGGTGGCCCGCACGGCATGGGCCGGCCACTGCACCAGCTGGTACAAGGACGCGTCCGGTCGGATCACCAACAACTGGCCTAGCTGGACTGTCCGCTTCTGGTTGGAGACGCTCCGGCTCCGTAGGGCCGACTTCGAAGTCTCCCGAGGGACGCCGCCCAAGGTGTAGGGCGGCAGTTGTCGCACGCTGGGTTCTCTCTGTCTCCTGACACCAATCCGGGCTCCCGCCTCACTAACCTGGAGGGCCATGGCTTCTAGCGGTCCAGCGGGTCCCGGGCACGACCCTGCCGCACCCTCATCAGGTCGTGGCGGCCGAGCCGAGCCATCATCGACTTTCGATGAATCGGGCCTCCTCTCCCTCGGCGAACAGGTGGATCAGGCCAACGGTTCACGACGTCACAGTCACAAGTCCTCCCGATCGAGCCCGGGACGCCATCGGGGGCTGTGGTGGGTCCTGGGCTCCATCGGTGTCGTCCTGGTCCTCCTGGTGGGGGGGACAGCCGGATACGGCTGGTATCTGAACCACGAGATCCGCCGTCTCGATGTGAAGGGCCTGGTAGACGTCCCATCGAGCGGCGCGAACGCCGGAACTGAAAACATCCTCCTGGTCGGCTCCACCGACCGCTGTGCCCTCAAGGTCCAGAACGCGGCCTACGGGCTGTGCTCCCAAGGAGTCACCGGGGTCAACAGCGACGTGGTGATGGTGCTTCACCTGAATCCGGCGAAGCGGTCCCTGTCTATCCTTTCCATCCCCCGCGACCTGTTCGTTCCCAATGCACGCACTACGGGAGCCAACAAAATCGATGCCGCACTCTTCGAGGGTCCCAGCCAACTGGTGGCGGCCATCAACGAGAACCTCGGCATCCCGATCCAGCACTACGTGGTCCTCAACTTCGACACCTTCGCCAATGTGGTCGATGCGCTGGGCGGAGTGAAGATGTACTTTCCCCAACCCGTATTCGATGCCTATTCGGGCCTCCAGGTCTTGTCTCCTGGATGCATCCCGCTCGATGGAGTGCACGCCCTGCAAGTGGTCCGAGCCCGCCACCTCCAATACAAGCCGGCCGGATGGACCACCCCGTATCCCTCGTACTGGCCCTTCGAGAACTCGAGCGATTTGGCTCGGATCCGACGGAGCCACGAGTTCCTGCGGGTCCTGGCCACGGCTGTGGCCAAGAACGGACTGTCCGACCCCATTACCGACGGTCGTCTCGTCAGCTCCGTGGCCCCTCAACTCCAGGTCGACAAATCGTTCTCCCCTTCCGACATGGTCAATATGATCCTCGACTTCCGCTCGGTCAACGCCAGCAAAGCGCCGCAGCTCACCTTGCCCGTGCAGGTGGACCAGTTCGGCTCCTACCGGTACAAAGGCGCCTACTACGGAGACATCGAGTTCCCCTCCAACGTCGACGATGACCCCGTGATCGAGCAGTTCCTGGGAATCGATGACAAGACCGGGACGATGACCGGCAAGCCGCTCCCGGTCCCCTCTTCGGTGACCGTATCGATCCTCAATGGGAGTGGCACCGCCAATCAGGCCACCACCACCAGCACGGCGCTCGGCGCCCTCGGGTTCAACATGGTCGGTGTGGGCGACACCCCTCCGGTGGCGACGCACGCCGAAACAGTCGTGTACTACGCCAAGAAGACCCCTGAGGGTCATGCCATGGCCCAAGCAGTGGCTCGATCGATGTCTGGTGCTGTGATCACCGCCCTCGGCCCGACCACAAACGGTGCTCAGGTCACGGTGGTGACCGGGACTCAGTTCACCGTCAATCCACCAGCCCCGGTGCCTACCGCGACGGCTGCTGCTCCTGCCTCGTCAGCCGCACCGACCTCGACCGTTGCCCCCCCGACCACTACCACCACCACCGTCCCAGCCCACGGTGCATTTCAGCCCCCGACCCCATCGGTCTCCCCCCTCGAGTCCTGGGATCCCCGGGCCTGTCCTGCCTGATCCGCCGATCGTCCGCTTACACAGGGTCCAACGCGCTGTGGCTACATCGGTCTGGCGATCGACTCGGTCAGTGACCCGGCTTCAGAATCCCGAGTAGTGATCGGGCACTCGGCCCATCTTCCCAGCCTGGAAGTCGTCGAAGGCCTGAACGATCTCCTGTTTGGTATTCATGACGAATGGCCCATGGGCGACCACCGGCTCACCGATCGGTCGGCCACCGAGGACCAGGATGTCGAGTTCGGGGGTGCGCTCGGACGGTGTGGCTGAGGCACTGAAGGTGAGCGAATCGCCGGGTCCGTAGACGGCGAGCTGTCCCGACCTCACCGGTCGGTGGTCTTCCCCCACGGTGCCGTCACCGGACAGCACGTAGACCAGTGCGTTGAACTTCGGGTCCCACGGGATCGTCACCGAAGCGCCCGCAGCCACCGTGGCGTGCACCATGGCCATCGGAGAATGGGTCGACCCCGGACCAGCGTGGCCGTCGAGCGAACCGGCGATCAATCGCAGCAGCGCGCCGCCGTCGGGCGTGGTGAGCAGGACCACGTTGTGCCTGGCGATGTCCTGATAGTGGGGTTCGATCATCTTGTCCGCACTCGGGAGGTTCACCCAGAGCTGCACTCCATGGAAGAGCCCGCCAGCCACCACCATCTCGTGAGGTGGTGCCTCGATATGGAGGATGCCCGACCCGGCCGTCATCCACTGCGTGTCGCCATCGGTGATCAGACCGCCGCCCCCGATCGAGTCCTGGTGCCGGAAGGTGCCGTCGATCATGTAGGTCACCGTCTCGAACCCGCGGTGGGGATGCCACGACGTCCCCTTGGGTTCGCCCGGTCCGTACTCGACCTCTCCCATCTGATCCATGTGGATGAACGGGTCAAGAAAGGCCTGGTCCACTCCGGCGAAGGCCCGCCGCACCGGGAATCCCTCGCCTTCGAGCCCGCCTGGCGCCGTCGCCACACCCAGCACCGGCCGCGGTGTAGTGCTGGTCGGGTCGGGACGTCCCACCCGGGGAAGCGTCAGTACATCGCCTACGGTCACTGCCGGCATGGCCACTCCCACGGTCCTGAGGATGCCATCCAGATCCGCACCGGATGCAGCCTCGCTGTGATCCCATGCTAGTTGCGGACACAACTTTTCAGTGCACCCTGTGAGATCCCCCGATATGCGTCATCCGATTCTGGTTGTGCGGAAGGTAGGGTTGAAACAGGGATATGTCAGGAGACCACACGTGATGCGGCCACGAGGCGGCACGACCCGCCGTGGCGGCGGCCAAGCGGACGCCGGAGCGGACGACGGATCCGACGAGCAGACCGCCACGGTCGGCGCCCAGTTGCGATCGGCACGGGAGCAGCGGGGCCTCGACCTGTTGACCGTGCACGACCGCTTGGGGCGGCCCATCACCCAACTCGAGGCATTAGAGGTCGGGGACACCACGCCCTTCCCCGACCAGGCGATGGCCGTATCCACCCTCCGTCGTTACGCCACATTGCTCGAACTCGATGGCGATGCCCTCGCCGAGCAGTACGCGGCGACCTGGGATACGGGCGGGGCCGACCCGGGGCCGACAGGCATCACGGTGCCCGTCGCCGGTGCCGTCATGGCCAACTCCGGCGGACCCGATCATCTGCGTGCCTTCACCGAAACCGGCGAGGTGCCCAAGGTCAGCGGTCGGCTCACCCCAGGGTCGGGGTCATCGAGCAGCTACACCTCCTCGGTGTCGACCGGACCCCCCACCGGGACCTTCCCCGTGGTTCCTCGGGAGGACCTGCGCAAGGGTCGGCGATCTGTAGTGCGAGCCCGGAGGCGCCTACGCGCGCCCACCTTCCTCAAGGTCCTCACGTGGACGGTGGCCGCTCTGGTGCTGGTAGTGGCCGTCGGTTCCGTCCTGATGGCCACCAATCCGCGTGCCTTGGCAAACGCCCACATCCTCCGGGTCGTACCCGCCGGTTCCGAGCCCACCACAGGCAACGGCTCGACTGGAACGGGCACCCGCCCCGCCCCGCCAGTGACGCATCAGATCTTTCCCGTCCAACCAGCTGGGTCTACACCGTCCAGCGCCTCCTACACCGTGGCCACCGCGAAGTTCACTGTCGTCGTGGCCATGTCCGGTCCGTGCTGGGTCCAGGTCACCAGCTCCTCCTCACCGAATCCACTCCTCAGCGGGGTCCAGCCTGCAGCCAAGGTGCTCACGTTCCCAGCCGTCGGAGCCATGACCGTCGAGGTGGGCTCGTCAGCTGTCCTGGTGGGCATCACCATCAAGGGCAAGAACGCCTTCACCGATGCGCCCAAGGTCGTTCCGTTCACCTACACCTTCACCCCGTCGCACTGATCCTCAAGTGTCGATACCCGCGCGCCGCTCATCGGTTCTGATCGGTGTGAGCGCTGAACCCGCTGCTTCGTAGGACGCGTCGAGTTCCGCGTCGATCCGGGCTGTCCTTCGCCCTTCGAACCGGATCCACTGGATGAAGATGGGGATGAGCGCCAGGAATGTGAAGGCCTCGGCCCCGACCCACAGGATGCCTGCACCAGCGTGGGTGCCGGACACCGAGTACATCGAGGCCACCGATCGGGTGGTGGACAGCAGGGCAAGTGCGAGGAAGGACTCGATGGGTACGCCGATCAGCAGGCTGATCATCTTCATACCGTGAGTCATGGGCCAGTGCGGAATGAGGTCGACCCCCACGATCGGCCACCAGAAGTGCATGGAAGCAATCAAGAAGGCGATGTTGACCACGTCCATCAGCCACATGTGGGACATCGCCACCTCGACGGCCGAGGTCAAGAAGAAGGCGAACATGGCGAAGTAGTAGATCCCAGCCGTCGGGATCGGGTGGCTCCACCACTTGAAGGGGCGCGAGTTGAGCACCCGCAGGAGGCGTACCTTGGTGCGTCGTCCCGACGTCTGCAGGGCCAACGTCATCGGTGCCCCCATGGCCAGCAAGGGTGGAGCCGTCACCATGAGCAGCAGATGCTGGATCATGTGAGCCTCGAAGTAGCGCATGGTGAAGGTGGCCACCGGCGACTGCAATGCCAGATCGACCAGGACGAGGCCGGTGAGGAACGACGTCGTGCGTGTACGACTCCAGGTGCGCCCCTTGGCGGACAATGCCCACACGGACTGTAGGTACCAGATCGCCGCAGCCACCACTGCGGCCAGCACCAGGAGCGCGAACGGTCCAGTTCCCCACCTGGTGAGCAAGTTGTGCAGGCTCAGTCCGAGGTGGTCGGCCCCGGGCATGGTGTTCATGGCTGCCACCCGACCAGCCTACCGAGGACGCCCGGATGCGCCTATTCGCCACCACGGGCACCTCCTTGGGATCTGCGGGCACGACCATGGCCCGGGCTGGCCAGAGGTGGGACTGGACCACGGGTTAGCGTGGTCCGGAGACGGCAGAGGAGGGCGGACGATGGTCGTGAGGACCAAGCGCAGATGATCGGGGATCGCTTGATCGCGGCGGTGGGTCGGGCCCACGTGGACCTCGGGGCGTCCGTCTCGGCCGACATGAGCCACGACGAGGCGCTCGACCCCCATCCGGTCCGTCCCATTGCGGTGGTCCGGCCAGGATCGACCGCCGAGGTGGTGGCCATCGTCGAGGCAGCCAGAGATGAGGGCGTGCCGCTGACCGCCCGGGGCTCCGGTACCGGTCTGTCTGGAGCCGCGGTTGCCGCAGCTGGCGGTGTGGTCGTCTCCTTCGAACGCATGGGCGCCATCATCGAAATCGATGTCGCCAATCAGGTCGCCATTGTGGAGCCAGGGGTGACTCTCTACGAGCTCGACACCGCTCTCGAGCCCCTCGGACTGGTGTACCCCGTCTTTCCTGGCGAGCAGTCGGCCAGCATCGGCGGCAACGTGGCCACCAATGCCGGAGGTATGCGAGCCGTCAAGTACGGCGTCACCCGTCACCACGTCCTCGGACTCGAGGCCGTGCTTGGGACCGGCGAGGTGATCACTACCGGTGGACGCTTCGTCAAGGCCACCAGCGGCTACGACCTGACCCAGCTCATCGTCGGGTCGGAAGGCACCTTGGCCTTGGTCACCCGGGCCATCCTCCGTCTCCATCCGCGCCCCCAGCATCAGACCACCCTGCTGGCCCCGTTTGCCACCATCGACCAGATCGCCGCGGCCGTGGCCCCGGTGGTGGCCAGCGGAGTGGGCCCGCTGCTCGTCGAGTACATCGACATGGTGTCGATGGCTGGCATCACCGCCAACGCCGGCATCGATCTCGGGATCCCCGATGCGGTACGTCAGCAGGCACTGGCCTACTTGGTGATCGTCCTCGAGGGCCATCATGGGGATCGGGTGGATGAGGACACCGTGGCCCTGGCCGAACGGCTCGCCGGGCTCGGGGCCCTGGATGTCTACGTGCTGCCCGACCATGCGGGCCACGACCTGATCACCGCCCGCGAGCACGCCTTCTGGGCATCCAAGGCCGCGGGGGCCGACGACATCCTCGACGTCGTGATTCCCCGCGCCTCGATCCCCATCTACCTAGCCGCAGTGGCCAGGCTGGCTGATGCCACCGGATCACTGGTGGTGGGATGCGGCCATGCCGGTGACGGCAACGTCCACCTTTCGGTGTTCCAACCCGACCCCGAGGTGCGCCACGGACTCATCCACGACATTCTGTCCGCCGGCATCGACCTCGGTGGGGCCGTCTCCGGTGAGCACGGGATCGGCTCGGCCAAGCTGGCGCACCTTGCCGCTCTGGAGGACCCAGTGAAGCTCGAGCTCATGCGCCGCATCAAGTCGGCGTTCGATCCCCACGGGATCCTCAATCCGGGCAAGGTCTTCAACCCCACGGCCTCGACTGTCCTGGCTGAATCCGCTGAATCCGCTGAATCCGCTGAATCCGCTGAATCCGCTGAATCCGCTGAATCCAAAGGAGCCCATCCGTGAACGGAGCCCAGTCATTGGTCCGTACCTTGGTCGACCACGGGGTCGATACCTGCTTCATGAACCCAGGGACCTCGGAGATGCACTTCGTCGCCGCCCTCGACGACGTCCATGCCATGCGAGGTGTGCTGGCTCTCTTTGAGGGCGTGGCCACCGGCGCAGCCGACGGATATGCCCGCATCGCCGGGCGCCCCGCGGCCACCCTCCTCCACCTCGGGCCCGGCCTCGGGAACGGGCTGGCCAACCTCCACAACGCCCGCCGGGCCCACAGCCCGATGGTGAACATCGTGGGTGACCATGCCTTGTCGCATCGGGCCTACGACGCCCAGCTCCAGTCCGACATCGAGACCGTGGCCAAGAACGTGTCTGCCTTCGTAAGGACCACCGAGTCCACCGCCCAGCTCGGCACCGATGCCCGCGACGCCGTGGCTGCGGCGTACGGCCCACCCGGGTCTGTGGCCACCTTGATCTTGCCCGCCGATGTCTCCTGGTCAGAGGGAGGCCAGGTGGCTCCCGTACTGAGCGGTACGGGTACCCGACCCGGATCGGGCACCCTGCCCGACGCCTACACGATCGAAGCGGCTGGCGCCGCGCTCCGTTCCGGTGAGCGAACAGCCCTGTTCATCGGTGGACGAGTCTGTTCAGGACCGCTCTTGAATGCTGCGGCCGACCTGGCCTTCGCTACAGGGGCCGAACTGCTGTGTGAGACCTTTCCGGCCAGGTTGGCCCGTGGCGCTGGTCGCCCGCCGGTGGAGCGCCTCGGCTACCTGGCCGAGTTCGCCGCCATGCGGCTCGACGGCATCGCGCACCTGGTGCTCCTCGACGCCAAGTCGCCGGTCTCCTTCTTCGCCTATCCGGGAAAGCCCAGCGATCTGGTCCCTGACGGATGCACCGTCCACACTGTGGCCGGCCCCGGTGACGATGTGGCCGCGGCCATCAGCGCGTTGAGCGACCTCGTGGGTGCAATGCCGGGCACCGGTTTGCGCCAGCAAGGAGACCGTCCCGGGCTGGCGACAGGTCCCCTGACGGCCCAGACCGTCTGCCAGACACTGGGGGCGCTACTGCCTGAAGGGGCGATCGTGTCCGACGAGGGAAATACGGCAGGGCTCTTCGCTCCAGGTGCCACCAGCGGGGCCCCACCCCATGACTGGCTGTGCCTGACTGGTGGAGCCATCGGCCAGGGACTTGCGGTAGCCGTGGGGGCCGCAATTGCAGCCCCCGACCGACGGGTGGTCGCCCTCGAGGCCGACGGTAGTGCCCTGTACACCATTCAGTCGCTGTGGACCATGGCCCGAGAGGGCCTCGATGTCACCACCGTGATCCTCAACAACCACTCGTATGCAGTGCTGAACATGGAACTCGATCGGGTGGGTGCTGAAGCTCCGGGGCCTCGGGCCCGCGACATGCTCGACCTTGGCCGGCCGGACATCGACTTCGTCCAGTTGGCCACCGGGCTGGGGCTCCACGCCACCCGGGCCACCTCCTCCGAAGCGTTCGCCGATCAACTAGCTCGGGCCCTGGCCACACCTGGTCCCAGCCTGATCGAAGCGGTTGTCCCTGGACTGCTCTGATCAACGATCGGGGGGCCCCTTGGGGATCTCCTGGGGTCGTCCCAGCGCAACTCATTGGTAGAATCCACTGTGGGGATGGCGGTCGTCTACGACGTTGATGACCTGCGTCCGCTTGCTACAGGAAGGATCACCGATGGCGTTGCTTGCATTCGGAACACTGGAGGCCCGTCGGGCCCATGTGGCCGTCATGCGGATGGTGGCGACAGCGGGTGGTTCGCGTCCCTTCGAGGGTCCTGACGCAGAACTGGTCCGGAAGTTCGCGGCCTTGATCGGGTGCCCCGGTTGTCACGGGTTCGAGCGCCCTCTGGACTTCCGCGACCTCTTAGGAGCCGAGCCCCCTTGGGCGGACGATGGTGAGGCGATCGCTGCACTCGAGGTCCTCCTGCCGGAACAAGCGGATCGAGTGGAAGCCGTGCACGCCGGCTTGCTGGTGGCTCTGTTCGCCGACTCACCGGACGAAGAAGGTCTGGCCGAGGCCAGACGCATCGCGTCGGCGCTCGGGTGCGACAGCTCACTCATCGATAACATCATCGAGCTCGCTGGTGTCAGCGCAGTTACGGCCAAGGCTGATCTATTCCGCCGGTTCCTTGCGGAGCGGATCGACATCGAAGAAGAGACCATTCGCAGCCACATGGACCGCCACGATCTGGCCTCCATCACCCGGCCGGCCACCATCGAGGATTACCACCGCCTCGTGGCTGACGCCCCCGAGGGCTCGCTCGGTGCCCAGATGCGGAAGTTCTACGACGACGCCCGCTTCGACATCCCCGGTACCCCTGGCTCGCCCTTGCCAGTGGAGTTCCTGGGGTCGCACGACGTCCACCACGTGCTGGCTGGCTACGACACCTCGGCCCAAGGGGAGGCCTACACCGCGGTGTTCAACGCCGGAAACTCCTCGGCTGGAATCGGCTGGCTGACCGTAGTGCTGCTCCAGTGGCACCAAGGCATCAAACTCGGGGTCTTCCCCGAAGGACACTCCCACCTCGATCCAGCCATGATGGCCACGGCCGCCGAGCGTGGCTCCATGACCACGACCGACCTGTACGACGCCCACTGGGACTGGATGGCCCTGCTCGATCAGCCCATCGACCAGGTCCGAGCATCGCTGTCCGTCACACCTGGTGGACAGGTTGAAGACGGGGGATGCTGGGCGCCCTGACCGCTGAGCGGAACCCAGTGGGCCAATGGGCCTGGGTCAGTGGGTAACTGCGGCTGCTACCGGCGTAAAGGCCATAGGTGGAGCCGGGATCAAGGTCCGCCTCATCATCTGGACCACGGTGCCCACAGCCAGGACAGCAATGACTACGTTGGCCACCGCGAAGGCGGCAACCGACAGCCAGTCGAGGAACCCGCCCATCCCCCGGACGTGGAACAAGATGAGGTCGAAGGCCAGCGACGTGATTCCGAAACTGAACGCCCAATACGACACGGCGAACGGCTGAGCCGACACCCACCTGGCGTGGCGGACCAGGACGAGAAAGACGAACAAGGCATAGCCGGCAAGTCCTAGGGCGAAGGCGTTGGGTGGAGGCCCTGTTGTACCTCCGGTGATGAACAGATAGGCCTCACAGGCCACTGCCGGTGGTGCCAGAAGGATTCCCACCGTTGGTCGTAGCGGTGGATCCAGGGCTGGAGTGAACGCCATCCGGAACCCGATCTGGGACTCGATCATCAGCCAGGACAGGATGCCCGCCCCCAGCAAGAGGATCGCTAGCACCCGGTAACCCAGATAGGCGGCGCTGAACGCTGCTACCAGGTTGGCCGCCACCGTGGGTAGATAGATGGCCGGGGTGATCGTGGCCGTGTCGTTTCCCCCTCGCCACTGGCGCGAGGTGAAGATGCATCCGTAGATCAACTCGCCCACGGTCCCGACGCCCAGCAGAATAACGGCCAAGGCGTGGGAACGTCCGTCAGCCAGGTACGCCATCAGAAGAGTCGACACGCCCAGTAGAGCGATCGAGCAGGACTGGACTGGATGGTGGAATTCGGCCAGGGCCAGATCGCTCCGCACTACCCATTTGGCCACATACAGAACCAGTAGGACGACCCAGACCACTTCGGCCACGGTCATGACAGCTGAGCTGATCGCCTCTGAAGTTCCCCAGGCCAGGTGAGCGGCTCGCCAACAGTCGCCCAGGCCGACGAGGCCGAGCACGATCCCGAAGAATGACGCGGGGATCATCGGCATCCGGAGTTTCATAGGGCCCCTTCACTAGGAGCGTGCCTGTCGGCGCGCCCTACAGCGTCGCGTCCCCAACCGGGCTCAGCAACACCGAGCCATCGCCCTACGAGCTCTATGAGTTCCACCCAAGGGTGCTCTCTGTTTCAGGAAGGTGATCGCGAAAGGAGCCCAAGAGGGTGAGCACGTCACTCTGCTCCTCGTCGTCGAGCGCGTGGGTAGCCGCGAAGATCGAATAGGCCTCGACCATCAAGGTGGTGGCTACCGTCCATGCGGCCGCTGTCCGCCGACCCACCTTGAGCGACTGCTCCTGGTGCGCCATCACATCTGGTCTAGCCAGCACGTGGCTGTTGTATTCGTTGGGATCCGATCCCTTCAACAGCATCCAGGCCACCATGCGATTGCGGAGGTACACATCGGGATCATCCAATGTGCCGGGGATGCCAGTGCCAGCTAGCAACCTAGTGACATGGCGCCCCACGAGCTCCTTGGCTGTGGCCGCCAGCAGGTTGTCCAACGTACCGAAATGCTGCAGGATCGTTGACGGGTTGAGATCGGCTTCGGCGCAGATGGCCTGGTTCATCACTTGGTCGAGCGGCCGCTCACGCAGCAACTTGATGGTGGCCTCGATGAGCCTGGCGCTTGCCTCTGCCTTGGGGACTCGACGCCTGCGCTGGCGCGTCGGTTCGGCTGTTTCCTCGATGGTCATTTTCTATCCCTTCATTGGCATGACCCACAACGATGCCCCACGGTAGCCGACGCACCTTGCAAGTGAACCACCACACCGTGCGCAACTACAGACGCAGTTTATGTCTCATACGATCAGTATCTGACGGCAATCCCTACTACCGGTGCGTCCAATGTCTGGCTGCCCGTCGAGCCAAGGAACGGTGCCCCGCCATAGGAGATGACTCCTCCGTCAGCCGCCACGGTCCAGTAGCCGGCGCCCGCCACGTTGGCAGCGATGGCCACCATCGGCGAGTTGAGCTTGGAACCACCCATGGATCCGAAGTAGCGGGCGCCGCACATGGTGAAGATGCCGCCATCGCTGGCCACCATCCAGGTTCCTCGTCTTGGATGACTCGGCCGTAGTTCCGGCCCCAGATACTCCCACGATCGGGAGATTCAGGTTGTAGAGGACGGAGTTCGTGCACCCTCCAGCGGGGAGCGCCACGGTGCCTTGATAGCCAATGGCGCCGATGTTGCTCCCGGCGACATAGCCGGGACTGCAGGTCACACCCGAAGGACAGAGCGGCATCTTCTGGTTGCTGGTGAAGCAGCACCCCTAGCCCTGGTGATCACCCGAGATGGCGTTACACGAATAGAGAGGGGTGGCGAGCCCATTCACACAGAAATCACTCCCTGGGTAGGAGTCACCGGGGCTCGAGAACGACGCCGTGCGGATCAGCCGGTGGCAATCCGTCGGGCCTGGGTGGAGCGGTAGAAGACGAGCACGAAGAAGAGCACCAGGGCCAGTCGAGGGTCCAGCAGTACTCCGGCAGCGATGGCCACCAAGTACCCCAACGACCCGAAGAATGCCCAGATCGTCACCTTTCTCCACTTGGCGTGATCCCCCGGATGCTTCCAAAGGTGGGGATTACGGAGAATGATCAAGAAGAAGAGCCACCAACTCAGGCCCATGGCGTAGGCCAGAAGGCCGTAGAGGACGATGGCGGCTCGTTCATCACTCAGATTGTGGCTCTGAAACGCCTCGGCCAGCACGGCCGTCGGAAACGAGAGCACTACCGCTCCAAGCAGTATCCCCATGTTGGCCCTCTGGAGCGGAAACGAGAGCGCCTTCAGGCGATCGAACGCTGCGTGGTGGTTCATCCACATCACACCTACGTAGATGAAGGAGACCAAGAAGGCCAGGTAGGTGGGCCACAAATTGAGGAGGCGGTCGGCCAGAGTCGCCTCCCGGTAGCCGGTGATCGACAGGTCGAGGGCCAGCAGTGTCAGCCCAATAGCCAAGACCCCGTCGCTGAAGAACTCGGTTCTTCCTACTTCACGTAGGACCATCTGAACTCTCACATCAGGGCTCTCCTCGGCGGACGCCGAAGTTCCCTCACCCTCAGGGGTTGGCTTCACCGGGGAACGTGAAGTCTGACGCTACAAGCCCACATTTCTGTTCCTACCTTTGCCAGAGATGACACCGGGTGCTCCCGCTGTCCGCACTGACACCCTACAAGTGAAATCTGAATTTCGGAAGTGCCCGGATCCGGTGTGGTCGAACTACCCCTTCTAACTTGAGGCGGGTCCGAGGACACTTCTGCTCGCCTCGTTATGGCCTAACGATGGGCTGGCGGTGGGCTGGCGGTGGGCTGGCGCATCAACGAGTCTCTGACCAGGTCCACAGAGTGGGGCTAACAAGAATCGAACTTGTGACCTCAGCATTATCA
>CAIVIS010000450.1 GCA_903906055.1 uncultured Acidimicrobiaceae bacterium
CCCATGCGCGACGGCACCCCTCACCTGCCGTCGCGGGTCGACCTTCCGGTGCCCGGATCCGTGACGAGGGCGCCATGACCGCTACCGCTGCCGCTTTCTCTGACAGCACCTCGCCCGTCGTCGACATCGAGGCCACCCGGCGTCGGCTCAGTGCCCGCCAGGCCGAAGCCGTGGCCACACTGGTGCGGGCCGCCGAGGAGGAGACCGAGGAGGTCGGCTACGCCGGACTCACCGTGCGAGGCGTGGCCAAACGGGCAGGCGTCGCCCCCGCCACCGCCTACACCTACTTCAGTTCCAAGGACCACCTGCTGGCCGAGGTGTTTTGGCGCCGAATGGAGGCGCTCGATCCGGTCGACACGGACGAATCGGTTCCCATGGCTGCGCGCATCGAGCAGACGGTGCGGGACATGATCCCCTTTGCCGCCGAGCGCCCCGCTCTGATCGACGCCTGCACCGTGGCCATGATCAGCCCGTCGCCCGATGTGGCCCACCTGCGCGACCGCATCGGCGCCCTCACCCACCGACGCCTGACTGCCGCCGTCGGGCCTGACGTCGACCCGTTGGTGGTTCGGGTGCTGGAGGCCTCGTATTCGGGGGCGCTGCTGGCCGCAGGCACCGGCCACCGCTCCTTCCTCGACATCCCGGTGTTCCTGGCCGAGGCGGCCACCTTGCTGGTGGATGGTGCCTCGTCCCATAACACCCCAGTCCAGAGCACCCCGCAGAAGCGCACCCCAGTCCAGAGCACCCCGGCGAACGGAGACCGACGATGACCACCACCGAGGTGCGGGGGCCTGTCACCTACAACCCCTACGCATACGGCATGCACGAGGACCCGTATCCGACCTACGCCCGCCTGCGCGCCGAGGCCCCCGTCTACCGCAGCGACGAGTTCGACTTTTGGGCACTGTCCCGCCACGAAGACGTGCTCAGCGCATTCCGTAACGTCGATGCCTACTCCAACTCGTACGGCGTATCCCTCGATCCGAGCGCCTTCAGCTCCGAGGCCTACCGGACCATGTCCTTCCTGGCCCTCGACCCGCCCAAGCACACCCGCATGCGCTCGCTGGCCGGCAAGGGGTTCACTCCGACCAAGGTCAACGCCATGGAAGATCGCATCCGCGAGATCACCCTCGAGCACCTCGAGCCCGCCTTGGAGCGCGGCACCTTCGACTTCATCGAGGACTTCGCTGGCAAGGTGCCGATGGACGTGATCTCCGAGATGATGGGCGTGCCCGTCGTCGACCGGGCCGAGCTCCGTCGCCTCGCCGATCTGGTCCTCCACCGCGACGACGGCGTCTACGACGTCCCCCCCGAGGGGATGGCCGCCGCCTTGGAACTGGTCGTCTACTACCAGTCCATGGTGGACGAGCGCCGTAAGTCACGCACCGACGACATGACGTCCGCTCTGCTCGACGCCGAGATCGACGGTGACCGGCTCACTGACGAGGAGATCATCGCCTTCCTCTTCCTCATGGTGGTGGCCGGCAATGAGACGACCACCAAACTGCTGGGCAACGCCTGGTACTGGGGATGGCGGAACCCGGACGAGCGGGCCAAGCCGTTCGCCGACCCCGGTCGGGTGGCCGACTGGGCCGAGGAGACCCTCCGCTACGACACCTCGAGCCAGATGCTGCTGCGAGTGGCACGCCGTCCCATCGAGTTGCACGGGACCACCATCGCTGAGGGCGAGCGGGTGCTGCTGCTGGTCGGCTCGGCCAACCGAGACGAATCGGTCTTTGCCGACGCCGATCGCTACGACCTCGACCGGGACACGACCAAGCTGGTCAGCTTCGGTAGCGGCCGCCACTTCTGCATGGGTGCGCCGCTGGCCCGCATGGAGGCCCGCATCGCCCTGCACGAACTCGTGACCCGGGTAGCCGAGTACGACATCGATGCCGCTGGCATCGAACGGGTGCACTCCATCAACGTCCGGGGCCTGGCTGCCCTGCCCACCACGGTGGTGATGCGCTGATGGCCAAGTTCCCCCCGCACCCCGATCTGCGTCCGGCTGTTGTGACCGGAGCGTCGTCTGGCATCGGCCGAGCCACGGCCATCGCCATCGCCGCCCTGGGCCATCCGGTAGTCCTCGGCGCCCGCCGGGTGTCCGAGTGTGAGGATGCCGCATCTGAGATCCGCGCCGCGGGTGGCGAAGCGGTAGCCATCCACCTCGACCTGGCCGACGGCGCCTCGGTGGAACGGTTCGCTGCCGCTGCCGTCGATACCCTCGGACAGATCGAGATCGTGGTCTCCAACGCCGCCCAGAACATGGCCGGATCGGTGCTCGACACCGACGCCGCCTCGCTCGAGGCCGTGCTGGCCGTCAACGTGGTCGGAACGCACCACCTGGTCCGGGCACTCCTGCCCGCCATGGTGGAACGGAGGCGGGGCGACATCGTCTTCGTGACCTCCGACGTAGCCGAGCGCCCTAGGCCGGCCATGGCCGCCTACGTCACCTCCAAGTGGGGCCTCGAGGGCTACGTGCACTCGCTGCAGATGGAGCTCGAAGGATCAGGCGTGCGGGCCACCATCCTGCGTCCCGGACCGACCCTGACCGGGATGGGCATGGACTGGGACCCCGAGGTCACCGGCCAGGTCATCGAGGAGTGGGCAGCCTGGGGGTTCGCCCGCCACGCCAACTTCATGCGGCCCGCCGGAGTGGCCCAAGCCGTCTGTGCCGCCGTCACCTTGCCCCGAGGCACCCACGCCACCGTCATCGAACTGCAGCCCGAGGCGCCCATCGCACCTCTGGAGAACCCAGGAGGAACAGAGCCATGACCATCGACGCTGGAAGGCGCCTCCCCGATCGGGTATCTGGAGGCGAAGGGGAGACCGGACACCTCGAAGAGCTCCGGGTGGATCCGATCGGTCTGATGAACCGGGTGCGGACCGAGTGCGGCGATGTCGGCATCTTCCGGTTGGCCGACAAGGACGTGGTGCTGCTCAGCG
>CAIVIS010000451.1 GCA_903906055.1 uncultured Acidimicrobiaceae bacterium
CAGTGCCGCGATCAGCGAGGACACCCGGGCCGCCAGGCCGTCTTTGACAACCGGGACGACAGGGGCAGTCGAGGCGACCGGGGCGACCGGTGCAGTGGGGGCAGCAACCGGCCCGCCAGGTCCCGAGAACATGTTCGGAGGTACTTCAGAAAAGTCGGCCAGCGCCATGGAGAGATCATTTCAGGGGGGTGTTACATCCTCGCCGCCGCAGCGTTCGGCGGCCAGGACAGCTCGGCCACGCCGTCTTCGCGCCCCTACGGCGCACTGCCCCACCCGGCACGCACTACGCCAGACTGTTCCGACGACGACTAGCAGGCCGTCAGCGCAGGCCGTCAGCCAAGGCCGCCAGCCAAGGTCGTCAGCTCAGGCCGTCAGAGCAGGCCGTCAGCGCAGGCCGTCAGCTCAGGCCGTCAGCTCAGGCCGCGGGTGAGTAGCAGCGAGCCAGCGATCGGGCCGCCGCCGTTGCTGACCGCAGCCACATCGGGAGGGCCACCTCTAGTCGTCGTTACCTGGCGAACTCCACCTTCGCCGCGTAGTTGCACGCAGGCTTCATGGATGAGCCCGAACCCGTGTAAGCGTCCCCCGGACAGCTGGCCGCCGGCGGTGTTTAGGGGCAGCGATCCGCTGCGGCTGATGGTGACTCCGTCTTCGACGAAGGCCCCGCTCTCGCCCCGGCCGCAGAACCCGAGTGCCTCCAACCAGACCATGGCCAGGATCGAGAACCCGTCGTACAGCTGGGCCACGTCGACATCACTGGGCCGCAGGTCGGTGCGCTCCCACATCGAGGCCGCCGCGTCCCGGGCGGCCATCGTGGTGACATCGTCGAACTGGTCCCAGCTGGGACGGCCCCGCAGTGCGGTGCCGACGGCGTTGACCTGACAGACCGGATGGGGTGTGTCGGGTGCGTAGTCCCGGTGGGACACCACCAGAGCGGTGGACCCGTCGCTCGGGGCGTCGCAGTCGAACAGACACAGCGGCGTCGAGATCATCCGGGCATCGAGATAGTCGGCCATAGCCATCGGGTCCCGGTAGATGGCCATCGGGTTGTCGCCGGCATTGCGGCGGGCGTTAAGGGCGATCTGGGCCAACTGCTCACGGGTGAGGCCGAACTCGTGCATCCGCCGCTGGGCCACCAGGGCGATCCAGTTCACAGCGGATACCGCCCCAAAGGGGAGCGTCCACTGCAGAAACCCGGAGAAGCGGGGGATGCCGCCACCACCGCCACCACCACCGCCACCACTGCCACTGCCACTGCCACCGCCACCGCCACCGCCACCACCACCACCACCACTGCCTCCGTCTCCGCCGATGCCCTGGCGTCCACTGGCGCCCTGGGCGGTCGATTCGGTCACGGTCCGGTAGACCAGTACGTGGCGGGCCAACCCGGCCCCCACGGCCAGGCAGGCGGCAATGAGGGCCCGCATCTGCCCGGCACCTTCGCCGCCGCCGTCGTGCCAGTTGAGGTTGAGGCGGAGCGCATCTTGTACCTCGGGAGTAGTGGGGCCAGCGAACCCCGGGGTTCCCGTCCCCATACCCGGATAGGTCGATAGGCCGTCGATGTCGTCTCGGGTGAGCCCGGCATCAGCCACGGCGGCCAGGCAGGCATCAAGCGTCAGGTCGAGACCGGTTCGTCCGAGGCGCCGTCCGACGTTGGACTGACCGATGCCCGAGATGACTGCTCGGCGCTCCAGCGGCTCCTCGGAGGTGGTGCTC
>CAIVIS010000452.1 GCA_903906055.1 uncultured Acidimicrobiaceae bacterium
GTCACCGTGCTCGGGACCGGGGCTGACCGGACGCTGGATGCCACCCACGCCTGGGTGACCCGGAACGGGCGCACCATAGGTACCGTCATCGAAGGGGTGTTCGCCGTCTATCTCGTCGTCAAGGGCCTACGGGCTCTGCCGTGACGACTCAACCGGAAGCAGGTCGTCTCTATGGACTGGAAACTCGAACTCGTCGTGGTCCCCGTGGCCGATCAGGATCGGGCCAAGGCCTTCTACCTCGAACAGTTCGGATTCGACCTGCTGGTCGACCATCGAGCTGGGCCGGACTTCCGGGTGATCCAGGTCACACCTCCCGGATCGGCCTGCTCGGTGGCGCTGATGGCCAACCCCGACTCGGCCGGATCGGTCCAGGGGCTCCACCTGGTGGTGGCCGACATCAACCGGGCGCACGGCGAACTGGTCGAGCGGGGGGTCGAGCCCACTCCCGTCTTCCACTACGAAAGCGGCACCCAGGTCGAGGGGTCGGATCCGCAAGGACGGGACTACAACTCGTTCTTCGAGGTCCACGATCCTGACGGCAACGGGTGGCTCGTCCAGCACGTGTCCGGTCGGACGTCGTAGGCGCTCGGCTCGCCCAGCCCTCCCCTGCCGCTCGCCGGCGTGTTTCAGGACACGTAGGTCGTCACGAGATGCTTCTGGTCAGGATTCAGTGCCAGCCAAGTCGGCCGACGGCACCGGCCACCGCACCCGGGTCGCCCATCCAAACCGCTCGAAGCGTCCGATGAGCCACGCCGACGGATCGACCATGCCTCGTCGGGCACCGTGCCTGGCCCACGTCGGATGGGCATGGTGGATGTTGTGCCAGTTCTCACCGAAGGACACGACGGCCAGCGGCCACAGGTTGGTGCTCTGGTCGGTCGACCCGTCGGACTGGCGACCGAACGTGTGGCACAGCGAGTTGATCGACCAGGTCACATGGTGGAGCAGGGCCATCCGGACCAGTCCGGCCCACACCAGCGCCATCAGGGCCCCGACCCATGATCCCGAGATGGCGTATCCGATGGCGAAGGGGATGGCCAACGAAGCCAGCGCCAACAGAGGGAACAACTTACCGATCAGCACCAGGTCCCGGTCCTTCAACATGTCCGGGGCGTAACGCTCGGCGCTCGAGTTGTCGGACACGAACAGCCAACCCACATGAGAGAAGAAGAGCCCACGGGTGATGGCCATCCCCCCGCTTCCATAGCGGTGAGGCGAGTGGGGGTCTCCGGCCTGGTCACTGAACATGTGATGACGGCGGTGGGTGGCTACCCAACTCGTCACCGATCCCTCCACGGCCATTGAGCCAAGCACGGCCAAGGTGATCTTGAGCGCCCGATTCGGAACGAATCCACGATGCGTGAAGAGCCGGTGAAATCCCACGGTGATGCCGAACCCGGTCGCCACGTAGAGGATCACGCCGATCACCACATCGGTGAGATTGATGACACTCCCCCACAGCAGCCACACGACCAGAGCGAGTGCCAACGCCGGTCCGGCCACGATGGCGGTCGTGATGACCTTTTGCGAAGTAGTCACCAATGCTGCAGACGCAGCTCCGTCATCGGACGGATCAGAGGCGCTCAGCGGATCGGCGAGCGAGGTGGGACCCACGAGAACTCCATAGGCGCATGTGCGCATGAGGCAGGGTCGTTCCGGTCGGCCTAATGCAGGCGGCACACCCAGCAATGAGATCCCATCCTACCGCCCGTAGGCTCCACCCGACCGTCACTCAGCGTGGAGCGACGACCTCGAGTCCATGATGGGCCGCGGCCTCACCCAGTCGATCGTCATAGGTGACAAAGACTCCCAGGTCGTGGACGACAGACAGCGCCGCGGCCAGGTGGATGGCGTCCAAGGACCGCAGTCCGGGCGGGCCCATCGTCCCGGCCTGGTCGAGCAACGACTCCTCCAACCGGATCATTTGGATCGCTCCGAACAGCCGACGGGCCGAACCCAGCAACTCGTCGTTCCCCGAACTCAGCAGCGCCCGGACCGCCTCGGTGCGGAGCAGCGAGGCCGAAGCCTGGCGGGGCCATGCGGCCAGGGCTCCACGTAACGCAGAGGACTCTGGCTCATCCACCAGGAGCTTCAAGGACGCAGATGTGTCCAGGTAGGCGACATCACCGCTCATCAGTGCGCAGCTCCGACAGCGCCTCCGACGGGGTCTTCACCCCGGTCGAGGCAACAGGCAGGCCCAGTTGGTCGGCGACCTCGAGGA
>CAIVIS010000453.1 GCA_903906055.1 uncultured Acidimicrobiaceae bacterium
GGCTCCTGGTCGAAGGTGGCCAGATCGGCCTTGGAGCCGCCGCCCCGCACGATCACGATGACATCGACCGATGTTGCCTGGAGATCGGCCACGGCGGCGGCCACCATGGCGGGAGCATCCTTGCCCTGTACCGCGGTGGGGGCCACCGACACGTCGAAAGCGAGCTCTGACCCCCACAAGCCTCCGAGGAAGTCGTTGTACCCCTCGGTCCCCGGGCTGGCCACGAGGCCCACCCGCAGCGGGAGTACGGGCACCCGCATCCGGCGCTGGCGGTCGAACAGGTTCTCTTCGATGAGGGCCGCGATGAGGCGGGCACGCTCGGCGGCGACCTTGCCCATGAGCGCGTCCGTGTCGACCTCGGACAGCTTGAAGTCCACGGATCCGCGGCCCTTGTAGAACTCGACTTCGCCCCGGGCTCGGATGATCATGCCGGCATCCAGGGTGATGCCGAGGCGCTCCAGAGTGGAGCGAACGGTCCGCCAACGGTTGGCCCAGCACTTGACGCTGAGGATCGGGGCTCCGGCACCCTGCGAGTTGGTGGGATCGACCAGGTCGATGAAGCAGTGGCCGTTGGCATTTACCTTGAGCGACCGGATCTCTCCGGTGATCCACACTTCGTCAGGGAAGGTCTTGCGCACCGCTCGGTCGACCCGGGCGTACAGGTCGGTGATGGACAGCGCCTCGGGCGAGGCGGCGTCCGCCATCAGTTGCTGGACGCGGGATTCGAGGGGCACGGTCTCAGGATACGACCCGGGTGAGACAAGACGGATCATCCGGCGACGACAGGGGTCCCGTCCGGCCCGCCGAGCAGGCGGAGCAGCCGTGTGGGCCAGACCGGTCGGACTTCTGGGAAGTCAGACCTACTCGTCGGAGGAGGGCACGTCAGCGGGGGAAGCGACGTGACCGTACTTGAGCGAATGGCCGGTCATGAAGACGACGGGCCCGATGGCGACGACGACGGCCGCAACGATCAACGGGATATTGGTTGCATTCCACATGGTGTCTTCGACCACCGGAGCGGTCGGACCTCCTTCAGTTGGGTCACCCGAGGAGCAATGCTGCTCCATCGGTCGGTTTTCGGTGGCGGAATCCTTGATTCGACTACCGCGTACTCATTCTCTACCACCCTAAGTGCATATGTCAACACTCAGAGTGAGTATTTGTAACCACTGCCGACCTGGCTCCGGTAGGGCCGTCGCCAGCAGATGCGTGCCTGACCGGAAGCTGCGTAGCTGCGCCCCACCCCCTCGGGGTATCGCCGCCCTGCTCCTGTGGGACGATGGGGATGACGGTGAGCCGACTGGGTGGTCGCGGCCTGTGTCGATCGAGGGTTCGCCCCCGGTCGGGAACAGGTCGAGGAAGGTCGGGACTCCATAGGGCAGGGTGCTGGCTAACGGCCAGTCGGGGTGACCTGCAGGACAGTGCCACAGAGAACAGACCGCCGATGGCGCAACCGAAAGGAAGCGAACAGGTAAGGGTGAAACGGTGCGGTAAGAGCGCACCAGCGACCGGGGTGACCCGGTCGGCTAGGTAAACCCCACCCGGAGCAAGGTCGAACAGGGGACATGGGCGGCTCGTCCGGCGCTCGGCAACGAGCGCCACCCCCAGGTAGACCGCTTAGATGGATGGCCACCTATCCCCCACCAGGGGGTGGACAGAATCCCGCCTACAGGTCGGCTCACCGTCACCTACCTGCCGCTGGACAGCCATTTATAGGTATCTAACTGGGCATTTAGCTGTCCACCAGACGCGAACGATGCAGAACGCCAGGCCGCCTACCGCGTCAGGCTGCGTCTTTGGGAGCCGGGACCCGGGGTCGGACCATCCAGGCCCCCTTGTTCCCCAGTGGGAGACCCGACCGGCGGATGCCACTGGCCGGCGGTACGGATACACGACCAGTTCAGTCGGCTGAAGCCTGAATCCACTCGGCTAACCCACTCAACATACCAATCTGCCACTTGCTTGGTATGGTCGGGAGACCCCATGAGGAGCTTCCAACACGCCCAGGCCCTCGACTCCGTCCACGACTCGCCGTCCTGGCGGTACTGCGGGACCACCCACACGCCGACACCGCATCGATTGTGGAGGCAGCTCGTCTGGAACTCGGGGCCGTGTCTCACCAGGCCGGCTACGACATTCTTCGAGCGCTTTGCGCCGCCGGCCTGGTGCGCAAGA
>CAIVIS010000454.1 GCA_903906055.1 uncultured Acidimicrobiaceae bacterium
CATGTTCGGCTGGCCGGCCGACTACATGCCGGAGATCAGTGATGAGCAGCGAGCCGCCGTCGAGGCCGCCGAAGTGCTCACCGACGATTTGGTCCGTCCGGCCTACGCCGCCCTTGATGATGCCGGTGCCGCCGCCCTGATTCGTGGGCTCGACGACATGGCGGCGGCGCTCACCAGCTGAGCCGCCTGGGGCGACATGCAGGCACGCCCATCTGGACTGGTGCTACCGGACTCGTGGGACTGGCGGGCTAGGCCCACCCGCCTGTGTCGGGACTCGTCGTGGTGGTGGTGGTCGTGGTGGTTACCGGAGTCGGCGACGTCGTCGGCGTGGTGGACGCCGCACCCTTGGCGAGTCGGCCGACCTTGGGAACCCGGGCAGCACCGGCAATCCGAGCGGTCTTCACTCGCTCCTTCGGGACTCGCGGCGCCTTGGCCGGTGCAGGCGTGGGTGCCGGGGTCGTCGTAGTTGCGACGGAGTCGGACGATGATGACGATGATGACGTGTCGGTGTTGGCGCCCGTGATCGGGTCGAGCGAGCCAGGGGGCGGTGTCGGGGGATCGGACTCCAATGAGTAGCCAGCAGGCGCAGACCCCGTGGCCGTTGTGCTCAACGCAGCGGTTAGGCCGGAGACGGCCAGGATGGCCACCAAGATCATGGGTATGGCCGCGGCCCGCTGGCCTCGGCCGGGCAACTTCGACTCGCCCATCAGCCACCGGATCCATTGCCCAGCGGCGCTCGTCCATCGCCTTGTCATACGACCCCTCAGTCGTCAAGGAGCGTCGAGTCCACGCTGTGGCTCAACACTCTGGTGCTCTACCCGCTGACCCAAGACTTCCCTGGTGGGCTGACCCTACGAATTCTATCGTCGTGGGGCGTCAACGTCGATAGTCAGTCGGTAGGCCCGATCCCTCGAGCGACTCGCCCTCCATGGGGACATCACTGACTCGCTCGAGGTGGAGCTGCTCCACGGGGACGAGGTGCCGGTCATGCGGGCAGCGATCAGAGCCACTTCGGGCTTGGGCCGGTCGATCCCTGATTGCCACAGAACCGCTCCGGCCTCAGGTAGCATCTAGCCTGCCCAGGGCCGAGTTCCGGCCCTGCAGTTCACCGTCCACAGGAGATGCCGTGCCCGCTGAGACCCACGTAGAGAAGGGCCCGCTCGACCGCCAGCAGATCCTCGAGATCATCCGTGAGCTGCTTGCCGACATCTTGGAGATCGAGCCGTCCACCATCAGCGAGTCGTCTTCGTTCGCCGAGGACCTCGACGCCGACTCGCTGGCGTTGATCGAGCTGGTCGAAGGCATCGAAGAGGAGCTCAGCGAGCGCGCGGTGGACTTCCGGATCGACGACGAGGACCTCGAGGAGCTCCGCACCGTCCGTGACGCTGTCGACTACGTGCACGCCAAGCTCGGGGGAGCCTGAGGCACCCGGTGGCGCCCGAGGGCGACGCCAAGTGGGCTGCTAGCGACCTCGACCTAGCTGATCGCCTCGGCCACGTCTTTGCCTATCCGGTCCTGCTCGAGCAGGCACTGGCCCACCGGTCGTGGTGCTCCGAGCACGGGGCACGCGAGTCCAATGAGCGCCTCGAGTTTCTAGGTGACGCCGTATTGGGACTGATCGTGGCCGATCACACGTTTCGCATGTACCCCGAGCTACCCGATGGTGCCCTGTCGAAAGTGCGAGCTTCAGTCGTGAACGCCCGCGTATTGGCCGATCTGGCCCGCGAACTGGAAATTTCCCATCACCTTCGATTGGGCAAGGGTGAAGACGCCTCCGGGGGTCGGGACAAGGAGTCGATCCTGGCCGACACCATGGAAGCGATCATCGGTGCCGTCTACATCGACGGAGGCATGGACAGTGCCCGTGACCTGGTTATTCGTCGATTGGCACACCGGATCCGCGTAGCCGTCGGTGAGCCGGGCGAGTCCGACCACAAGAGCCGCCTCCAAGAGGAGGCGGTGCGACTCGGTAGGGGAGTCCCGCACTACGAAGTGCAAGGTTCTGGGCCCGATCATGCCCGGAGGTACCTGGCCACGGTGTACGTTGCTGGCGAGCGCCTCGGCACGGGGGACGGACGTTCAAAGAAGGACGCCGAGCAGGTGGCCGCCCAGGTGGCCTGCGGATCGTTGGAAGCCGAGAAAGGCGGGGACAGTGCCTGAGCTTCCCGAAGTAGAGACCATACGACGAGACCTCCAAGGTGAGGTCATCGGTCGGAAGATCAAATTGGTAGAGGTGCGCAACGGGCGCACCGTTCGCCGCCACCCGAGCGCCAAGCAGTTCCGGGCCCAGCTCGAGGGGCACGTGATCGGCGCCATCAACCGCGCCGGCAACTTCATCTTGATCGTCCTTGACGACGGGTCGACCCTGGTGGTCCACCTCGGAATGAGCGGCCAGCTCCATCGGGTCAAGAACGTGAAGGAGCCGAAGGTTCCCCACACCCAAGTGGTCATCACCTTCACCCAGGGCGGCCAGATCCGGTTGGTTGATCCCAATGCGGCCGGCGAACTGTTCGTGTCGGCTGCACCAGCCGAAGGCGAGCGCGCCCTGCCTGAGCTCGCGGACCTGGGGTTCGACCCGCTCGAGGAGATCATGAGCTGGGAGAAGTTCTGGGTGCTGCTGTCCTCCCATAAGACCGGCCTCAAGGCTCTGCTGATGGACCAGGAGTTCGTGGCCGGCATCGGCAACATGTACGCCGATGAGATCCTCTTCGCCGCCGGTTTGCGCTACGACCGGATGTCCAACTCGCTCTCCTCGCAAGAAGTCCGCCGCCTCTACCGCTCCATGGTCGAGACGCTGGCCGAGGCGGTCAAGCGCCGGGGCTCGTCGCTGGCCGACGAGCAGTACCGCGACCTGTTCGGTGTGATCGGCGAGTACCAGGAACAGCACCAGGCCTACGAACGTGAAGGGCAGGCCTGCCGCCGGTGCCGCTCGGTCATCGTGCGGGTGAAGGCCGGTGGGCGCTCGACGTTCTTTTGCGAGCATTGCCAGGTCTGAGCAGGGCACCTGCATGGCCCGGCGGGTGCCGATAGGGTGAGCGCCCGGTGTTCCTGAAGTCCCTCTCCCTCAAAGGATTCAAGTCCTTCGCTGATCCTGCCGTGCTCGAATTCGAGCCGGGGGTAACAGTTGTCGTGGGCCCGAACGGCAGCGGAAAATCCAACGTGGTCGACGCCGTGGCATGGGTGCTCGGCGCCCAAGGACCCCGCACGGTGCGCTCGGCCAAGATGGAAGACGTCATCTTCATGGGAACGTCCAACCGGCCGGCCCTCGGCCGGGCCGAGGTCTCCCTGACCATCGACAACAGCTCGGGGAAGCTGTCGGCGGACATGGCCGAGGTGACCATCACCCGGACGCTCTTCCGCTCGGGCGACAGCGAGTACTCCATCAACGGCGCCCCGTGCCGGCTCCTCGACATCCAAGAGCTCCTGTCCGACACCGGAGTCGGACGCCAGCAGCACGTCATCATCAGCCAGGGTCACCTCGACGCCATCTTGGAGGCCCGTCCCGAGGACCGTCGCTCAGTCATCGAAGAGGCGGCCGGTGTCCTGAAATTCCGTCGGCGCCGCGAGCGCTCGGAACGCCGGCTGGCCACAACTGACGAGAACCTGGAGCGTCTGTTCGACCTGGTCCGTGAGGTCAAGCGTCAGATCCGGCCCCTCGAGCGCCAAGCCGCCGCCGCCCAGTCCTTCACCGGGTTGGCCGACGAGCTCCGTGCCCTCCGCCTCCATGTGGCCGGCGCCGAGCTCGGATCGCTCGATGCGCAGCGGGCCGAAGGACTTCGTTTGCAGGAAGAGCAGCGGGCCAAAGAGGTCCAACTGCAGGCCGCCTTGGGAACCCTCGATGCCGACTCGGAGCGGACAGCTGATGAGCTGTCGGCCGAACGCGAGTCGGACCTGACTGCCGCACTCGGTCGCACCGAAGGCATGGTGGAGCGGGCTCGAGGTCTCTCCGGTGTGCTCCGTGAACGCCGGCGGTCCCTGGCCCAGGCCTTGGACGCGGCGGCCGATGCCGACGTGGTCTCCACTCTGGAGGCCGAAGGGGCCCGGCTGGCCGAAGAACTGGAGAGCGCTGGCCAAGAAGCTACCGATCTCGCACCCGAACAGGACGGACTGATCGCGGCCGAGGTTGCCGTAGCCGCCGAGCTCGACGCTCACTTGGCGTCGCGTGGGGACGGGACCGAGCTCCGTCAAGCAGAAGAATCCGTCACCGTGGCCCGTGGCCAGCTCGCCTCGCTCGAACACGCCTTGGAGCGCGATCGTCGCACGCTCGACCAACTCATCGCTCGACAGGGTGCTGTCGAACGCCGGGCTGGCCTGCTCGAAGGCGAAGACCACGAACTGGGGGAGCGCCTGGCCGAAACCGAGCAGAGTCGCCATCAGTTGCAGGCCGCTCGGGCCGAGACCGAGGCGGCCTTGGTCGCCGCAACCCGGCGCCTCGAAGTAGCCGAAGAGGCCCTCCGCCAAGCCGAACAGGAGCACGCCCGTTCCCACGCTCGGGCCGATGCCCTCGAGCGTGCCCTCGACGAAGCCCGAGGCGCGGCCGGAGCCGAGCTGTTGGCTGGTGTCGATGGCGTGGTGGGGACCCTGCTCGACCTGGTCGAGGTGGACAGCGGTTGGGAAGAGGCGTTTGAAGCCGCGGCCGGGGCATCGCTGGCTGCAGTCGTTGTATCGGGCAGCGAGCCGGCCCGCTCGGCGCTGGCCCGCCTGCGCCAAGGTGGGGCCACCGGAGCCGTCCTGGCTCTCACCGACTCCGCAGCCCGTCGCAGCGAACTGTCCGGTGCAGCCACCCCGGAGGGGACCGAGTCGATCCGCAGCCATGTGCGACCACGCACCGGCGGCCGCTCGTATCCGGGGCTCGACGCCGTACTGGACACGCTGCTGCACGGATCGTGCTGCGCCCAGCGGGGCTGGTCCGAGGCCATCGACCTGGCGCTGGCCCGGCCTGATCTGGTCGTGGTCACACGGGACGGGGACCGATTCTCGTCTACCGGCTGGCGGGTCCGAGCCGGCAGTGGCGTGGTTACCGCGGCTGTGGTCGACGAAGCTCGCGACCGGGCCGACAGCGCCAAGGCCGAAGCCGGACGGGCCACCGAAGAGCGCACAGCAGCCCGTGCCGAGGTCGAGTCGACCCGCGAGGCGGCAGCCGAGGCAGTCCGGGCCGACGATCGCAACGAGGTCGCCCATCAGGCGGCTCGGGTGGGCCGCCAGCGGGTGTCGGGCGACCGTGACCTGCTGGGCACCGAACTCGAGGAGATCCGACGGAACCGGGCTGAGCTCGAGGAGCGGATCGGACGCGATGCGGCCCGGGTGGCCGAGTTGGTAGCGGGCATGCCCGAACTGGAGAACGCCCGGGTGGCGGCGGCCGGAGCGGTAGCCGCGGCCCGTGAGATCCGCCGGGACATCGACGAGCGGATCGCGGCAGCCGCAGCAGCCCGCAACGAGTGGGAGGTGCGCACCGCCGGATTGGTGGAGCGCCGCCGGGTGTTGGCCGAGCGCCTGGTCGAGGTCGAGCGCCGTCTGACCGGGCACGCCGAGGAGCGTCAGCAGGCAGCCGAGCGGCGTACCCGTCTCGAAGCTGATGCCACCGCCGTCGAGCGCCTCATGGGCGTGGTGGCCGAGGCGCAGTCCGGCCTGGACGCCCTACTGTCGTCGCTGCGTGACCGTCATCGCCGCCAGCTCGAGGCCGTGCGTGCCGGTGGCGCCCGGCTCGAAGAGTTGCGGCGCCAGCGTGCGGTCAGCGAGCACGAGTTGGCCGCGGCCCGCAGCAGGCTCCAAAAGGCCGAGTTGGACCTGGTGGAGGCCACGGTGCGCCGCGAGGCGGTAGTGGAGACATTGCGCCGCGAGTTGGGATGCGGACCCGAGGACGCCATCGATGCGCCGGCTCCTGACTTGGCCGAAGGGGTCGACGCCGTACAGAGGGTGGCGCAGCTCGAGACCGAGTTGGCCGCCATCGGACCGGTCAACCCGCTGGCCATGGAGGAGCTGTCCGAGCTCGGTGAGCGCCACCAGTTCTTGGAGTCCCAGGTCGAGGACGTCCGCAAGGCTCAGCGCGAGCTTCGCCAGGTCATCCGCACGCTGGACGAAGAGATCATGCACGTCTTCGACTCGGCCTTTGCCGACGTCAACGAGCACTTCTCCAACCTGATCACCTCGCTGTTCCCGGGTGGCACGGGCCGCCTGTCGCTCACCGATCCCGAGAACCTCCTCGACACCGGTGTCGAGGTCGAGGTGCGTCCGGCTGGACGCAATGTGCGCCGCCTTTCGCTGCTGTCGGGTGGGGAGCGGTCGCTGGTGGCCATGGCCTACCTGTTTGCCGTCTTCCGCAGCCGGCCGTCGCCCTTCTACCTGATGGACGAGGTCGAGGCCGCCCTCGACGATGTGAACCTGATGCGCTTCTTGGCCCTCGTGAACGAGTTCCGCGAAGAGGCGCAGTTGATCATCGTGAGCCATCAGAAGCGAACGATGGAGGCGGCCGACGCGCTCTACGGCGTCACCATGGCCCCGGGCGGATCGTCCAAGGTCGTGAGCCAGAAGGTCCCGCGCGACCGGACTGCTGTCGACACACTGGACGCCCGTCCCACGACCAAGGTCGATGTGGCCGCGGTCGCCCCGGTGATCGTGCCCGACCTGGCCGATGACGCCAGCGATGAAGCTGATGGTGCCGGCTCTGATGCCGTGGCCACCGAGCCCGATGTCGTAGTCGCCGAGGCCGTCGACCTGGATTCCGAACCCGAAGTCGTGGGCACCGAGGCCGAAGTCGTAGTCGCCGAGGCCGTCGACCTGGATGCCGAGCCCGATGCTTTGGATGCAGATTCAGCGGAACTGGCGCGGCCGACGCTGAACGATGTGGCCCGCCGGATGGATGCCCTGGGATCGCCGGTGACCACTGGTGAAGGATCGACCGCCCATGCCGAGGCTGAGCCGGTCGGCGGACCCGACCTGTGATCGATGTCACCTCACTGACTGCAGCCTCCGACGTCGTCATCGGCCTCGTGGTGGTGGTGCCGGTCGCCCTGGTGGCCGGTGGGGTTGCCATCGCCACCCGGGTCCGACGCAGGGGCCCGTCTTCCGCAGAGCCGGACACGACCGCTGTCGCCGAACGCAAGCCACCGGTTGGCGCCCCTGCCTCGACTGCCCCTGTTTCGACTGCCCCTCCCTCGACGGCTCCGGTCAGCGCACCCGCCCCTGCAGCACCACCGGTCACCAAGACCGCCCCCGAGGTCATCGAGCCGATTGCGGCAGAGCCGGAGCCGGCGTCCTACCGTGGCCGCCTGGGCAAGGCCCGAGGTCTGTTGTCGGGCTACGTGGGCGCCATCCGAGCCCGCGGAAAGATCGACGGCACTACCTGGGACGACCTCGAGGAAGCGCTGATCCGAGCCGACGTAGGGGTCGGGGCCACTGATGCGCTCTTGGACGACCTGCGGGCCCGGGTGAAGTCGGGGGAGATCGGCGGCCCCGATGCCCTGGTCGATGCCCTCAAAGCCGATCTGGTGGCCATGCTCACCACGGACTCTTCGGGACTGGCCGACATCGCTTCTTCGCGCCCGCCACCGGTCGACGGCGAGCCGGAGCGGACAGTGGATGTCTGGCTCTTCGTGGGCGTAAACGGCGTGGGCAAGACGACCACGGTGGGCAAGTTGGCGACCCGGCTGACGGCATCGGGTACCCGGGTGCTGCTGGCCGCGGGGGACACGTTCCGGGCTGCGGCCGGCGAGCAGCTCAGTCTGTGGGCCGAGCGGTCGGGGGCAGATATCGTCCGCGGTTCCGAGGGCGGCGACCCTTCGTCTGTGGTCTTCGACGCCGTGCAACGGGCGGCGTCCAAGGGGTACCCGCTGGTGCTGGCCGATACCGCCGGCCGTCTGCACAACAAGATCAACCTGATCGAAGAGTTGAAGAAGATCCGCCGTGTATCGGACCGAGCCCCCGGCCATGTGGCCGAGGTGCTGCTGGTCATCGATGCCACGACCGGCCAGAACGGCCTGGCCCAGGCCAAGGTGTTCTTGGATGCGGTCGATGTCTCCGGCGTGGTGCTGACCAAGCTCGACGGCACGGCCAAGGGTGGCATCGTGGTCGCCATCCAGCGCGAACTGGGTCTCCCGGTCAAGCTGGTGGGCCTGGGCGAGGGAGCCCAGGATCTGGTCGACTTCGACCCGCAGGCCTTCGTCGACGCGCTCTTCTAGGCCCGGGGCAGTGTCGATCTGAGCCGCTAGGGCGCGAGCCGTGGGTAGTGGCGATTCGCACGAACAACGTGCCGGAGGGTGCTGGTAAAATCGAATCGAGGCTTCGTACCTCCGAGGCTGGGGCTGCCCGTATGCCCACGATCTGAATAGGAGTCCGATGATCCTTCGCAGACTGTTCCCGATCGTGGCCGTTGTTTCCATCGCCATCGGCACCCTCGTCGCCACCGATGCCACACCAGTTGCCGCTTCGAGCACCCTGACGTGGGCCATCGCCCCAAGCCCGAATACCTCGTCCACTCAGAACAACGACCTCAGCGCGGTGTCCTGCACATCGCCCACCGCATGCGTGTCTGTCGGTGCCTTCAATAACGGCACGAACGACCAGACCTTGGTCGAGACGTGGAACGGGACCACGTGGTCCATCACCCCGAGCCCCAACACCTCGCCCACGCAGAACAACAACCTGAACGCCGTGTCGTGCCCGTCACCGAAGACATGTGTGGCGGTCGGCTACTCGTACGACGGCACGCGCTTTCGGACCCTGATCGAGACCTGGGACGGCACGGCGTGGACCATCACCTCGAGTCCGGACACCTCGAGCACGATGCACGACATCCTGAACGGCGTGTCCTGTACTTCCTCCTCGGCGTGTGTGGCGGTCGGTCGCTACGAAAGTGACACGAATGAGCGGACCCTGATCGAGACCTGGGACGGAACGGCGTGGTCGATAGCGGTAAGCCCGAATGCTTCGACCACGATGCCCAACGTCCTCGAGAGTGTCTCGTGCACGTCACCGAGGGCATGTACGTCTGTCGGTTACTACTCCGACGGTTCGAACGACCTGACCCTGGTCGAAGCCTGGGACGGCACGGCGTGGTCCATCACCCCGAGCCCGAACCCCTCGACCACAGGGTTCAACTTCCTCGATGGTGTGTCGTGCACCATGCCGACGCGATGTGTGGCCGTGGGGGGCTACGGACCCAAGGGTGACTATCTGACGCTGATCGAAGCGTGGGACGGCACGGCCTGGACCGTCATGGTGAGCCCGAACGTCCCGGCCGCCCAGAGCGACGGCCTCGACGCCGTCTCTTGCACCTCGCTGACGTCGTGTGTGGCTGTCGGCAGCCACTCCGATGGTTCGAACGACCAGACCCTGGTCGAAACGTGGGACGGCACGGCCTGGTCCATCACCCCGAGCCCCAACCCCTCCACCTCGCAGAGCAACTATCTGGCTGGCGTGTCGTGTAGTTCGCCGGCCGCGTGTGCGGCTGCTGGCGTGTCCAACAACGGTACGAACGACCAGACCTTGATCCTGTCGGCCGTGAGCCCCGGTGGCTACCGGCTCGTTGCTTCCGACGGTGGAGTGTTCGCCTATGGCGCCGCCGCCTTCTTCGGTTCGGCCGCTGCGATCCACCTCAACCAGCCCGTGGTGGGCATGGCTGCCACTCATGACGGCGACGGCTACTGGCTCGTTGCTTCCGATGGGGGAGTCTTCGCCTATGGCGACGCCACGTTCTACGGCTCGGCCGGGGCGATCCACCTCAACCAGCCCATCGTAGGCATGGCGGCCACCCGTGACGGCAATGGCTACTGGCTCGTGGCTTCCGATGGGGGAGTCTTCGCCTATGGCGACGCCGTCTTCTACGGATCGACGGGCGGGTCGGTCCTCAATAAGCCCGTCGTAGGTATGGCCGCCACCCAAGATGGCAATGGCTACTGGCTCGTGGCCTCCGACGGTGGAGTGTTCGCCTATGGGGATGCCACGTTCGAGGGCTCTGGCGGCGGTCAGACCTTGGTCAAGCCCATGGTGGGTATGGCCTTCTCACCGATTGGCAACGGCTACTGGCTCGTGGCCTCCGACGGCGGGATCTTCTCCTACGGCGACGCCCCCTTCTTGGGTTCGACCGGCGGCCAAGCCCTCACCCATCCCATCGTGGGCCTGACGGCCGACCAGAGCGGACACGGCTACTGGCTGGCGTCCTCGAGTGGTGGAGTATTCGCCTTCGGGGATGCCCCAGCCTTGGGTAGCCAAGCCGGCCTCACTCTCACTCACCCCATCGTGGGGATCGCAGACTGAGCCACGCATGCAGACTGAGCCATGCATTGGGCGACCCAGTAGGAGGACATGCAACCTGGTCGCCCGGACGAGCGTCGGGAGCGTTCCTGGCCAGCACGGCGTTCGGGTAGCCTGAGGACCCCATGTTCGAGAGCCTGACCGACCGATTCGACGGCATCCTGTCCCGACTGCGAGGTCGAGGACGGCTGTCCGAGGCCGATGTCGACGAGGTCCTCCGTGAGATCCGCACCGCCCTGTTGGAGGCGGACGTCGAGATCGGCGTCGTCCGCAAGTTCACCTCGGCGGTCCGAGAGCGGTGCGTCGGACTCGAGCTGTCCCAGAGCCTGAGCCCGGGCCAGCAGGTCATCAAGATCGTCAACGAGGAGCTGGTCGCCATCCTCGGCGGCGAGACACTCCAGATCCGCTACGCCAGCCGACCTCCGACGGTCATCTTGCTGGCCGGTCTGCAGGGCTCAGGCAAGACCACGGCCTCAGCCAAGCTGGCCCGCTGGTTCAAGCAGCAGGGACGCAACCCGATGCTGGTCGGTGCCGACCTCCAGCGACCGGCTGCCGTTGAACAGCTGCGCGTCCTTGGTGGCCAGGCCGGCGTCACTGTCTTTTCGGAAGCATCGGACCCGGTATCGGTGGCCGCCGCCGGACTCGAGGAAGCCAAACGTCTCGGACGCGACGTGCTGATCGTCGACACCGCTGGACGCCTCTCCATCGACGAGGCCTTGATGGACGAGATCCGCCACATCGCCGGTGCGGTCCAGCCCGACTACAC
>CAIVIS010000455.1 GCA_903906055.1 uncultured Acidimicrobiaceae bacterium
AACTTCTACGGCCTGCCCGAGAGCGACGCGTCCAAGGGAGTCGCTGACTATCTGATGCTCCGGCGCAAGTTGCCCGATGAGATGTTCGTCGGCCGCCGGACCCTGCCCCACGAGCTCTTCAGCCGCGACCGCACCCTCGGGTATCTGGTCGATCTGGACGGGGCCCTCGATGCCACCATTGCGGAGCTCGGACCCGAGGGCAACGTCGACCTCTTCGCTCTCGGGCGTCGAATAGGACAACGGGTCGGTCTGGCGTCGTGGGGTGGGCCCGGGGCCGCCACCGGTCCACGGTTCGAACGACTCGCCGCCGCCTTCGAAGTCTTGGACGGATCCGATGCATTCGTCCACCCTGATGCCATGGCCGCCGTCGAAGCGTCAGGGAAGGTGGCCGAACGGGCTGCGCTCGAGATCGTGGTGGCGGAGATCACCGAGGGCATAGGGATGCTGCCCAGTACCGACACCAGTACCGACACCAGTACCGACACCAGCGGACACCCGATCTTCCGGTCCATCGTGGCTGCTTGGTCGGACCAGCCAGATGAGGTGGCAGCCCGCGGGGTAGCGCTCGATGTGGCTCTGGTCCATATCGCCTCGATGTCCAACCTGGTGGCGGCCATCGGATGGTTCCTGGTCGATCTGCTCGACCATCCAGAACTACTGGCCGAGGTGCGTGGACGTGGCGAGGGAAGCAGAGGCGCGACCGAACGGGCGGCACTCGAGTCGATCCGACTGGCGCAACGGTCGATCATCTCGCGCCACGTGCTCAAGCCGCTGTCACTGGATGTCGGAGATGCCGTCTACGAGGTGGGACGCGGGGTGACGATTGCTACTCTGCTGCCGCTCACCAACGTCGAGGCTCCCGGTCATGGAGAGTTCCGTCCGGATCGGTGGCGTGGCCGTCGTCTTGCCGACGTGTCGGATCTGGGCTCCAGAGAGTTGGTGACCGCCTTCGGTCACGGCAGCCACACCTGTCCGGCCCAGCCGTTTTCGTTGGCGGCCATGGTGCGGACGGCACAGCGGCTGTTCGGTAGCTATGACCTCAGGCCAGGGTGGAGTGCGCGGCCCACCCCGGTACCGGCACAGATCGGTGGGGTGGCCAGGGTGGATGGTCCGTGTGAGGCGCACTACGTGCGACGGCGCTGACAAGATGGGTCGCCACGCCCCGGAGATGGAGAAGCGGCTCGAGATCGTCCCCACATCACGTTCACCCCACATCTGCCACTGGCCCAGGTACCATTCGACTGGCTGGCGCCAGGTGTGCGCAGCGCCCCCCGCACTGTCCCCAGGGCAGCGCCCCCAAGCAGGAGCGAATCCATGACCGAGCCCACCACTGAGGCACAGGCCGAGCAGCAGGCCGAGCCGCCCATGGAGCCCCATGCCCGCCGAGGGTTGTTCGATGCGATCGCACAGGCCGAGCAACTTCCAGATGAAGCTCGAAACCTCCATCCGATCAGCCTGACCGCCTTTGTATCGGTGATGGTGGTGATCGAGGCGTTCGACGCGCTGCTCACGCAGCGTCTGCACTTCGCTATCCCACCGAACTCGACGGCTGGTGACGTGGCCAAGACCATCAGCATCTCGGGCAACGCCCTGTTCGCCTCCATGCTGGTCCTGTCTCTTGTCACACTGGTGGCCTCCCGCAAATCGACGCCCCATGCCGCCGTCTACGTCATGATTACCTACCTAACGGTGGCCACCACCAACGTGCTGATCAATGTAGCCACGTTGGTGATCACCCCCCAGATCGCCCGCGAAAGCCAGAACGCCCTGGTGATCGACCTTGGCCTTGTGTTCTTTTCCATCACGTTGATCTTCTCGCTCTGGTACCAGGTGGCAGACACGCATCTGAAGGGCGGGGCCCTCGATTTTCCTCCCAACGAGTCCAAGCCGGACGACCCTCCCCGCTGGTTCGACTACTTCTGCGTGGCCTTCTTCACCAATACCACGTTTGGGCCCACGCTCGAGGGCGTACGGAACCGGCCGACCAAGGCGATCATGATGCTCCAGACCACCCTGTCCCTGGTCATCCTGGTCGTCCTGGTGGCGAGGATCATCAAGGCTCCCTGAGCCCGACCCTCCTGGCAAGGGACGCGCCGTGCTCCCGGAAGTCAGTCCATTGGCTGGCGCACCGAAACAGTTGCAAAGGTGCCGTGACACGACTCGACCCACGCACCCAGCTGGGCCGACGAGTGGGCGACAGACTCTTTCCAGGTCCGCTCCGCCCCGGCACCGGCGTCGTCGCTGACATCACGGACCACGACGATCGGAAGCCCGAGCATCTGAGCCACCCGAACCACGGCGTAGCCGCCCATGTCCACCAGGTCAGCTCGGCTGGCTAGGGCAGCACGCTCTTCCGCGCTACTGATGAACCGGTCGCCGGTGGCCAGTACTGGACCATCCCCGAGCACGAAGCGCGGGTTCGGGTCGATACCCGTGAGGGCCATGAGCGCCAGACCGTCGAGGTCGTGCTGAAAGGTCGATCCGATGACATGGGTCCCGGTCAGTCCGTCCGTCAGTCCTCCCGCCGTTCCGAGGCTTACCAGGCCGTAGGGACGCATTCCTGGGGCCAACGGGGCCAGCAGGTCGAGGACGGAAAGTCCGGCGGCCAGTTTTCCGGGACCGGTGACCAGGATCGGCAGGTCGGTGTTGAGGTGCTGCGCCTCATCGGGCTCAGCCACCACGAGCAGGGGCAGGGCAGACGACAGGGTTCCGCGTAGGTTCATGGCCAGAACCGTAGTCAGCGCGCCAGTGGGACTGTGCGCTGGGGCCGAAGGGCAGGAGCAACCAGATCGATGGCGATGCCCCGGCCTATCCCGAGGCCAGCACCGGTGACCACGGCTACCAGGCCGGCGAGGGTGAACCAGTAGGGGGTCACCGGGCCGACCCACCGCCGTTCCTGGTTCCTCGTCGGCTGAGCCCGAGAGCGGCCCGACCAGCCACCAGGGGCAGGTCCAGGTAGGTGAGGAGGCCCGGGCGGGCGGCGCACACATAGGGGATGGCGTTGACGCAGTGCCGGGCGGTGGCCACGATGCCCGGGTTGCGGACCAGACCCGCCTCGATGGATTCGGGATGCAGCTTGTGGAAGGTGGTCAGGCAGTTTGGATCTCCGGTGATCTCGACCTCGAAGCGCTCTCCCTCGGCCCCGAACTTCCACGGTGGATCGAGGTGCTCGTCTCCCATCAGCCAGTTGACCGCTGCGGTCACCACAGGCTCTCCGTCCACCAGGGCCTCCCACTTGAAGCGCTGGGCGGCCACCATGCCGGGCTGGATGGGGCCGATGGGCGAGTCGATGGGCTCGGTGGCCACGGCCATCTCATGGGTGGTGCGCAGGTCGCGCTCGACGTCGAAGCCGAGTTCGTCGGCCACCATCATCACTGACTGGCGGAACCCGGCGCCCAGGGCATCGGCCATGATGCTGGTCCGCGCCGTTTCCGGGGTTGCCCCGAAGAGCATCCAGTCGCGAATCACGTCGGGGGCGCCGTAGGTGCGGATGTCGGAGAACTCCTCGGCCCGGACGTGCGTGATCGAACCCGACAGGGCCGACACCATGAGCGGGAAGCGCTCGGTGATGCCCCCGGGGTGGATGCCGGTGCCGTGCAAGGTGACCCCAGCCTCGACAGCCACGGAGTCGAACCGCTCCCGCTCTTCGGTGGCCGGATAGAACCACCCGAGCGGGGTCACCACATTCTTGCCGGAACGGAGGATGGCGGCCACCACCTTCGGGTCGGCCATGAACGGGCTGTAGAGCACGCAGTCGGCGTCGATGGCCAGCAACTCATCCACATCGCCGGTGGACGTGACCCCGATGGGGTCCCGACCGACCAGGGTCCCGAGATCCAGCCCCTCTTTGTCCGGACTGTGCACCCAGACCCCGACCAGCTCGAGGTCGGGGTGATCGAGCACCCCTTCGATGGCGGCACGACCCACGCCCCCGGTTGCCCACTGGATCACTCGATAGCCCATCAGGCTCATCCTCCGACTCGTGTGGTGAAGCACCTGTCGGTTGGCATACTGCCACCGCCCAGGATGGCTAGCGTGATCATCGACACTCCGATCGTCGAGTGCGCAGCTCGCCACAGACCAGGAGAACGTATGTCAACCGTCCTTGATGCCCACAACGCCTTTTACGCCGCCCTCAACGCCAACAACCACGGTGATCCAGAGCCGATGCGTGCCATCTGGTCGCAGGAGTCGGACATCTCCGACCTGGGTCCGTTCGGCCCGGTCCTGGTCGGCCACGAAGCGGTTCTTGGACAGTTCGCCAAGGAGGACGCCATGGACATCGGGGGTGAGGTAGTGCCGGTCGGCGTGCATGTGGTGACCGCCGGGGACATGGGTTTCAGCGTCTGCGTGGAGACGGTCAGCGGGATGTCCGACGACGGTGCAGTCATCACCTTCCGGGCCACCAACATCTTCCGGCTCGAATCCGGGGAGTGGAAGATGGTCCACCACCACACCGACGCATCCCAGGCCCTGCAGGACGAAGTTTGATTCTTCGGTG
>CAIVIS010000456.1 GCA_903906055.1 uncultured Acidimicrobiaceae bacterium
CGACATAGTGGTCGAACTCATCGGCGGCCTCGAGCCAGCCGGATCGCTGGTGCGGGCTGCCCTTGATTCCGGTCGACCGGTGGTGACGGCCAACAAGGCGCTCTTGGCCTCCCATGAGGGAGTGGCGCTGCGCACCCTGGCCGATGCACGCGGTGTCGACCTGCTGTACGAGGCTGCCGTGGCCGGGGCCATCCCCCTGGTGCGGGCCCTGCGCCAGTCGCTGACCGGCGAGCGCATCCACCGGGTCATGGGCATCGTCAACGGCACCACCAACTTCATCCTCACGCAGATGGGGGAGCAGGGTGCCGACTACGCCTCCGTGCTGGCCGAGGCGCAGGCGCTCGGCTTGGCCGAGCGGGACCCGACCGCCGACGTGGAGGGATTCGACGCGGCCGCCAAGGCCGCCATCCTGGCCGGTGTGGCCTTCGGGTACAACGTGTCCGACGACGCGGTCATCCGCGAGGGCATCACCGGGATCACCTCGGCCGATGTCGACTTCGCCCGGCGAGCTGGCTATGTCATCAAGCTCCTGGCCGTGGTCGAGCGGTCTGGCGAGGATGGACTGTCGGTCAGGGTGCACCCGGCCTTGGTGCCGAACGCCCACCCGCTGGCTAGTGTGCGCGATGCCTTCAACGCCGTGTTCATCGAGGGTGAGGCCGCCGGTGAGCTGATGCTCTATGGCCAAGGGGCTGGCGGGCTCCCCACGGCGAGCGCGGTAGTGGGCGATCTGATCGATGCCACCAGGAACCTGCTGGCTGGGACCACGGCACCGGCACCCGAGCGGGAGCCAGCTCATCTGGTACCCGAGGCCGACCTGATGGCCGGGTTCTACATCAGTCTCGATGTGGCAGACCGGCCCGGGGTGCTCGGGGCGGTGACAACGGCCTTCGGCGCAAACGGAGTGTCCATCCGGTCGGTGGAGCAGGAGGGTGGCTCAGGCGAGGCCCGCCTGGTGTTCGTGACCCACCTCGCCCGCGAGGGCGACGTACGGGCCACTCTCGATGTACTCGAAGGACTCGATGTCGTGGAACGGATCGGAGGCGTCATGCGGATCGTGGGTGCGGCATGACCGCCGGGATGACGGCTGGCATGGGTGATGGAGCGACCGAAGGCATCCGGGCACTGTCGTGGCGGGGCGTCATCGAGGAGTACCGGGAGTTCCTGCCCGTGACGGCATCGACGCCGGTGATATCGCTGCTCGAAGGAGGGACCCCCCTGCTCGAGGCGCCCCGGCTGTCGGCCCGGGTGGGTGCGCGAGTCCTGCTGAAGATCGAAGGAGCCAACCCGACCGGCTCGTTCAAAGACCGTGGCATGACCATGGCCATCTCCAAAGCCGTGGAGGACGGGGCGAAGGCCGTGGTCTGCGCGTCCACCGGCAATACCTCTGCCTCGGCGGCGGCCTTCAGCGCCCGAGCCGGCCTCACCTGTGCCGTGCTGATCCCCGAGGGTCATATCGCCCTCGGCAAGCTGGCCCAGGCATTGATCCACGGGGCGAAGGTGCTGCAGTTGCGGGGCAACTTCGACCAGGCCCTCGACATCGTGCGTGCGCTTGGTGAGCAGGCACCGGTGACGGTGGTGAACTCGGTCAACCCGTACCGGATCGAAGGACAGAAGTCCGGCGCTTTCGAGGTCGTAGACCAACTCGGTGATGCCCCCGACGTCCACTGCATTCCCGTCGGCAACGCCGGCAACATCACCGCCTACTGGAAGGGCTATCTCGAGTTCAAAGAAGCGGGTCGGTCCACCCGGTTGCCCCGGATGCTCGGGTTCCAGGCCGCTGGTGCCGCCCCGATCGTGGCCGGCCACGTGATCGAGCACCCCGAGACCGTGGCCACCGCCATCCGGATCGGCAACCCGGCCAGTTGGTACGGAGCGACATCGGCGGCGTCCGAGTCCGGGGGAGGGATCGCCGCCGTCACCGACGATGAGATCCTGGAGGCCTACCGGTTCTTGGCCACCGAAGAGTCGGTCTTCTGCGAGCCGGCTTCGGCGGCGTCGGTGGCCGGACTCCTCAAGACTGGTCTGCCCGACGGCCTGGGCCCTGGGTCGACGGTGGTCTGTGTTCTGACTGGCCACGGCCTGAAGGATCCCGACATCGCCATCAGTCAGATATCGGTGCCCACTGTGGTCGACGCCGACCTGGGTGCGGTGCTGCACGAACTCCAGCTCTGAACGGCCCCTCGGGCCACCCCGCCCGCACTGGGTGCTCAGGGGTGCTCGGTCGCCCTCGGGAGTGCTCGGGGGACCAGAGAATGGTGGGTTGCCGCCCGGGTGCACCACCCTGTATAGTGAACTCACCTTCGCCTCCGTAGTTTGCCCATTGGGCCTTGCGGGAGGCACCCTCTGGTTCGATGTCTCGACCAGCCCGTGCCCGGCGTCGGGGGGAGTGGTTCTCGGTCTTTTCTTCCGGTTCCTCAACCTCCCCACCTCCCTATTTCCCTGGCGGCGGGAACCTTCCCGCTAGCCAACGAGGACACGCTGAAACGAGGAAGCCGATGACTGCCGAACAGCAGCTCGAGCGCTCGGTGTTGGAGAGCAAGGAGCGCGACGAGCTCCATGCGATTGCACAGGCACTGTCTGTGAAGACCAACACCAGGACCAAGAAGGCCGACATCATCGACGGCATCCTGCGGGCGACCGGTGTGCCGGTAGACGACGCACCGGTGGCCGCACCCGCGGCACGGACGCCGCGTCCTGGACGCAGCCGAGCGGTGGCAGACGCCCCCGACGACGCCCCCGCCGCTTCCAATGGGGACCATTCCGACCCCGAAGGGTCACCCAAGCCAGCTCGGCGCAAGCCTGCTGCGCAGTCGTTCGGCCCTTCTGACAGCGCGACGACGACTGACGTATCGAGCGAGCTCGACTACGACTTCGACGACATTCCTGGCGCAGGAAAGCCATCCGCCGAAGGATCTGGCGACGCCAAGACGCCTGACGGTCCGGGTCGCAACAGCCAGAACAACCAGGGACGCCAGAACAACCAAGGCCAGGGCCAGGGCGGCAACCAGGGCCAGGGCGGCAACCAGGGCCAGGGTCAGGGCCAGGGCGGCCGCAACAACCGCAACAACCCAGGCGGCGGCCAGGGGAACCAAGGAGGCCAGGGCAACCGCGGCAATCAGGGCAACCGCGGCAACCAGGGCGGCCAAGGGAACCAGGGCGGCCAAGCCGGCCAGGGCAATCGTGGTAATCAGAACAACCAGGGCAATCAGGCGGGCGGCGTCGACGATCTGGGCAACCGACGGTCGAACCGTCGCCGTCGCGGCCGCGACCGTCCCGGCGGCCAAGAGGGCGATCTGCAGGGTGCGGGAAACCAGGAGCAGCAGTACCAAGGTGAGCTCGTCCCGGTCAGTGGTCTGCTGGACCTGCGCGACGAGGGCTACGGCTTCTTGCGGTGCGAGGGCTACCTGGCTTCTTCAAAGGACATCTACGTCTCGATCAGCCAGGCCAAGCGCTTCGCCCTACGCAAGGGTGACAGCATCGAGGGCTTCTGCCGTCCAGCCGGCGCAACCGAGAAGTTCCCGGCCCTCCTCCAGATCGACACCGTCTCGGGTTTGGATCCGGAAGTGGCCAAGCTGCGTCCCCGTTTCGAGGACCTGACCCCACTGTTCCCGGACGAGAAGCTCCACCTCGAGATGACAGACGACAAAGAGAACATGACGGCCCGTATCGTCGACCTCCTGTCGCCGATCGGCAAGGGCCAGCGCGGCCTCATCGTGTCGCCGCCCAAGGCCGGCAAGACCACAGTGATGAAGCACATCGCCCACTCCATCGAGGCCAACAACCCCGATGTCCACCTCATGGTGCTCTTGGTAGACGAGCGTCCC
>CAIVIS010000457.1 GCA_903906055.1 uncultured Acidimicrobiaceae bacterium
GCCCACGACCAAGCCGGTGGGACGCCCGCCCAGGTTTCACAGAATCATGCGTCGCTCATTTCCGCACAGCAACAACTCACAACGGACCAGAACCAGTTGTCTTCCGACCAGGCGAGCTTGCAAACCGCGCAATCGACTCTGGCATCGGACCAAGCACTCGGATGTCCGGCTTCGTCGACGACCGGAGCATCTAGCGGGTCATCAACCGGTACTCCGAATGGTGCAGGAGGCACGACCAAGACCGGTGCGACCGTGGGCGGCGCAACGGTGCCCTCGGTGACCACGGGCTCGGCCGGCTCGGCTGCAACTACCACGGTGACTCTCAATGGGACGGTGAACCCAAACGGAGCCTCGACCAACTACTACTTCGAGTACGGCAGCAATACGGCACTCGGCTCCTCGACCTCGTCGACCAATGCCGGGTCAGGATCCGCCCCCATCTCCGTGTCGTCCGTGGTCACCGGGCTCGATCCGAATACGTCGTATCTGTTTCGACTGGTGGCCACGAACTCGGAGGGCACGGCGATTGGCATCAGCGCGTCCTTTGCCACTGCTCAGAGTTCATGTGTGACTGATCAGAACAGCATCACCACCTATCAACAAGCGGTGACCAAGGACCAGTCGACGATCGCAGCCCAACAGCTCACCGTGCTGTCCGCTCAGGCCAATCTTCAAGTCACAGCGGCGACCATCGCCCAAGATCAGGCGAACGTCTCGCAGGACCAAGTGACCGTGACCGCCGACCAGAAGGCGCTCGCCGGGACAACGTTGACAGCACTGATCAGCGGCACCGTCACCACTGTCAGCAGTTCAGTGGGCGCAACCGTGAGCGGTTCGGGGTCCTCGACCAGCGGGTCTACGAGTTCGAGCTCGGCTGCAACGGGGACGTCGTCCGCGTCGACTTCCGGTGGTGGTGCAGGCGGAGCCCCATCGAGTGGTGGAAGCGCAAGTGGCACAGGTTCCTCGGGCGGCTCGTCCAACGTCAGCTCGTCGTCCAGCGGCTCCTCCTCGTCGAGTTCCTCGTCGACCTTTATTACGATCCAGGGGCTCGACAGTCTTGAGGTGGTGGCCAACTTCGCCGAGTCAGACGCCTCCAAGATCGCCGTCGGACAGCCAGCCACAGTGACCCTTTCCGCGCTGACCAATACAGAAGTGAGCGGAACGGTGACGGCGGTGTCACCCACGTCGTCGGTGGTGAGCAACGTCGTGACCTACCCGGTGACTGTCGTCCTCGCCAATCCGCCGTCGACCGTCAAGCAAGGGATGACCGCGCAAGTTGCCGTAATCGTGCAGACCGCCACAAATGTCCTGGAGCTTCCTAGCGCTGCCATCACCACAACTGGGAACTTCTCCACCGTCAAGGTGATCGATGTAAGCGGCACGCAACGGGTGACGCCAGTCACCCTTGGGTTGGTGGGCACGTCGTACACCGAGATCGCGAGTGGGCTAAGCGAAGGGCAGAAGGTGGTGGAGCCGACGGCAAGCGTGAGTGCCTCGTCCGGAGCGTCGAGCTTCCGCGGTGGCTTCCCCGGTGGCGGTGGCTTCCCCGGTGGCGGTGGCGGATTCGGTGGCGGGGCACCGTGACGGTCCTCGCCGACAGCAGTAGCCGCATGGACCATGACGGGATGAGCGGGACGGCGCGTGCTGGCGAACGCGCTGTCATCGCCCTTTCCGACATCGTGAAGCGCTATCAAATGGGCGGGCACGAAGTGTTTGCCACACGTGGCGTCAGCCTCCTCGTCCCCCGTGGAGAGTTCGTGGCGATCATGGGGGCATCTGGTTCGGGGAAATCGACACTCATGAACATCATCGGATGCCTGGATGTGCCGACAAGTGGTCACTACCGTTTGGATGGGGTGAACATCCGGGACCTCGACGACCGGGAACTGTCCCGGATCCGGAATCGGAAGATCGGTTTCGTCTTCCAGGGATTCAATCTCCTAGCGCGAATGTCGGCGCTGCGGAATGTCGAGCTGCCTTTGGCCTATGCGGGCCTCAAATCGAAGGACCGGCGGGTCCGGGCGGAGGCGGCGCTCAACACGGTCGGACTCGCCGACCGAATGGGCCATTTCCCCAGTGAGCTGTCTGGAGGCCAGCAACAGCGTGTGGCCATTGCTCGTGCAATCGTCACCGAACCGGCACTCGTTCTGGCGGACGAACCCACGGGAAACCTCGACACGTCATCCACAATCGAAGTGATGTCCATGTTCGCGGACCTCCATGATCAAGGTCGGACGATCGTCGTGATTACCCATGAAGAAGATGTGGCTGCGTATGCCACCCGAGTGATTCGACTCCGGGACGGAGTGATTGTGGGCGATCACCAACAGGTCCCCCTTCACGCCCGAGACGAGCATGTGGCTCACGTGCAGGCAGCGACGGAGCGGCACGATGACCGGGAGATGCTGTCGTGAACCTGACCGGAAACGTGGTGATGGCCCTGCGGGGCATCAGTTCCAACTGGCTCCGGTCGCTGCTGACCATGCTCGGGGTGCTCATTGGCGTGGCGGCCGTAATCGTCCTCTTGGCCGTCGGCACCGGGTCCTCGGAGGCAGTGGCCAAGTCGATCAGTAGCCTGGGCACGAATACGCTGACGGTCTTCAGCGGTGGCCGCACCGCGTCGCAGACCGGCACAAAGTCCAGCAATGCCACGCTCTCCACTACCGACGTCAAGCTGATCGGGGACTCCAACAATGCTCCCGACGTGCAGTCCGTGTCACCCGTCATCTCGACCAACGAGACGGCTACATACAGTGGCGCCACATACTCCACCTCAGTGATCGGCTCTACGCCGTCCTATCTGCCGGCGTCGAACTACACCATCTCTGCTGGTCGGTCGATCTCCTCTGCCGACGTGAAGTCGCATGCGCATGTAGTGGACCTCGGCTCATCGGTCGCGAGCAATCTCTTTCCCGCAGGGTCCAATCCTTTGGGCAAGCAGATCCAACTCGGGTCGTCGGAGTTCACGGTGATCGGTCTCCTCGCCTCGAAGGGCAGCACTGGCCTATCCAACGGTGACGCTGTCGTGATTGCTCCCTACACAGCTGTTCAAGATCAGCTCACGGGACAGTCGCAGTCGTTCTCCGAGCTGCTGGTACAGGGGAAGTCGTCCGCGACGCTCACCTTGGCCCAGAGTGAAGTGGAGAGCATTCTCGCCGCCCAGAACAATACGACGGTAGCGAAACTTCCGTTCTCCGTGCTCAATCAGGCCAGCCTCCTGTCGACGGCCACATCGAGCGCGAAGACATTTACTGCACTACTCGGCTGGGTGGCCGCCGTGTCCCTGCTGGTCGGAGCTATCGGCGTCATGAACATCATGCTGGTGACCGTGACTGAGCGGACGCGTGAGATCGGCATCCGCAAAGCCATCGGTGCACCCAAGTCAGTCGTGCTGAGTCAGTTCTTGATCGAAGCCGTGGTCATCTCGATGCTGGGCGGCATCCTTGGAATCCTGGCCGGCCTCATTGTCGTTCGTTTCAAGATCGACGGAGTACAGCCCGTGCTGGCCACGTACTCAATCCCACTTGCCTTCGGTGTAGCGCTGCTGGTCGGCGTGTTTGCAGGTCTGTACCCCGCGTATCGGGCGGCATCACTGCGCCCCATCGATGCGCTCCGCTACGAGTAGTTGATGAATGGAGCTCCCTATGGTTGATGCGAGGTCTGAGACCGTTCTCGACGACGAGAACCCAACGGGCGAACTCCGCCTGGATGAGACGGCGCAAGTTCCCGTGGTCCACTCTGGCGGTGCTGACGATGCTTCGAACGAGCTCAACGTGTTGTTCGAAGGTGAGCCGGACGAGTGGCCCACCCAAGGTCCAACTAGGGGCCTGCGCCTGCCGTGGCCAGCGGCCGGCCTCCTGGTCTTGCTGCTCGCGTTCGGGGGCATCTGGGCAGGTGCATATATGCAGCGCAGTTCGTCTTCTTCGTCGAGTTCGTCCTCTCCGTTTGGCGGTTCGTTTTCTCTTCCCAGTGGTGCCAGCCTTCGTCGAGGAACGGGTGGGCCTGGCGGATTCCCTGGTGCTTCTACGAGCGGGACGGCGGGCACGGTGACCGACATCATCGGAAGCACGCTCTACGTCACGACAGCCAGCGGCAGTCTTGTGGCTGTCAATGTCGGGACGAATGCGACCGTCAATCGAAATGCCAACTCGGCACTTTCCGCTCTTCTGCCTGGTGACACGGTGACGGTGCAAGGAACGAAGGACAAGGATGGGACGGTTACTGCATCGTCAGTCTCTGCGACGCAGGCAGGCGTGTCGTCTGGGGTGGCAGGCTTTGGCGGCGGGGGCTTTCCGGGGGGCTTCCCGGGGGGCGCATCCGGACCGCCGGCCGGCTGAACGGCACCGGCGAGATCGGCCAGTTGCAATGCTGTACGACGGCCACGCCGTTGACACGAATGAGCCGAACCGCTTGCTTCTGACCCCCAGTTTTTGGCGCGACGCCGACCCATCCCCGACGATGTCCAATGATGTCTCGAAAAATCAGAGCGCCACAATCTCGATCCGAAGGCCCACTCGAGCCGTAGCGGATATGGAGCCTTCGACGACTCCGGGCATATCGGGTCGGGTGCCAGGACTGCTGACATCTCGCATCATCCCTGCTACTGCTTTGGCCGGACTGGTGCTCTGGCAGCTCGGCGCACTCGTCTCCGACCTTCAGCGGCTTGAGGTCCACCCAGGATGGACCGTATTCGGGGAGTGCCTCCGGAGCGCGCTCTACGCACTATTCCTCCTCTTTCCGATTGCCGCATTTTTGACGCATGAACCACCCGTGTCCCGTGACGGCAGGGCTGTAGTGACAGGCGCGGCTGTTACGGCCACGTTTCTTCTTGCAGGCCTTGGACTCCTCGAGCCCACTGGGCCGCTGCTCTGGCGAACCTCGTCAGCGATCCTGAGTATCGCCTTGGTGCTCACCGTGTTGGGAGTGTCGTTGGCTGTCATCAGCGCGAATTCCTTGGGAACCAACTTTTCGTTTGGTCCTCAAGGCCGATCACTGGTGGCGAAGGGGCCATACCGGCTCGTCCGCCATCCGATCTACTTGGCTGAACTGCTCATGATTCTTGGAGTGACCGTTGCGAACCCGCGGCTGATACCAATCCTGGGTGCACTAGTCGTGGTTGGGCTGCAACTTGTGCGGATCCGAGCCGAGGAGCGGCTCCTGCGGGCAACATTCCCAGGATTCGGAAGATTTGCAGCGATGACCCGATTTCGCCTGATTCCCCTTCTTTGGTGAGATGCGAGGGGCAGCGCCTGAGGCGTAGCCGCGGCCGTCGCAAGCGAGGAGCCGGAGTGGCACTCCTGTTCGACAATTGACCCATCCCGGCCAGGTCGGCCGGGGTTGCGGGACACACTCCGACCAGAAGTATCGACAGCCGCTGGCCGGCGAGAGCAGCGGGACATTCATCTGGCACTACCGCTTGTGGGTTGGCACGTCGGCCATTCCCTCGGTGGGAAAGTGCCGATGAAATATTGGCTCTGATCAGGGAAAATGTTCCCGTGGAGACCGATGCTGTTCGTGCAACTTGGGCGGAGGCGATGGGACCAATTTCGATCGCCCCCTCAGGGGTGCGTCATAGCTCGCGGTAAGCGGCACTGCCCTCGCGTTGAACTACTGATTCGGCGCCTTCGTGGTTTTGAAGCCACTGCGTAGTGGTACTATAACTTGTACCATTGAGGAGGTAAAAGTGGCCATCACCGCCAGCGAAGCACGCAAGAACTTGTTCCCGCTCATCCAGCAGGTAAACGACGACCGCCAACCAGTCGAGATCACCTCCAAGCGGGGCGACGCCGTGCTGCTCTCACGTGCGGACTACGACGCGCTCACCGAGACCGCCTGGCTACTGCGTGCTCCAGCCAACGCCACCCGGCTTTTCGAAAGCCTGACGCAAGCGCAGGCGGGACAGCGCAGCGTTCACCAACTCGATCGTTGAGACTCGTCTTCACGCCGCATGGGTGGGAGGATTACCAGTACTGGCAGGCAGCGGACCGCCAGACGCTCAAGCGACTCGATCGACTCCTCGACGACACGCTCCGAGACCCGTTCTCAGGAATTGGAAAGCCTGAGTCGCTCCGCCACGTCCTTGCGGGGTGCTGGTCGCGTCGGATCGATGAAGAGCACCGATTGGTCTACCTCGTCGACGGTGACGACCTCGTGATCTTGCAGTCCCGATACCACTATGAGCGCTGAGGTGCGACTATGCCCGGGCTGAATGAGGCAGATGGCCGGCCGTCGGACGTGATCGAATCATTCAGCCTCGACGACGATGACGACGAGGTCCTGGCAGCTCGGCTGGCCGCCACCGGCTACCTGCACATCACCGGCGTGCTCGTCCTCGACGAGGTGCCAACACTGGCGCCCATGCTGATTCGGTCGGTATGGCAACCGATCGCTCCGGCCTGTTCACCTGTCCGTCCATTTCGCTGGGGATCATTCGGCGATTGGTGGAGTGTTGAGTTGGCGGGTTCAAGGGGTGGTTGCAACTCTTCGGCGGCAAGCCACCGAATCCTGAATCTGCCGATGCGAAGCGGCTACTCCTGAGCCGTCGTCCGAAACGCTGACAACATCCGAGTGATCAGATCGGCGACCTCGATCTGGGCTGCGGCCGGGTCCGATTCATCAGCGATGTAGAAGCAACCCTCGCTCAATGCCCCCATCAGGAGGAGGGCAAGTGGGCGCAGCGGTTGTCGCTCCAGTACCCCGGCGTGCATTGCCTTTCGGAGCGCACCCCGAAGGGCCACGACGCCGTATCGATTTTCGATGGCGCGTACCTCATCCGCGCCGAGCACGGCTCGAGCGTCCTGCATCACGATGCGCCTGACCGATGCATCCAAATGAGCGCGGACCCACAGATCGCAACCGTTGACGAGTGCCTCCCACGAATCGGGGCCGAGGAACTCGGCGACTGCCTGGTCCGAAACTTCCCGCTGGACCTGCTCGAACACGGCACGGAACAAGTCGTCCTTTCCGCGGAAGTGGTGGTAGAGGGCTCCCTTGGTGACCCCAGCCCTGGTGACGATCTCGTCGGTCGAGGTGTCGCCATATCCCTGGTTTCCGAACAACTCACGAGCAGCGTCGATGAGAGCTGAGCGAGTCACCTCACCTTGCACCACCCGTTTGTCACGTGGACCCTTGACATCCATACTTACAGTATGCATAATGACGTACCTAACGTATGTAAAAGAAATACCATTGGTACGATAGTACCGGACAGGAGGAATCATGCCGAAGTTCATGATCGAGCGGGAGCTGCCAGGGGCAGGGAACCTGACAGCTGAAGAGCTCCAGGCAATCAGCGAGAAGTCGAACCAGGTGATCGGTACTCTCGGACCGGAGATCCGGTGGCTGCAGAGTTACGTCACGGACGACAAGCTCTACTGCGTCTATGTGGCACCCGACGAAGACATCATCCTCGAGCACGCTCGTTGTGGAGGGTTTCCAGCCGACAGAGTGACCCGTGTGGCATCAGTCATCGATCCCTCGACAGGGGACTGATCGCGGCAGCCCGTTGGCGAACATGGCCCTGGTCCACAACGCTGGCGCGAGCGAGCCGACCAAGTTGAATCGTTGTATCAGGCGGCCGGATCACAGGGGCGGTGTCGACCAGTCACCTTCGATGGGGAGCCCGGTTGCCGCACCCGGGTAACAATGGCCACGGAGGCCCCGCAAGGTCAGGGCAGGTCACCCCACGAGGGGGATCCTTCGGGGTCGCTCTGCGTGCGTCCTGGCGCACAGGGCTCCGCCTGTCTCCCATTACCGGATCGGTGGGCACTGTTCATCGAGGCATGTTGAGGTCCGCTTGCTGGAGCGAGCATCCCCGATGCTTCTGTGTCCGTGACTCGAACCCGTGATGGATATCCCAACGGCCTAAGCCTCGAACCATATGGGATACCATATGGTCATGCCCAGACGCCAGGTACTTGTCCAGCTTGATGATGAACTTGTTTCCCAGCTCGACCGGATTGCCTGAGAACACGGTACGAATCGCTCTGAGTTACTGCGTCAAGGAGCACTTGCTGTCATCAGTGCTGAGGGCGACCGATTGGCCGATGACGCGCTGCAGGCCTCGTATCGGATGACTCCTCAGGATCCCGCCATCGTTGAATCGGCGCGAAGGCTGGCTGCCAAAACGATGCCAGCGTGGTGAAGCGTGGCGATCTCGTTTGGGCGGACCTTGGCGATCCTGCCGGCCGACGACCGGTGTGCATCGTGACGAGGGATGCAGCCATCGAGGTGCTGACGGCCGTGACTTGCGCACCGATTGCCCGCACGATCAGGGGAATCCGGTCAGAAGTTGAAATCGGCCCGGAAGAAGGTCTGCCCGAAAACTGCGTCATCACTTGCGACAACCTCGTGACGATCCCGAAGTCGGTCATTGACGACCAGGTCGTAGGACAACTTGGACTCCTGCAACGAGCCTCGCTTGACCGAGCCCTTCGCTATGCCCTCAATATTCAATACTGACTTGGGTGCTCTGATGTCGTGAAGCACGACCAGCGCCAGTTCGAACATTCTCGATGTGGTGGAGGCGATGGGACTCGAACCTTTTTCCGGCATTGACCTGGGGGGTTCTTGTTCAGTGGGCCCCGCTAAGCGTGATTTTCCACAGGGTCGCCTCTGATCCTCAGGGAAGTGATGGGACTTTGTTCGAACCTTTCTCGCGGCTGATTCCAGCGTTGAAGGAAGGTTGGTCAAGCGATTGAAAGACGCAAAGTGTCACTCGTCAGGGCAAGATAAACGTCATACACTTATCTGCTGGAGATTCACGGGTGGGTTCGGAAGCACGGCATCGAGGACGACGGCATGTTGCACGCCGTCGAGAACTCCTTGGTTTGGATCGAAATCTCTGATGACCCGTTTCGCTATTTGCTCGCAGGACGGCTAGTTCCATCGGTCGGTGCACGGTCCCGGTCATGATGACCGGTGCTGTTGACCAACACCGATCGTTGTCGCAACGACAACAACCCATGGATCCCCTAGGGCTCGATTCTCTCGACCGTGGGTATTCGACTGATGGCTTTGTCGAAGGAAGCGACCTTGCCCACCCCGGTGGTTTCCGCGCA
>CAIVIS010000458.1 GCA_903906055.1 uncultured Acidimicrobiaceae bacterium
CAACACCGTGGTACAGCACCGGGCGCCGGTGGCCGCACGCGGTCGGATCCTGAGCATCTACATGATGGCGCTCGGTCTCATCTATCCCCTGGGTGCGATCATCCAGGGCTCCATCGCCGACCTGCACGGGGTGCGTGCCGTGACCATCGCCGGGGCCCTGGCACTACTGGCCCTGGTCGCGCTCGCCTCGTTCTTCTGGCCGACCGTGCTGACCAACCTGGGTGACCCAGAGCCCACGGGCTCCCCATCAGGAAGCCCGACCGCCAGCCCGACCGCCAGCCCATCTAGAGGCCAGCCCGACGAGCCCACCGAGCCGCCCGTCATCGATGTGCTCGAGGCTGATGCTGCCCAGTCCGGAGGCGCCGCATGACCGATCCTGGGACCGTCGAGGTGTTGACCGCGGCCGACGCCGAGTTGATCCAGGCCCGCATGGCTGGTGCCTTGTTGGCCGCCGGGCTGGCGGTGGGGGACCGGGTGGTGTTCTGCCTGCCGTCGTCGAGTCGGCTCCTGTGTGCAGTGCTCGGTGCACTGCGGGCAGGGATCGTGCCCGTGCTGATGAACGCCACGCTCCTCGATGGCGAACGCGACCTCCTGATCGCCGACGCCCAGCCTGCTCTGGCGATCCTGGACGATCAGGCCTTGGATGCCCTCGACGCCGGGAGCCCGACGGAGCTGGCCCCTCGACCCATGGCTCGACCGATGTACTACACCTCGGGCACGACTGGACGCGCCAAGGGCGTGTGGTCGGGCATCTGGGACGAGGAAGCGGCCGTGGCCGCTCTGGCCGATGAGGCCGACCTGTGGGGGTTCGGACCCGACGACGTCCACCTGGTGTGCTCACCGATGTACCACTCGGTGTCGATCCGCTTCGCCGGCGGGACCCTCCTGGCCGGCGGGACCTGCGTGATCCTTCCGCACTTCGACGCTGGCGTGGCCGCTGGGGCTTTGGAGGGGAGGTTCGGGCCCGTCCCGACCACTACGTTCTGGGCGCCGTCGGCCCTGACCCGGCTGCTGGCCCTGGACGACAACGGACCCGAGCGGTTCGCCCGGCTACGTCTCATGGTCCATGCCGGCTCCCCGTGTCCTCCGGCACTCAAGCGAGCCGCCTTCGACGTGGTCGGCCCTGGCGTCCTGTGGGAGTTCTATGGAGCCACCGAGGGTCAGTTCACCGTGTGCTCGCCTTCCGAGTGGACGGAGCGACCGGGCACGGTCGGCCGGGCCAGGCGCGGACGAACCTTGGCCGTGGACGATGACGGCACCGTGTGGTGTCGACCGCCAGACTTCTCTCGGTTCGCCTACTGGGGTGACGAGGACAAGACCTCGACGGCATGGAGGGACGGCTGGTTCACCGTGGGCGACCTTGGGCGGCTCGACGCTGACGGCTACCTCTACCTCGATGGTCGCCGCGACGATCTGATCATCTCTGGCGGAGTCAACGTCTATCCAGCCGAGGTGGAGGCGGCCTTGTCCGATGTGGACGGGGTGGAGGAAGTAGCCGTCTTCGGACTGGCCGACGAGCGATGGGGCCAGCAAGTGTGCGCGGCAGTGGTGACGACCGCCGAGGGCGACGCCGAGGCGGTAGTCGATGCCCTCCGCCGCCACGCCATCGACCACCTGGCTGGCTACAAGCGGCCCAAGCGCTACGAGGTAGTGGAAGACCTGCCCCGCACAGCCACCGGCAAGGTCCGGCGCCTGGCGCTGCCCGAGGCGCTTGGCCTTGCGTGAGACGGGCGCTGGGCTTGGGGTGAGACGGGCGCTGGGCTTGGGGTGAGATGGCCGGCCGTCCTGGGCGATACTGGTAGCCATGAGCCCCGCTGACTTCGGTCCTCCTATCGCCACCATCAACCCGGCCACCGGCGAACTGCTCGAGTCGTTCACCCCCTTCGACGCGGCCACCGTCGAGGCGAAGCTGGCCACGGCGGCTGCATGTGCCACCGAGTGGGCCACCACGACCTTCGCCGTGCGGTCCCGGTTGCTGATCACCGCGGCCGAACTACTCGAAGGCGAGGTGCCCGACATCGCCCACGTCATGACCACCGAGATGGGCAAGCCCTTCGCCCAAGCCAAGGGCGAGGTGTCCAAGTGCGCCACCGGCTTTCGCTGGTTTGCCGAACGCGCCGAGGCGATGCTGGAAGATCAAGAGGTCCCCGTCGAGGCGTCCTTGGGTCTGGTCACCTACCAACCCATCGGCGTGGTGCTGGCCATCATGCCGTGGAACTTCCCCCTGTGGCAGGTGGCCCGATTCATCGCCCCTGCCGTCATGGTCGGCAACGTCGGCCTCCTCAAGCACGCCCCTAGCGTCCCTCGGACCGCACTGCTCCTCGAGGACCTGTTCCGCCGGGCCGGAGCCCCCGATGGCTTGCTGCAGACGCTGCTGATCGGCACCGATCAGGTTCCGGCCATCATCGCCGATCGCCGGGTGGCGGCGGTCACGCTGACCGGGAGTGTGGGCGCCGGCCGGGCCGTGGCTGCCCAGGCCGGGGCCGTCGGAAAGAAGGTGGTCTTGGAGCTCGGTGGCAGCGACCCGTTCATCGTCCTGCCTTCTGCTGATCTCGACCGGGCCGTCCCGGTAGCCGTGCAGGCCCGAGTGCAGAACAACGGACAGTCGGGCAGCGCCGCCAAGCGGGTCATCGTCCACGCCGATGTGGCCGACGAGTTCACCGAGCGCTTCGTGGCCGCCATGGCGGCGCTGTCGGTCGGGGATCC
>CAIVIS010000459.1 GCA_903906055.1 uncultured Acidimicrobiaceae bacterium
CAACCTGGCTCGGATCTGTCACCACCATCACTTCTTGAAGACCTACAACGGGTGGGAGCTTGCTCGCCACGGCCCGACCGACGAAGACCCGCAGTGGTCCTTCACCCCCCAGCCGGCCTTCGGGCAAGAACCAGGACTCGGCATCGACAAGCCCCCGGAGCCCGTGCCTCGGGTGTGAGTGGAGGGATCGACCAGCGTGTATGCGTGATGATCACGGCCAGTCTATTGCCGCAATCGGGAGTACCGACTCGTTCACGCCGTCAGATGCCGCTGCCCTAGGTATCGATGCGGAGGATTCGAGCACTGGGGTGCTCCCCGTGCGCAGCTCGTTCCTGCTTGCGTCCGAACGGTGCCGGAGTCCCGAGGTTGATCCAACCCAGGACTGATTCCCCAGCACCAAGTGCGAACAGCGTGCGGACCGGCGAAGTATCGAGAACTGCCGCACTCTTCCAGATGGCCCCGTAGCCGAGTCCGGTAGCGGCCAGCACCACGGCGTACCCGGTGCACGCAGCAGACGCCACCTGCTCCCACAACGCCACGTTGGAGTCGGTGTTCGGCGACGAGATCAGCACGATGGCGCACGGAGCGGCATATGCCTTGCTCCGCATCTTGGCCACCAGGCCATCAGGAAGGTCCGGCCCTTTGTCCTCGTGAAGACCTTCGACCAGGGCTGTGGCGAACCGGTTTCGGCCCTCAGCGATGCATACAGCGAACCTCCAGGGCCGAAGAGTTCCGTGGTCTGGCACCGTCATAGCGACCGCCAGGATCGAGTCCAGGTCTTCGGCTGACGGCGCCTGACCATCTCCAGCCGGCTCGGCCCGTGGGGCTGACAAGCGGGCTACCCAGGCCGGATCTAATGGCTCGCTCTTGCCGATCTGAGGCTGATTGACGTCGGCTGACCTGGTCTCCATCGTAAGCAGCGTAGGGGGTTCTGGAACCCGATGCGCGCCCAGCGACACTGGCGAATCGCCCCGGTGATCCCCTGTCGGGATCGGACCGCAGTCGTCCAATACGGGCCGTCTGGAACCGGCCGTCAACGTGGGTCCCTCTTCGGCAGTAGCCTGTCGCCCGGTATGGGCCATCGAATCGAAGTCGAACTCACCAGTCAGTCAGACGAATCCACGTGGACGTGGCGAGCCGCGGGGGCCAAGCAGCCTCGCGGCACGGTCTCGGCCGAACTCGTCCCCGCAGGCACCGTCGCAGGGAGCGTGCTGCGAGCCGAAGTGGAGATGACCCTGGACGGCACGACCGTTACCGCACTCCTCGCCCCCAAGGGCAAGTCTGCGCCTAAGCCGGTCGATCGCATCGAGGTGATCGGCACCCCCCAGAAGGGCCCCGACGTCAATGTGGTGCTCGCTGGCAAGGGCAAGCGCCGACGTGACGACTACGGCGACGACGACCGTGACGGCGCTCGACGCCCCTCGAGCCGTGGACCGCGTCCTGACGGCGACCGTGGACCCCGCAGTGGTGGCGGTAGCGGCGATAGCCGTGGACCCCGCAGTGGTGGCGGTAGCGGCGACAGCCGTGGGCCCGGCAGTGGTGGCGGCGAAGGCCGTGGTCGCGAGGGCGGACCGTCACGAGACGGAGCACGCAGTGCAGGACCGGCTCGGCCTGGCGGGCGCGATGGCGCCAGTCGCGATCGGGGCGACAGGGGCGATCGGCGTCCCGCTACTTCGACTGTCTTCCGCAATGCAGCGCTGGCCGACCTGCGTCCCGAACAGATCCCCGTGGCCGAGCAGTTGATCAAGGGCGGGATCCCATCGGTGCGCCAGGCCATCCAAGAGCAGAACACCCGGGCCAAGGCCGAAGGTCGCCCTGAGGTGACCGAAGCTCCGCTGATGGCCATGGCCGAGGAGCTTCGTCCCATCATCAACCTGGCGACCTGGAAAGACCGGGCCTCCGTGGCTCGTAGCTCAGGTAAGGACACCCCGCTGCGCGAGTTGCGTTCCATCGTCGCTTCGGCCTCGACGGTCACCCTCGATGAGGAGGGCACCGAAATGGTGACTTCGCTTCGGACCAGTCTGACCGAGCGAGTGACCGCACTGCGCGAGCGCTGGGTCGAGCGCATCACCACCTCCCTCGACGAGGGCCGCGTCGTTGATGCCGTGCGCGCCTCCATCCGCCCGCCCGAGCCCGCTACCCGCCTGTCGGCCGAGTTGGCAGTCCGCCTGTCTGACGCGGCTGGTCAGGCCATGACGTCGGAACTGCCTCCCCAAGAGTGGCTGGCGCTGCTCGAAGTGGTCGTGGAGTGCCCGGTGCGCCGCACCGTGAAGCCTGCGGGAATCCCTGCCGATGCCGACGAGGCGCTCTTGACGGAGGCCCGCAAGGCAGCAGGGTACGTACCGGAGTTGGCCCGACTCATGGGGATCCCGATCCCCCCGCCCCCGGGACCACGTCGCCCCGTGCCCGCACGACCCTCGAGTCGCCGCACCTCCTAGGCGCACCCCGTGGTCGGTCGGCCCTGGTCGGTCGGCGCCCTGGTCGGTCGGCCCTGGTCGGTCGGCGCCCTGGTCGGCCTTGCAGCGATGGCGCATGGCCCAGCGGGCACTCAGTCGAGCGGGCGGTGCATGACCAACAGCCGTGCTTTGAAACCTGACGACTCGAAGAACTGCTTGGCCTCCCTGTCGCCGGGGAGCGCAGTTCCGTCCACTCCGGTGCACCCACGCTCGCGGAACCAGCGCAGCGAGCGCTCGAGCAGCATCTGACCGAGCCCCACCTGGCGAGCCCCAGGCTCCACGAAGCAGAGGTCGAGCACGCCACGTGCGGCGGGGCTGTCGACCCGGCAAAGAGCCACACCGGCCACCCAGTCGTCCAGAGTGCCAACCAGCGCCAGCCGCTCAGGATCGCCCAGGTAGGTCGCCACAGCCTCGCTCGTGGCTCCTGGAGGCGTTCCGCCAGGATCGCCGGGTTCCGTGAGCGTGCCACCCCTGCGGCCACGTGAGGCCTCGTGGAAGGCTGCCGTCAGCTCGACCAGACGGTCGAGGTCGACGGAAGAGGCGACTCGAACCCGTTCGACTAGTGCCGCCGAGAGTCCGTCGCCGGGCTTCGGAGTCAGGACCGCTCGTCCAACAGTTGGTCGACCCTGCTCAAAATGGTCCGGCGGCCACGGGTGGCTGACTCATAGGCGCGTGTGGCCACCAGTTCTGAGCGGCTCAGCCCATCCAATCGGTGGACCACCTGAGATGCCGACAGCGTGTCGAATCCGGGGATGGCCAGACTGGTCACATCAGGGATGTGCCCACCGACAGCCCGGATGGGTCGGCTCGAGGATGAGCCCGGAGCTACCGTCGGGGCGGCCGGGGTCTGAGTCGTCGTCTGACCCGTCGTCGCTGGACGATCAAACAAGGCCGATCGGGCAGTGGGAGCTGACCCGACGCCGTTGACAGAACCGGCAGCAGTGGCAAAACCGGGGGCAGTGGCAGAACCGGGGGCCGGAGCGTGCTGGGGGGCCGGAGCAGTGTCGGTCGCGTTGACCGCAGCGTTGGCTGGAGCGTCGGCTGGAGCGTCGGCTGGAGCGTCGGCTGGTGTCGGCTCTGGTGTCGGAACGTCGGCAACTGGTGGTCTGGGGATCCGACGCAGGCGGGGCGGGGCGTTGGACGGCGTCTCACCGCCAGGCATCGCACCGCCAGGCATCGCACCGCCAGATGTCTCACCGCTTGGCGACGGATGAGCACGACGACCATTCGGGCGAATACTTCCGACGCGTCGCTTCAACTCGTCCTGGCCGGCAACAACCACGAACTCACCGATGGCCCGAGCCGAGTTGACCTGGACACCGAGCCGCTCCCGGCCGCGCTCTGCTAGTCGAGGAAGCTCCTCGGCCACTGTCACCGCCAGCCCGGTGGGAAGGAATACCAACAGATCGAGAAAGCGCTCGCTCAGCGGCACATCGTTAGTCACTTCTTCTGGAGTTTCCACCATGCTCACTTCCGATCAGACGCAGTCGCGGCAGAGCTTCTTCTTCTTGTCCGCTAGCTGGTTCGCGTGCTTCACCAAGAAGCAGGACCGGCAGACGAACTCACCAGGCTGCTTGGGCAGCACACGCTCAACGCTGCCGTCACCACTGCGATCCTCAGGCTCCGGGGACTCCTCATCATCCTCGATCTCTTCGACGACGAGCCGTTCTTTGAGAATCGTATCGAGGCTGGCTTCGACATCCTCGTCGTCCGGCTCCTCTTCGTCATCATCCTCGACCTCTTCGCCTGCAGCCTTGGCCACAGCCTTGGCTGTGCCAGCGGGTACGTCGACAGGATCGGGCTCCTCATCCTCGACCTCGATGACGGCAATGACGTCGTCATCGTCATCGTCATCGAGCGCCAGGGCGTCGTCCTCAATCAGGTCGTCGTCGTCGAGGTCGTCCTCGATCAGCTCATCGGGAGCTTCAACTTCATCGATGTCTTCTGCCATATCGGTCTTTCGGTGGTGAGTTGGCCGGGAGCATAGACGGCCCGGCCTTCCGTTCGATCGTTGCACCCGACATCGCCATCCCAGATGGTGCTGTGGGTGCGTCCCGCTTCTGCGAGGGGATCATGCCAGGAAAGCCGGTAGTTGTGGCGCATACCGCTGTCGCCACTGCACATATAGGCCAGGAACCCTGCAGCACTGCCACCCAATGCGCCTGCGGCTACTGCCGCTAGCCACTGCTGCGCTCGGCCCATGCCCTCCGCCAGCACCGCACTTCCGGCCGGCCAGGCGGTCAGGCAGCCAGGTATTCAGGAAGCCAGGCATTCAGGAAGCCAGGCGGTCAGGCCCAAGGGATCTTTGGCACCACTTCCCAGTTGCCTCCGGCTTGCACCGAAAGCCCCTGGGAGGTGTTTTCTACTCGACCCCCTGGGCCCTCCTCCACCTCTCACAGCATCCCCCCTGCGGAGCAACCGATGGCCGAAGCAACCGGGTGCACACCTCAGGGCGACTGGGACTTGGTGCACCATACGTCACTCAGCCGGTACCCCGTCAAATGATGGTGGCAGCCTCTGAACAGGGAGTTTCCAGAACGTCCCTGTTCAGGGAGTTGCAGGATTAATTGGAGAAACCGAGGAATTCCTCCGCTGCTCGGCGCGGCGCTCGGCTTCGAGCCGTTCGAGGTCCTCGGCGCCGTAGTCCACGTGGGACATGGCCTCAGCCAAGAGCCGGTGCCCGGCCTTGTCGGCAATCTGGCGGTGCATCTCCTGGGCCACCCACCGGTAACTGGCATGTCCCTGCGGGCCGGAGCGCAACTCCACCAGGTGCATGGCTTCGCGGGCATTCATCTGCATCGAGTAGCGGATCCGGAAGGCCAGAGCGACGGCGTACGACGCCTGGTCCGGGAACGTCGGAAGTAGCGCCTCGTACAGCTCTCGAGAACGCTCCATCGACTCCACGTAGCGATCGGTCAGCCCGGACTCGTCCACTACCTCGGGGATGTTGTAGCCGAGCGCTCCACCTAGCGGCTGCCACTCGATGGTCAGGATCCGGTGGCGCTGCAGATCGCGGAAGGCGCCGTAGTCGGTGACCACGTCGAAGCGATAGTCGGTCCGCTCGAACGCCCGCCCCGGACGGTGGCGCCGGTTGCTCCGGTCGCCGACATAGGCAGCCAGGATCGAACGCTTCTCCTCCGCGCCCAGCAGCCGGACCCGTTCCAGCACCTCAGACTCAGGCCGGGACGTGCGGGGTGCGCAGATGGCGGCGATGACCTTGTCCTCGCCGTCGGGATCGAAGTCCAGTAGGTCGACCGTCGGCTGACCCGAGGGTCCAGCCACCGGATCGCTGTCGGGGCCGACCAGGTCCGGGAAGAGCTCGGCCACCACTCGTGCGGTGTCGGTGCGGGTGGCGGTCAGGTACTCACCCCACACCCCGCCCCGATCGGGCCGATCCACCCGCTGCAGGAACGACGGGATGACCTTGCGGAGCTCCTCGAGCATCATGTCGGCGTACCCACGGGCCTCGGGCAGTGGGTGGGACCGCATGCGCAGCAGCAGCATCTCGTAGGACTGCCCAGTGCCGTAGATGCCGACATTGGACAGGGAGCCGGCGGGCAGCAGCCCCCGGAGCGCGTCGAGTCCCTTGGCCTTTACCGCTTGGCGGTGCACGAAGTCAGAGTCACCCTCTTGGCGAGGGTGCCGTGCCGCCAGCCAGGACTGGGCCTCGACCAGAAGTTCGCCGTAGGTGTCGAACATCCGGTCCATGTCGCCCACATAGCGGGCACCCAAGGGCGAGTCCAGCAGACCCGGGTCACGGAAGTACCGGTAGTGGCCGGTGGCCATCCGGTCGTTGTAGGCGATGTAGCGGGTGGACTGTTCCAAGTAGGCCATGAGGCGACCCCACTCGAGCACCTTGGTCAGTACGTTGGACGCCTGCTCGCACGCCAGATGGACGCCGCCGAGCTGGGCCACCGAGTCGTCGCCGTACTCGAAGAAGACCTTTTCGTAGAGCTCTTCGGCCCGCTTGAGGCCGACAGTGGCATCCACGCTGGCATCGCCACTGATGTCGAGCTCACCGAGGAACTCGTCGAGGAAGAGGCGCCGCAAGCTCTTGTGAGACCGGGAGTATCGGGCGAACAGGGCACCCTTGACCACCTCGGGCAGATTGACGAGCGCGAAGACGGGCTGGTCGAGGTTGGTGAAGTACCGCCGAAGGACATCTGACTCTTCGGCACTGAACGATTCCACGGCGTAGGGGAACATGCCTCGCAGACATTAGGACCCAGACGGGTCCTCAGGCGCGGACCCCAGTGCTGCCGGGTCGTCCGCCCCGACCACACCCCTACGCAGCAGGGCCGCCGCCAGATCGGCCGAGTCCCTCGTGGCCGGCTCTTTGGCCACCTGGCCGATCTGTCGCACCAGGTCGACCACCTGGCGGACGTTGCGCACGAAGTCACCCGGGGCCACCTCGGCATCGCGCAGCACGGTGGCCAGTGTCCCTCCGCTGGCCCACGCCACTACGGCCCGGGCCAGTCCCCCATCGGGTCGGCGCGTGCGTCGGAGTCCGGCCCTCCGCTCGTCGGCCCGCAACCCGTCCGCCAGTACTTCGATGGCAGCCAGCCGCTCGACCACCCGCGACTGGCGGGGTACGGGCGGATCGTCTCCGGCTCGACGGGCCTCGAAGGTCAGGGCCGAGGCCACCCCGGCCAGGTGTGCCGGCTCCAGTCCGTCGAGCACGCCGGTGCGCAAGACCTCCGCCACCAAGAGATCCGACTCGTGATAAATCGCCGACAGCGTCAAACCGTCTTCGGTGAGCCCCCATCCATCCAGGAAGCCCCGATCCCCCAGAATCGCCAGACGCCGGTCCAGGAGGTCCACCAGCGACTCGGACCCCTCGGGGGCCTGCCACTGCCCGTAGGAGGACTCCAGGAGGCTGTAGGCCTCTTCCTGGGTCCACCGCCGGACCAAGTTGACCGCCAGGTTGTAGGTGGGGTGGAACGAGGACACCAGGTCCGGTGGCGGGGCCACCGCCGTCCGGGCCACCAGTCCGAAGGTAGTGGCCTGGTTCCACAAGACGAAGGCATGGCCAACGGTGTCGATGCCGCGCCGACCGGCCCGACCGGTCAGCTGCTGGTATTCGCCCGAGGTAAGAGCCGAGGTGTCCGAACCCCGGAACTTGGCGAACCGCTCCACCACCACAGTGCGGGCCGGCATGTTGATGCCGAGCGCCAGCGTTTCGGTGGCGAACACGACTTTCAGCAAGCCTTCCGAGAAGCACCGCTCCACCGCTTGGCGGAATGCCGGCACCAGACCGGCGTGATGAGGAGCCACCCCGGCCTCCAAGGCGGCCGACCACTGGCCGTAGCCGAGCGTGCGCAGGTCATCGTCGGACAGCCGCTCGACCGACTCCTCGATGAGCACGCGGATGCGAGCCCGTTCGTCGTCGGTGGTGAGTCGGACTCCGTCTTGGAGGCACTGGCGGGTGGCATCGTCGCAGGCCGCCCGAGAGAAGATGAAGTTGATGGCCGGAAGCATGCCTGCCGACTCCAGGTAGGCCACCACCTCGGTCCGGCGGGGTACTCGCAGGCGCTGGTGGCTGTTGCGCTTTCGGCGATCGTCCAATCGGAGGCCGTCGGGGTTGGCGGCTCCGTTGCGCAGCAGAGGGAGCACCGTCACCCCGTCCCGGCCCCGCTCGGCCACGGCGTAGTGATGATGGAGGGTCACCGGACGGTGCGTCTCGACCACCACCCGGGTCGGCCCTCGTACCGAGGTGAGCCACTGTCCGAAGTCCTCGGCGTTGTTGACCGTGGCCGACAGCCCGACGAACATCACCCCTCGAGGTGCGAGCACCAGCACTTCTTCCCACACCGAGCCCCGGTAGGGATCCTGCAGGTAGTGCACCTCGTCGAGGATTACGCAGAGGACGCCGGTCAACAGAGGCGACCGAGCGAAGATCATGTTGCGGAGCACTTCGGTGGTCATCACCACGATGGGTGCCCGGGGCTGATGGGATACGTCGCCGGTCAGTAGCCCCACCCGATGGGCGCCGTAGCGAGCCGACAACTCGGCCAGCTTCTGGTTGGAGAGCGCCTTGATCGGTGTGGTGTAGAACGCCTTGCCGCCGGCGGCCAGCGCTTTCGCCACGGCATAGTCGGCCACCAGGGTCTTGCCGGAGCCGGTGGGCGCACTGACCAGAACGGACTCGCCGTTGTCTATGGCGTCCATGGCCTGGTGCTGGAAGGGATCGAGGCGGAACCCGAGTTCTTGCTCGAACTGCTCCCTCGGCCCCTTCCCCGGATCATCCGGAGCGGGTGCCCCGGTCTTCATCGACGAACGATCCGGCCGATGACGATCGAGATCTCGTAGAAGATGTACAGCGGAATGGCCATGGCCATCATGGAGAACGGATCCGAGCTCGGGGTGATGACTCCGGCCAGCACCACGATCCCGATGATGGCCCACCTTCTCCACGACGAGAGCTGCTGGGGCGTCAGCACCCCGGCGATCTCGAGTGACACCAGGAGTACCGGGAACTCGAAGGCGATGCCGAAGGCCACCATGAGCAAGATGATCAAGCTTAGGTACTTGTTGGGATCGAGAATCTGGGTCAGGGTCGGGCCGCCAATAGAGTCCAACCACTTCAGCGCATGGGGGAACATGAAGTAGGCCACGGCGGCCCCCAGTGTGAACAGAGTGATGGTGGCCACCACGAAGGGGATGGCGTACCGCTTCTCCTTCGGATTGAGCCCAGGGGTGATGAACCGCCACAGCTCCCACAGCCAGATGGGCGAAGCCAGGAATAGACCCCCGTAGGCGGCGATCTTGATGCGCAGCGCCAGCCCGTCCAACGGTCCGCTCACGTAGAACCCACAGTGCGTAGGCGCCACCTCGCAGTAGGGGTGCTTGAGCAGGGCCAGGATCCAGTTGTAGGCGAGGAACGCCACGGTGGCCATCACCACGAAGGCGATGACCGAGACGATGACCCGGCGACGCAGCTCGGTCAGGTGCTCGACCAGCGTCATGGCGTCTGGGGCTGGCTTTTCGGTCTTGCGTCTGAGCGACAGGGCCACGGCTACGCCAGTCCCGGACGCACGACCGCCCCTAGGGGCGTCATCGCGCTCAATTCATCGACGGGTCGTCCGGGCGACCCGACCCTGCGGACCCCGAAGACCCGTCGGACCGGACTCGGTGGACGGTGCCCTGGGGATCGCTGATGGAGATGCCGGGGATCGAGGCCTCTTCGTCGGCATGGACCACTCCCGACGCTCGGTTGGACCCGCCTGAGGGTACGACGCCATCTCCTTGCGGGTCGGGCGGCCGATAATCGCTTGAGGCAGGTGGCGTGGCCTCGTTGTCGGCCTCGTGCGAGTCGGCCAACGAGTCGAGGAAGGTGATCGGAGACCGCACGGCCTGGGTAATCTTTTCGGTGGACGGCAGGTCGGGGAAGTTGCCCCGGACATCCGTCTCCCACCGCTGTCGGAGGCGTCGGAAATCGCCCCACAAGGATCCGACCTGGCGAGCCACCTTGGGCAGCTTGTCGGGTCCGAGGACAACGATGGCGATGATCAGGACCACCAAGATCTTCGCCGGACTGAGTAACGACACCAGATCACTCTACCGGTGGGCAGGGCCCCAAGACGTGCCGGGCGAACTGGACGGCTGCGGCGTAGCGACGAGCGGGTGCTCAGACTCCCTTGGCGTGGGCCAGGGGCCACACCACGGCTACTGCACGGCCGACGATCAGCGACTTCGAAATCGGGCCGAAATAGCGGCTGTCCTCGGAGTTGGTCCGGTTGTCACCCATCACGTAGTACATGCCCGCCGGGACGGTCACTGGCCCCGGCATGTTGAACTGGGGATGCTCATCGCCGGGGAGCGGACCGGTAAAACTCGTCGGACCTGGGGCCAGCCACGGTTCGTCGAGGATCTTTCCGTTGATGTAGATGTGCCCGTCCTTGGACGAGACCTGCTCCCCCGGCAGTCCGATCACCCGCTTGACCAGGTCAGGAAAGTTCTGCAACTCCAACGGCGGCCGTTTGAACACGACCACATCTCCCCGGTTGACCGAGTGGAAGTCGTAGCTCAGCTTGTTGACCATGATCCGGTCCCCTACGTCGAGTGTGGGAACCATCGACGGAGACGGGATGTAGAACGACTGCACGACGTAGGTCCGCAAGAGCACGGTGCACAGCAGCACCGCCATCAAGATGACCACCCATTCGATCACCCACCGGTAGCTCCCGCCTTTCGACGGACCTCCGGTCAGGCCCTCGTCGTCGTCAGTACCCCTGGGATCGACTTCGAACGGAGACGGCGATCCAGACTCGGACGAGTAGACGGGGGGGTAGTAGGACACAGTGAGATGACGCTACCCCACCGACGCCGTCAGTCCTGGCCAACCGAGCCGTATTTCACAAGCCGGCGATCAACTTCTCCACCCGCTCGTCCTTCGACTTGAACGGGTCCTTCAGCAGGACGGTCCGCTGTGCCTGGTCATTGAGCTTGAGGTGCACCCAGTCCACCGTGAAGTCCCGGCGCTTCTCCTTGGCCCGCTTGACGAACTCGCCTCGCAGTTTGGCCCGGGTGGTCTGGGGCGGCGTGGTCATGGCCTCGGTGATGTCGAGGTCGCGGCAGATCCGGTCGATCTGATCGTGGCGCTGCATTCGGTAGTAGAGGCCACGGTTGCGATCGATGTCGTGGTACTGCAGGTCCAACAGGGCCACCTGCGAACTGTGGAGCGGCAGCGAGTGGCGGTCCATGTACCCCTCGACCAATCGGTGCTTGGCCACCCAGTCGCACTCGCGGTGCAGCGACAGCGGATCGGACTCCAGGCCCTTGAGGCAGTGCTCCCACATATCGAGGGCACGATCCTCCTGGGGAGAGAGCCCGTGACGGTCGCGGAACCGCAGGGCCCGCTGGAGGTACTCGCTCTGGATGTCGAGGGCGCTCATTTCACGTCCGTTGGCCAGGCGCACCAGGCGCCGACAGGTGATGTCGTGGCTGATCTCGCGGATGGCTCGGATCGGGTTCTCGAGAGTCAGGTCGCGCAGCACGGTGGCCGGGTCCTCCAACATCCGCAACACGATGCTGGTCGCCCCGATCTTGAGGAACGTGGCGTACTCGCTCATATTGGAGTCGCCCACGATCACGTGCAGTCGTCGATACTTTTCGGCATCGGCGTGGGGCTCGTCGCGGGTGTTGATGATCGGACGGCTGCGAGTGGTCGCCGATGACACGCCCTCCCAGATGTGCTCGGCCCGCTGACTCAGACAGAACACGGCCCCCCTGGCCGTCTGGAGCACCTTGCCAGCCCCGGCATAGACCTGGCGGCTCACCAGGAACGGGATCAGCACCTCGGTGTAGTGGGTGAAGTCGTCGCGCCGACTGGTCAGATAGTTCTCGTGGCACCCATAGGAGTTCCCGGCCGAGTCGGTGTTGTTCTTGAACAGGTAGATGTCCCCGCGGATGCCTTCTTCGCGCATCCTGGTCTCGGCCCCGTCGACCAGCGACGACAGGATCCACTCCCCCGCCTTGTCGTGGGCCACCAGCTCGGCGATGTCATCGCACTCGGGGGTGGCGTACTCGGGATGACTGCCGACGTCGAGGTACAGGCGGGCACCGTTTTCCAAGAACACATTGGAAGAGCGGCCCCAGCTCACCACCCTGCGGAACAGGTAGCGGGCCACCTCGTCGGGACTGAGTCGACGCTGGCCGCGCAGGGTGCACGTGACGCCGTACTCGTTCTCCAAGCCGTAGATCCGCTTGTCCATGACCTGCACGGTACCGTGGTCGCCGTCGAGCGACGTGCCAACTGCACTGGCGGCCCTTCAGGCCGTCAGCGAACCGTCAGCGAACCGTCAGCGAACCGTCAGTCGAGCAGGGCGGCGAGTTCCTCGTCGACCAGGCGACGGAACGCGCGTCGACCGTTGCCCTCGGCCAGCACGGCCACCTCGAGGTCACCGGCGGTCAGCGTGCGGTCGGGACCAGCCAGGGCCGTCACCGCCGCCTTGAGGGCCTCCGACAGCGACCAGGTGGCAGTCCACGCTTCGTCGAGGGCGGCAGCCACAGCCTCGGTCTCGCCGCCCAGGACGGCAAACCGATCCTCATCGGTGATGGTTCCCTCGTAGGCGATGTGGTACAGCTGCGGCGGGCGCAACTCGTTGCCCAACTCCGCCACCAGGATCTCCACCTCGAGCGGCTTCATCTCGTGGGTGAACACCTGACCCAGATACTGGGCATACAGGTTGGCCAACGACCGGGCTTCCACATCTTCGCGGCTGTAGGCGTAGCCCTTGGTATCGGCGTGGCGGATGCCTGACACCCGTAGCTGATCGAACTCGTTGTACTTGCCGACCCCGGCAAAGGCGATCCGGTCGTAGATCTCGCTGATCTTGTGGAGCGACCGGGACGGGTTGTCGGCCACGATCACGATTCCCTCGTCGAAGGTGGTGGCCACCAGCGAACGCCCGCGGGCGATGCCCTTTTGGGCGTACTCGGCCCGGTCCTTCATGACCTGCTCGGGTGCGACGTAGTAAGGCATGGTCATGGCTGGCGACCCTCCATCCGGCGACGTTCGATCAGGGCGGCGAACCGGTCGGACACCTCGTCGTCCGGCACGGCGGCAAATCCTTCAGCCGACACGGTGGCCACCAGCGGATAGATCCCCCGGATCAGGTCAGGACCACCGGTGGCCGAGTCCTCGTCGGCCGCCTCGTACAGGGCCTGGACGGCCAACTCGACCGCCGCGTCACGCGCCATGCCGTCGCGGTAGCCGAGCTTGATGGTGGTGCGAGCATCGCGGCCACCCGAGCCGGTGGCGTTGTACTCGCTCTCCTCGTAGTGGCCACCCGTCACGTCGTAGGTGAAGATGCGGCCGGTCTGGCGGGCAAGGTCGTATCCGGCGAACAACGGCACCACCGCGAGGCCCTGCATGGCCATCGGCAGGTGTTCTCGCACCATCTGGCCCAACTGGTTGGCCTTGCCGACCAGGCTCAGGACAGCGCCCTCCACCTTCTCGTAGTGCTCGAGTTGGGTCTGGAACAGGCGCACCATCTCGATGGCCGGACCAGCGGCTCCGGCGATGGCCACGGCCGAGTACCGGTCGGCCGGAAAGACCTTCTCCATGGAGCGATGGGCGATGGAGTGTCCTTCGGTTGCCCGACGGTCACCAGCCATCACCACGCCATCGGCGTAGCGGAGCGCCACCACGGTCGTACCGTGGCGGAACTCGGTGGGTGCAGCCGCGGTGCTGGCGGCCATGAGGGGGAGGGTGGGGACCTTGAGACGCCGCATGAGGCCGGCGAAGTCGGGACCGGGATCCTCGGTCGTGGTGAAGATCGGCAGGGTCACCGGCTCACTCGCCGCCCTTTTGCACGTAGTTGCGCACGAACTCTTCGGCGTTGTCCTCCAAGACCTCGTCGATCTCGTCGAGGAGGTCGTCCAGTTCGGCCTTCAACTTGTCGCCCGTGGCGGACGTGGCCGGAACCTCATCGACCACCTCGGCGGTCCGCTCGGTCGCCTGCTTCTTCTTCAGCTCTCGCTCTGCCATCGCTCCACTCCTCAAATTGCCGTTCACTCGTCTATCGCCTGTCGGCGACCCACCGGGCATCCTCAGGCCGCCTGGTGCGCACCCGAGGTGAACCAGGCGTGCACCCTTCAGCTGCTTAGTCGCTCCAACAGGTCGGCCGGACCGGCACAGCTGTCCAACAGTGCTTCGACATGTTCCGCCGTTCCCTTCAGTGGATCCATCATAGGTACGCGCCGCAGCGGGTCAGATCCGAGGTCGAACACCAGGGAGTCCCAGTTGGCGGTGGCAACCGATTCGGGCCACCGTTTCAGGCACTCACCACGGAACCAGGCTCGGGTGTCCCGTGGCGGATCGGTCACGGCAGCCTGCACCGAGTCCACATCGACCATCCGCTCGGTGTCCATCCGAGCGAACAGAGAGCGTGACGGACGCAGGTCGTGGTACTGCAGATCGATAGCAGTCATCCGGGGGTCGCCCCAACCGCACCCGTGCCGGTCGCTGTAGGCCTCGAGCAGCTGCAGCTTGGCCACCCAGTCGACCTGGCGGGCCAGGCTCATCGGGTCTGTCTCGAGCCCGTTGAGGACGTACTCCCACCGGTCGAGCACCGAGGTACCGATCTCCTCGGCCCCCAGACATTCGAGGCCGCGGTCGTCGGCGTACTTGCGAGCCAATGAGTAGAGCTCCCACTGAATGGCGAGAGCCGTGGCCGTGGATCCGTCGGCCATCAGCAGCGGCTGAGTCAAGGTCCGGTCGACAGCGACGGCGTGAATGGCCCGGACGGGGTCAGCCAGGGCCAGGCTCCGGCTACCCGACACATCGTCCTCGATCATGGCCAGCACCAACGACGTGGTGCCCAACTTCAAGAACGTGGCCACTTCGGCCATGTTGGCGTCTCCCACGATCACGTGGAGCCGCCGGTAGCGGCTGGGGTCGGCGTGGGGCTCATCGCGGGTGTTGACGATGGGGCGCTTCAGTGTGGTCTCCAGGCCGACTTCCTCCTCGAAGAACTCGGCTCGCTGGGACAGCTGGAACTCGACCGAACGGGGCTCGTGGAAGGCCGTCTCCGATCCGACCTTGCCGGCGCCGCAGAACAGCTGGCGGGTCACGAAGTGAGGGGTGATGCCGTGGATCACCCGACTGAACGGGGTCTCTCGGTCCATGAGGTAGTTCTCATGGCAGCCGTACGAGTTGCCCTTGCCGTCCGAGTTGTTCTTGTAGACGACCAGGTGCGATCCGTCGTGGACGGCCAGATCGGCCGCTTCCATCGACCGGATGACGATCTCCTCGCCTGCTCGGTCATACCGCACGGCCTCGAGGGCATCGCGGCACTCCGGTGAGGAGTACTCGGGATGGGCGTGGTCGACGTAGAACCTCGCACCGTTGGTCAGCACGGTGTTCACCAGGTGGGTCTCGATCATCGGAGGCATCGAGCCCTCGCGGCTCTGCCCCCGGGCATCGTTCCCCGGTGACTCGTCCTCGAAGTCCCAGGCCACCCGTTGGCGGGCCACGTCCTGGGCGTAGGCGTTGATCAGCACCGACGATGCCGCTATGGGATTCGGGTCCCCGTTGACCACCTGGATGCCGTATTCGGTCTCGATGCCGCAGACCTTGGGTATGGCCATGCGGGCGACCCTACCCTCGCACCATGGCCAGATGGGGCCGGACGCCCATCAGCGGCCGATCAGAGGTACTGACCGGTTCCGACCCGTTCGATGGATCGTCCGCCCGTCGTCTCTTCCCGATCGCTGATCAGGGTGCGGATGTAGACGATCCGCTCGCCCTTCTTGCCCGAGATCTTGGCCCAGTCGTCCGGGTTGGTGGTATTCGGAAGGTCCTCGTTCTCCTTGTACTCCTGGCGGATCGAATCGAGGAGGTCCTGAGTGCGGATCCCGCGCCCCTGCTCGGCGATGGCCCGCTTGATGGCCAACTTCTTGGCTCGGCGCACGATGTTCTCGATCATGGCTCCCGAGCTGAAGTCCCGGTAGTAGAGGACCTCTTTGTCGCCGTTCTGATAGGTCACCTCGAGGAAGCGGTTCTCCTCGTCGTTGCGGTACATCTCGGCGACCGTGGTCTCGATCATGGCTGCGGTGGCCTTGGCTGGGTCTCCCCCGCCGAGATCACGCACCTCGTCGGCATCGAGCGGCAGGTCGGGGGTCAGGTAGCGGCCGAAGATCTGGGCAGCCGCGACTTCGTTAGGCCGCTCGATCCGGATCTTCACGTCGAGGCGGCCTGGCCGCAGGATGGCCGGGTCGATCAGGTCTTCGCGGTTGGAGGCCCCGATGACGATGACGTCCTTGAGGGTCTCCACGCCATCGATTTCGGCCAGCAACTGAGGCACGACGGTCGACTCCATGTCCGAACTGATGCCAGTCCCTCGGGTCCGGAACAGCGAGTCCATCTCGTCGAAGAAGACGATGACGGGCACTCCCTCTTCTGACTTCTCTCGGGCCCGTTGGAACACGAGGCGAATCTGACGTTCGGTCTCCCCCACGTACTTGTTGAGGAGCTCGGGGCCCTTGATGTTCAAGAAGTAGCTGCGGGTGTTGGTATTGCCGGTCACCTCGGCGACCTTCTTGGCCAGCGAGTTGGCTACCGCCTTGGCGATCAGCGTCTTGCCGCACCCGGGCGGCCCGTACAAGAGGATGCCCTTGGGGGCCGGCAGCTTGTGCTCTGCGTAGAGCTCCCGATAGAGATACGGCAGTTCCACGGCATCGGTAATGGCTTCGATCTGATCGTCGAGCCCGCCCACGTCGGCATAGGTGACGTCGGGGACCTCCTCCAAGACGAGCTCTTCCACTTCGGGTCGCTCGAGCTTCTCGATGAGCAGTCCGGTGCGCGACTCCATGAGCACTGTGTCGCCAGCTCTCAGCTTTACGCCGATCAGGGCATCGGACAGCTCGGCTACCCGCTCCTCGTCGGCTCGGCCGTAGACCAGAGCGCGGGTGCCGCCCTCCATCAGCTCTTTCAGGACGACCACTTCGCCTTGACCCTCGCCCTCGCGCGACAAGATGACATTGAGCGATTCGTTCAGGACGACCTCGTTGCCTCGCTGGAGCTGGTCCGAGGTGATGTCCGGGTGGAGCGACACGCGCATCTTGCGGCCACCAGAAAACACGTCGACGGTCCCATCGTCGTTCGCCCCGAGGTAGGTCCCGTACGCCGAGGGAGGCTGGGTCAGCTTCTCCACCTCGTCGCGCAGGTTGGCCACATGCTCTTTGGCCGTCTGGAGGGTGAAGGTCAGCTTCTCGTTCTGAGACACGGCCTGGGCCAGCTGGCCCTTGGTCTCGAGCAGCTTCTCTTCGAGCGTCTGGACCCGGCGCGGGCTCTCTTGGAGGCGCCGGCGCAGTGCAGTGACCTCTTCTTCGGCCGTGAGGGCTCGCGCCCGCAGGGTCTCAAGATCGTCCTCGTCCGCCTTCCGGCCTTGGCTGTCGGCATCGTCGAAATCAACCGTCGCAATCACCTCGTTCACGCGTTGGGGACTCGTCAGCGACCCTACACCGGGCCGGTGCCGGAACAGGCTCTTCGTGGGGAGGGCATCCCCTGGGTGCAGGCCGGTGTGGACTGGGTGTCGCCGACCGGCTCGTCGTGTCGTGTCGTGTCGTGTGGAAGTGTCGCCTCGTCAAGAAGTCACCCGAGTTGGCTACGGCACCCCTGGGTGCGGATAACATGCGTCAAGCAGCGGGCCGGTCATGCCGATGCATGCATGATCGGATTCACCCCGTCGGCCCCTGGTTACCGTAGTCACGGGGTCCGCGCGTTCGAGTCGAGAAACAGGCAGGAGAGATACAACTGATGAAGGTCTGGATCGACCAAGATCTCTGCACGGGAGACGGGCTCTGCGAAGAGATCGCCCCTGCGGTCTTCACCCTGCTCGACGATGGGCTCGCCTACGTCAAGGACGGGTCCGACGTAAAGAACGAGCCCGGCGGATCAGCCGGCATGGCTGCTGTGCCTGGAGACCTCGAGGACGCCGTCGTGGAAGCCTCAGAAGAGTGCCCGGGCGAGTGCATCTTCATCGAACAAAGCTGACCTGACGCTGGCCATCGCTTGGGTCTTGGCTGCCCGCTAGGACCGCAGTCGCGTGCACCCGACACCCACGGGTCGGCTACCCGGCGCGAGCCGGTGAGGCGTGGGTGTTGCAAGTTCTGGGGCGATCCTTGTCGCTGTGGGCAGCATCAGCCACGTCGAACACCTGAGTCGTCCTATCGACAGCGGGGCGGTCGCCTTCGCCACGCTGGGGCGGTTCTCTGCGCACTTGTGAACGTTCCCTACGCCGTCGATCCCAGCACCACCGGGTCTACGGGTTGGGGGAATGTATGCGGTCTGGGCCCAGGATCTGAAACTCTGTGCAGTGCCATCGCCGTCAGGCGTCAGTCATCAGGCGTCAGTCGTCAGTCGTCAGGCGTCAGGCGTCAGGCGTCAGGCGTCCGAACCGTCGTCAGTCTGTTCGTCCAAGATGTCGTCACCAGTCATCGCGTCCATCGCGTCCAGACCCTCCGACGTGATGGCAGGTTCCCCAGCGAACAGATCGACTCCACCTTCCTGGTCCCGGTCTGCATTCGCTTCGCCAGCGACGTCAGGGCGCACCACGACGCTGACCGGTCCACCCGGTCGGCTTCCCATCTCCTCGGGCCGCAACAGCCGAGCCGTGGTCAAGAACCCGGTGTGGCCGACCATGCGGTGATCAGGACGAACCGACCTGTCCTCGATGTGCCAGGTCCGGTGCAGCACCTCGAGGGTGGAGGCCATGCCGAACGCACTGCGCTGGAGCACCTGGCGGAAGTGAGCCGTCTGGTTGATGGTGGGCAGGTAGGCGCAGATGATCCCACCGGAGCGGAGTGCCACCTCGGCATGAGGAACCACCCGCCACGGCTCGGGGAGGTCGAGAACGATCCGATCCAGGCCCCGCTCCTCGATCCCGTCGTAGACGTCGCGCAGCTCCACCCGGTAGTCGGCCCCGTCGCCAACCATGGCGGCCACGTTGATCTGGGCCCGCTCGGCGAAGTCCTCGCGCAGTTCGTAGCCGACGACCGAGGCCCCAGCGCGCAGCATGGCCATCGACAGCGCACCTGACCCCACACCGGCCTCTAGGACCTGCATGCCCGGAGCGATGTCCGCTTCCATGAGGATGGCGGCCAGATCTTTGGGGTAGATGACCTGGGCACCACGGGGCATCTTCAGCACCATTTCGGCCAGGGTGGGCCGCACCACCAGGAACCGCCGGCCGGTGCTGCCGAGCACCGTGGAGCCCTCGTAGGCGCCGATCAGATCGTTGTGGGCCACGATCCCCACATGGGTATGAAAGCCCGCATCGGCGCGCAAGGTGAGCAGGTAGCGGCGCTTCTTGGGGTCCTCGAGCAGCACCTTCTCCCCCACCTGCAAGATGCCCTTGTCAGTCGTCTCCACTCCCCCGTCGGGGTCGACGACGCTCAGGAGTCAGAACTCGACATCGAACCCGATGGGCGCGAGCCGATCACCAGGCGCTCACCTGGATTCAGCTTGGTGCGATAGACCACGTCCTCGCTCCGGCGGGCCCGCATCAGCATCCACACGGCGGCCCCGACCACGAACCAGGCGGCGTTGTGGCCGCGTATGCCGCGTCCGAACGCCTTGAACTGCAAGTACCGAAGCGCATCTTGCATGGAATCAGATCCGTCGCACTTCGACGATGGTGGAGCGACGGCGTCCGCGACGACGGCCCACCAGGTAGACGACGGCCACGGTCAGCACCGCTACGGCCAGCCCGACGGCTAGTGCCTGGGACTTGACACCCTCGACCTCGGTGGTGACACCACCGGTCACGTCGCGGAACTTGGCCTCGATCTGTTCACGGGTGATCTTTTCCTCGGGGGGGCTCATGGCTGCTCCTCGTTCTTCTTCGTATCGGGCATGACGCCTCGACTCACCGCCTTGACGGCAATGGCGGCGATACCCACCACGACCACGGTGCAGATCACATAGGGGATCCAGGAGAGGTTTCCGGTGAAGGTGCTGCCTGTCTCCCCTTGGAGCAGCCGCAAGAACCCGACGGCCAGCACGATGAGGCCGACGGAGAGAGCCACGGATCCGGCCACACCGAACAGGACGTAGCGCCCGAGGCCCTTGACGGGGTCGAGAGTCTCCTGCTTGATGTAGTCAACGATCAGAGTGACGGTCTCTTGGGCCTCGCTACGCAGGCCGCTCAACCCTCGCTTGCCGTCCTTCCGGCCTTGCGCCACGTTTCTCCTCGAGGTCCCAGATCGGTGTCCGGCCGGGTGCCGGTGCCACTGTCGGCCGACCATCGGACACCACCATAGGGAGGTGTCCAGGGCCTGGACGGCATAACTCTAGCCAGCCAACGTCTCCTGCTGGCTCACGACTTGGTTCACGAGGTGATCTGCATGCTCACGATGCGGCTCACGATGCGGCTCACGACCGCTCAGTAAAGAGATAGGTGGAGCTGGCCCGGGCCACCATTCGCCCACTGTCATCGACCACCTCGGCTTCGGCAAAGGCCACCCGGGCACCGCCCGAGACGATCTGGGCCGTGCATTCGAGCATGGTGCCCACCTTGGCTGCGGCCAGGAAACTGGTCTTCATCTCTACGTTCGAAGCGAATACCTTGCGACCGGCTCCACGGGCGAACGTGACGGCGGCCGAGCCCATGGCCGAGTCGGCCATGGCGCCGATGAACCCTCCCTGGATGATGCCGGCCGGATTGGCGAAGCGCTCATCGGCCGCCATCCGCCACACCGTGCGACCGGGTACGGACTTGTCCACACACGTCATGCCGAGCGTGAGCTCGCAGTTGGGGGGCACCTGGATCCTGGTATCGGCCACGACGAGACGCTAGCCCTGCCAGGACTGCCAGGACTGCCAGGACTGCCGGCGCGGCCACCGACCGACGGGCCGGCGCGGCCACCGACAGGACCGGCGATACTTTCCCCATGGCCGTCGACGAGAAGCAGGGCACTGGGCCGGTAGTCCTGGTGGGTGCAGCCAGCGAGGACTGGACCGGTGATGCCCGCTTCTTCGAGTATTCGGTTGCGGCCGACCCCATCGGCAGCGGCGCCATCAACCGGGTGCCGATCGAGCGCTTCCCGGCTTCCATGCACCAAAGCCCCGGCACCCGACTGATCCCCCTCGACCTGTCCGTCGCACTCGGTGTCGGCTACCCGGCCACCAGTCCCGCCCTCCTGGCCGCCTTCATGGTCCTCGATACAGGCGACACACTCACCACCTATCCCGATTCCACCAGTGAGCTCTACTACTGCATCAAGGGCGTAGGCTCGAGCACGTTCTTCGAGCCCGCTCCGGCATCTGCTCCGGCATCGGCTCCGGTACGTGCGGCCCTACCTGCGCCCAACACCGGCACCATCGGCTGGGCCGCCGGCGACTTCTGGACGCTGCCGGCTGGATGCACCACCGAGCACACCGCCGGACCCGTAGATGGTGCCCTGATCTACCGGGTCACCGACGCACCCCTTCTCTCCTATCTGGGGGCGACCCCGGGGGCCCCTCGATTCGCACCCACCCGATACGACGCCGCCACATCGCTGGCCCGCTTGGCCGAGGTCGAGCACCATCCTGATGCCGCCGGGCGTAACCGGGTGAGCATCCTGCTCGCAAACTCGGCCCACCCCCAGACCCTGACGGTCACCCACACCATGTGGGCCATGCTCGGCGTGCTCCCCGTCGACCGAGTGCAGCACCCGCACCGCCACCAGAGCGTGGCCCTCGATCTGATCCTGTCGTGCGACCCTGGCTGCTACACACTGGTCGGTTCCCACGTGGACGACGACGGTCGAATCATCGATCCGATCCGTGTCGATTGGGAGAGCACCGGCGCCTTCGTCACTCCTCCTGGCCTCTGGCACAGCCATCACAACGAATCCGGTGCCCCGGCCTACCTGGTCCCCATCCAGGACGCTGGCCTCCACACCTACCTGCGATCCCTCGACATCCGGTTCACCTCGGCCGGCGCCTGAGCCGGTGGACTACGCCTGCGCCCTGTCTCAGCACCCCGTTACCAGCCAAGCGCTGGGCGAAGTGGTCGGGTCGGTCCTGGAGCAGATCGGTGATCGCCCCGACCTGGTGCTGGTGACGGTCACCCGCCCTCATGCAGGTGCCCTGGAAGATGTCATCAGCACCATCGATGCCGTGCTGCACCCGCTCGCCCTCATCGGGTGCGCCGCCGAAGGTGTGGTCGGCCCAGGTGCCGAGGTCGAAGAGCTCCCCGCCATCAGCCTGTGGGCTGGCCGCGTGGGCCCGCTCTTGTCGCTTGAGCTCTCGGCCGTGCAGCTGGCCGACGATTCGTGGCACTTCGACGGTCTGCCCGAGCGGCTGGGGTTCACCCCCACCGCACTATTGGTACTGGCCGACCCGTTTACGTTTCCGGCCCCAGAGTTCTGTGCGCACCTCGAAGAGATCCGACCGGGGCTGCCGGTCATCGGCGGCTACGCCTCGGGTGCCTCGGGGCCGGGCGGGACGCGACTCGCGCTGGGCGACCGGATCTTGCCCACCGGTGCCGCCGCCATTGTGATCGGGCCCGCCGTCGAGGTGATCCCGGTGGTCTCCCAGGGGTGTCGGCCCTTCGGCCGCCTGCTCACCGTCACCCGCTCAGAAGGGAACCTCGTCCAAGAGATCGCCGGCCGACCCGCCATGGAGTGCATGATCAACGAGATCTCCGAGCACCTGGACCGATCCGATATCTCGGCCATCGACGGTGACGGGCTGCTCATCGGACGCTGCGTGGATACCCGCATCCTCGATCCCGGCCCGGGGGACCTGGTATTTCGAGCCCTGCTGGGAGCTAACCGCTCTATCGGAGCACTGGCCGTCGATGGTCCGGTGCCGCTCGGAAGCACCATTCGGTTCGCCGTCCGTGATGCCCGGACCGCTGGAGCCGACCTGACCGCCGCCCTGTCCACCGAGCAGGCCGATGCCGCCCTGCTCTTCACGTGCAGCGGACGAGGAACCCGGATGTTCGACGTGCCCCACCACGACGCCATCTCCATCCGCCGGTCCCTCGGATCCGTGCCACTGGCCGGGATGTTCGCGGCCGGCGAGTTCGGCCCGGTGGGCGGCTCCAACTTCGTGCACAGCTTCGCCGCCTCGCTGGCCCTGTTCCGGTCCCGGTGAGTTCGGCTCGTCGGGTCTGAGGTCGCACCCAGCGTTACCGTCCGGCCGATAGGGTCTGCCCCGATGAGCACTCTGCCCCCGCCACCACTCACCCCTGCCCCGGGCGCCGATCTCGAACAGCGCGGCATCAACGTCATCCGAGGCCTGGCCATCGACGCCCCGAGGGCGGCCAAATCCGGCCATCCGGGAGCAGCCATGGCCCTCGCCCCGCTGGCTCACGTGCTCTACACGCGGATCCTCCGCCACGACCCATCCGACCCGCACTGGCCGGATCGGGATCGCTTCGTGCTCTCCAACGGCCATGCCTCGATGCTGCTGTACGCCATGCTCCATCTGACCGGGTACGGGCTCACCCTCGACGACCTCCGTCAGTTCCGTGAATGGGGAAGCGCCACTCCTGGACATCCGGAACTCCACCACACCGCTGGCGTCGAGGCCACCACCGGCCCGCTGGCCCAGGGCTTCGCCAACGGGGTGGGCATGGGGATTGCCGAGCGGTGGCTGCGCACCAACTTCTCCCCTGATCTCTGCGACCACCACACCTACGTGGTGGCCGGAGACGGATGCCTCGAAGAGGGCCTCTCCCACGAGGCTGCATCACTGGCCGGACATCTTCGTCTGGGCAGACTGGTCTACGTCTACGACAGCAACCACATCACCATCGACGGACCCACCGACCTGAGCTTCAGCGACAACACGGCCGAGCGCTTCGATGCCTACGGCTGGTCCGTCGACGAAATCGGTGACGTGGCCAACGATGTAGATGCCCTGGAGGCTGCGCTCTTGCGGGCCCGATCCGACGAAGACCGGCCGTCGCTGATCATCCTGCAGTCCCACATCGGCTACCCGTCCCCCAATCTGACCGACACGGCGCAGGCCCATGGGGACCCGTTCAAGGACGAAGAGGCCCGGCTGACCAAGGAGATCCTCGGCCTACCTACCGACGAGACCTTCTGGGTGCCCGACGATGTGCTGGCCATGTACCGCTCCACGATCCCCCGTGGCCGCGCCATGCGTGACGAATGGGAAGCCCGCGCTGATGCATGGGGCGGCAACCAAAATCGATACGAAGCCGCTCTCGGCGGCCACGGGATGACCGGTTGGGAGGCAGCGCTCCCCACGTTCGCCCCCTATGACGGCCCCATGGCCACCCGAAAGGCCATCAAGAAGTGTCTGGATGCCACCGGTGAGATGCTGCCCGGACTGATGCCCGGCAGTGCCGACCTGACCGGCAATACCGGTATGGCCATGGCCGGAGCCGAGGCCCAGTCGGCCGATGTGCCCGGCGGCAGCCTCATCCACTACGGCGTCCGTGAGCACGCCATGGGCGCAGTGATGACCGGCATGGCCATCCACGGCGGGACCATCCCGGTGGGAGGCACCTTCTTCGTCTTCTCCGACTACATGCGCGGGGCGGTCCGGGTGGCGGCCCTGTCGCAGGCGCACGTCATCTATGCCTGGACTCACGACTCGGTCGCCGTAGGACAGGACGGGCCCACCCACCAGCCCGTCGAGCAGCTGGCGGCCATCCGAGCCATGCCCGGCCTGCGGGTCATCCGGCCGGCCGACGCCAACGAGACAGCCATTGCTTGGCAGGTTGCCGTGGACCGAGAAGGCCCCACCGCCCTGATCCTCACTCGTCAGGACCTGCCCATCCTGGAGGCCACCGCCGATCTGGCACCCGATGGTGTTCCCATGGGCGCCTACGTCCTTGCCGACCCCGACGACGATCCCGCCCAAGTGATCCTGCTGGGAACCGGCAGCGAAGTCTGGCTGTGCATAGACGCAGGGCTGATCCTGGCTGCCGAGGGCATCCGGGCTCGAGTGGTATCGCTGCCGTCATGGGAGCTGTTTGCCGAACAGTCCGACGAGTACCGCGACGCGGTCCTCACCCCAGGGGTGCCCACGCTGTCGGTAGAAGCGGGTGTCACCTTCGGCTGGGAGCGGTACGCCGACGACTCGATCGGTATCGACCATTTCGGCGCATCCGCCCCCGGCGAAAAGGTCATGGAAGAGTTCGGCTTCACCCCAGAAGCGGTGGCCGCCCGGGCGACCGCCCTGCTGGCCCGGACCTGACAGTGAACCCATCCCGCCGTCGGCGGGATCGCTCGACCACCGCTTGCTCGACCACCGCTTGCTCGACCACCGAAGTCATGGAGAGGACCACCCGATGACCAACCTGAACGACCTCTACGACATGCAGGGCCAGAGCCCGTGGCTCGATAATCTGCGGCGCGACTGGCTGCGAGATGGCACCTTGGCCGGCCTGGTCGGCCAGGGCATCCGCGGGGTCACCTCGAATCCCACCATCTTCGCCAAGGCCATCAGCGGCCAGGACACCTATGACGAGCAGTTCACCTCGCTCATGGCCACCGGATCGGTCGAAGATGCCTACTGGGACCTCGTGGTCGATGACATCGTCGATGCCCTCGCCGTCCTGCGCCCGGTGTTCGACTCGTCGGGGGGACGCGATGGTTTCGTCTCTGTCGAAGTAGCCCCTGCGCTGGCCCACGACACCGAGGGGACCACGGTTGCCGCCCGAGG
>CAIVIS010000460.1 GCA_903906055.1 uncultured Acidimicrobiaceae bacterium
CGGGGATGCTCGGGGGCGGCGTGGCCGACCACAGGGCGGCGGCGTGGCTGGTCATGTGCATTCCTACGCCGGTCACCAGCCCACGGGCTTCGGGGTCAGCCCGCAGCACCTCGACCATGGCGGCCATGGCATGGGTGCCGTAGTTGCTACCCGGGCCGCCGTGATAGGGGAGTCCTCCGGTAACGGTCAACGAGCGGTCGTCAGTGATGCCCAGGGCATCGCGGGCGAACTGGAGCGAGGCGGAAAAACACGAGTAGATGTCGAGGTGGGAAACCTCGTCGATGCCAACGGATCCGAGGGCGCGCGTGAGCGCCGACTCCAGGGCAGGAGAGCGCCACAGGTCGGGACGAGCGGCCATGGTGGACGGCTCGTCGGCCGATCCGACTCCCCACAGGTAGACCCGCTGGCCGGCGGGCACGCCGAGATCGTCGGCCCGGGACTCCGTGGCCACCAGTACAGCCGCGGCCATGTCGACGTCCATGACCGCGGTCATGAGCTTCGTATACGGGGTGGCCACCATCCGGTTGGACGGCTCGGCCCGGATGATCTCATCGGCGCTGTGGGCCACGGGGAACCAGGCATTGCTCGCATCGGCGGCAGCCACGGTGGACAGCGGGGCGAGGACCTCGCCCAACTGTCGCCGGTACTCGTCGACACCCTGACCTCGGTGGGCTCGGCGGGCCGTGTCCAACAGGGCGAAGGTCAGATAGGCCTGGTAGATGCCGTGGGCGGCCTCGAGGCGGTCCAGGGTGAGGGGGAAGGGCGGAGGCTCGTCAGGCGGGTGGGACCACGCAGGATTTCGGTGGTGGCGGAGGGTGGCGAGCGCCTCACCTCCCACGATGAGGGCCAGATCGCTGCGGCCTGCGGCCATGTCGGCGGTGATGTCGCCCACCAGTCGGAGGGGGACGGATCCGCCCAGACCCGAGTACCGGGCGGTGGCGGGCCGGGCACCCAGCCGCTCGGCCAGGCGCCCAGCAGGATCGTCGTACTGCCAGGATTGACAGAACACCACCTGGAGGTTGCCAATGGAGGCGAGGGCCGAGGGGCTGCTGGCGTCATCTGCGGCCGAGCGGGCCACGTCCTCCCACAGGTCGAGAGGCTCAGGGGCCGGCTGGTCACGCCAGGTCCGGCGAGCGACCCCGATGATGCACGGGGTGCGGGGGTCGACCGGCATGTCAGGCAGGGCTGGAGCGGCGCGGCAGGGCGATGGCCCGGTCGGCGATGATGTTCTTCTGCACCTCGGTGGAGCCTCCGCCGATAGTGCTGTAGCGCTGGAACGAGTAGAGCCGGGTCCACTTCCCTCGGTCCACGGAGTCGGGTCCGCCACGGGCCAGCACACCGACTGGGCCGAGCAGGTCCACTGACAGGGCGGCCAGGGTCTGGGCCAGGGCCGACCAGCTCAACTTGGCGAAGGGAACCTCCGGCCAGTTCTTCTCCCCCTTGATGATCTTGGACAGCGCCCGCAGCGACAGCAGGCGGGCCAGTTCGATGTCGGTCCACGCCCGGGCGATGCGGCCCTGCAGTGCTGGGTCCTCTAGGGCATCGGCGTTGACCGCTCGCGCCGCAGTCACCATGGCTCGCAGGTCGGCAGCCAGGATGGCTAGCTGAGTGGCGATCCCCACCCGCTCGTGGCCGAGGGTGCCCATGGCCACCATCCACCCTTCGCCCTCGCCTCCGAGCCGGCAGCCGACCGGAATGCGGGCATCGGTGAAGAAGACTTCGTTGAACATCTCCTCGCCGGCCATGTCCCGGATGGGCCGGCGTTCGATGCCGGGGGTCTCGAGGTCGAGGATGAAGGCGGTGATCCCCTCGTGCTTGGCCCCCCGCTCAAGGGCCGTGGGGTCGGTCCGCAACAGAAAGAGCCCCCACTTGGCCAGATGGGCAGTGGAGATCCAGATCTTCTGGCCGTTGACCACGTAGTCATCGCCGTCGAGGATC
>CAIVIS010000461.1 GCA_903906055.1 uncultured Acidimicrobiaceae bacterium
CATCCTTGGCCTCGGTCAGGGTCCCGGTGACGGCCCGGACCTTCTCCAGGGTGGCCAGGAGGTCGAACGGTTCGAGATCCAACTCCAGGGCTCCGGCACCGAGCTTGGAGAAGTCGAGGATGTCCGAGACCAGATGGAGCAGGTGGCGGGCGGCGATGTCGGTCTTGACCGCGTTGTCGTGCTGCTTAGGCTCCAGGCCAGCCTCGAGGCTGAGATGGGTGAGACCGATGATGGCGTTCAGCGGCGTGCGGATCTCGTGGCTCATGTTGGCCAAGAAGTGCCCCTTGGCCCGGGTCGCTTCTTCGGCTACGGCGGTCGCCTTGGACAGCTCCTCGGTCCGGCTCAGCACCCGCTCCTCCAGCATGACCTTCTGATCCAGGACGTCTTGCTCGCGCATGTGCCGATCCGTGGTGTCGGTCTGGACCGAGATGAACTGCAGCAGTGTGCCGTCCTCGTCAAAGATCGGTGTGATCTGGAGCGACACCCAGTACGGGGTCCCGTCCTTGGTGTAGTTCAAGAGCTCACCTTCGCACGAGCGCCGTTCGGCCAGGCCGGTCCGGATCTGATCCACCGCCAGTGGGTCAGTACCCGGACCTTGAAGGAACGCTCCAGGCTTGCGTCCCACGATCTCGCTCAACACATAGCCAGTTCGCTTCTGAAACGACGGGTTCACCCACTCGATGCATCCCTGAGGGTCAGCAATGATCACGAACGACTCCGTCGAGCTGGCTACCACCGAGAGCCGTTCGAGTTCGGATCGTTGGCCGCGCAGCTGTTCGGCGGCTACGTCGAGCGACACGGCCACCCGGCTCGCTTCCCCCTGCATCACGTTGAAGGTCTCGGCCATCTGGGCGAACTCGTCCCTCGAGCGGACCACTACGGGGGTATTCGTGACCGATGCGTGGGCGTCATGCAGGTTGCCCGCAGCCAAAGACTCCATGGCATTGCTCAACTCCGCCAGAGTTCCATTCGCCAGTTTGTCGGCGGCGTCGGTGACCTGCTCGGCGGTGTGGGCGATCATGCCAGGCAGGATGAGCCCGACGGTGATGGTGAGGAGTCCGACGGCCACGAACAGGTCCTTCAGTACGGCGATCAACGCCGGCTGAGTGGCGCTGACGTGGTTGATGGCGATCAGGTACCCGATGCCGTCGATGGTGAGCACGGCCAGCATGGCACCGGTCAGCTTCATGTGGAGGGAGAATTTCGGCCCACGGATGCCCGATCGCTTGCGGTCGAAATGGACCCTCCATGCATAAGCGATGGCTCCCGAATAGGCCAGTCCGAGACCGACCAAGACCGCCTTGAACTCGAACTGCTCGAACCCGAAGATGGCCGAAGCCAGCCAGACGAATGCGGCGACGACCCCGAGAGTGATGGAGAAGTTCTTGGCTCGATACGGGCGCGGCAAGTCGGGTTCATGTCGCCGTAGCAGCCACACCGCCACCGAGGGCAGGGCGATGCCGATCAGATACGTGAGGTTGGCTGCGGCCACCAGCCAGATCGGGTCGTTAAAGAGCAGGCAGACGATGGCGCACGCCGCAGTGAAGAGGATGGCGACAACTGGTGCATCGGTCTTCGGATGGCGGTAGCCGATGGATCGAGGCAGCAGGCCGTCCTCGGACAACTGTGACAGGGTCCGCGATGCTCCCGACAGCGGTTGGATGGTGCCGCTGAACATGTTGATCATGATGAACCAGATACCCATCGACTTGGCCAGGGCACCGAAGACGGG
>CAIVIS010000462.1 GCA_903906055.1 uncultured Acidimicrobiaceae bacterium
CATGCCCGGCCGCTGCTATCGCCGCGATACTCCTGACGCCCGGCACCTCGCCGTCTTCCATCAGATCGAGGGCCTGGTGGTGGATCGGGGGATCACCTTCGCTGATCTGGCCGGCACCATCGAGACGTTCACCAGTGCCTACTTCGGCCCCGACATCCACTCGCGCCTGCGTCCGGCCTACTTCCCCTTTACCGAGCCGTCGGCCGAGTTCGAGGTCACCTGTGCCATCTGCAAGGGCGAAGGGTGCCGGACGTGCTCGCAGACCGGATGGATCGAGTTGGGCGGGTGCGGCATGGTCGACCCGGCCGTGTTCGCCTCGGTCGGCATCGACAGCGACGAGTGGACCGGGTTCGCCTTCGGCTTCGGCATCGACCGGTGTGCGCAGATGCGCCACCAGATCGCCGACATGCGGGCCCTGATCGAAAACGACATCCGTTTCTTGCGCCAGTTCTGAGGCGCTCACCCGAGAGGTACTGAGTTGCGCGTTCCCCTTTCCTGGCTACGAGACTTCGCACCCTTCGAGGGTGACGCCGCGGCCATCGCCGCGGCACTCGACGATCTCGGCCTGGTGGTCGAGGGCATCGAACGCCTAGGCGAGGGCCTGGGCGACGTCGTAGTGGCTCGCATCGAAGAGGTGACCGCCATCGAGGGGGCCGACAAGATCCGCCGAGTGGTGGTGACTGACGGGACCAACACGGTCGAAGTGGCCTGTGGAGCCAAGAACTTCGCCATGGGGGACCTGGTGGCTCTGGCGCCGGTCGGTGCGGTGCTGCCCGGTGGGTTCGCCATCGGTACGCGCAAGATGAAGGGCATGGTGTCCAACGGGATGCTGTGCTCGGGCCGCGAACTCGAGCTGTCCGAGGACCACGACGGCATCCTCATTCTGAACGACCGGGCAGGTGCTGTGCCCGGGGCCATGTTGACCGATGTGCTCGGCATCGCCCCTGATGTGGTGTTCGACGTGGCCGTCGAGGCCAACCGGCCCGATGCCTGGTGCATGGCCGGGGTGGCCCGGGACCTGGCGGCGCGCATGGGTCTCGACTTCACCGTGCCCACCACGGGAGACCTGGTGGCAGGTGCAGCGGGGGCGAGCCAGGCAATGGCCACGCCCGTCCTGGCTGTCGGTGCAGCCGTCGACACGCTGACCACCGTGCAGGTGGACGACCTGGAGTTGTGCCCCCGCATGACCGTGCGAGTGCTGACGGGTGTGCAGGTGGCCGACTCGCCGGAGTGGCTGGCTCGTCGCCTGGTGGCAGCCGGCATGCGTCCGATCAATAACGTGGTCGATGCATCCAACTACGTCATGTTGGAGCTCGGCCAGCCCACCCACCCCTACGACCTCGACAACCTGGGCGGCGGCGGACTGCTGGTCCGTCGAGCAACAGCGGGGGAGACGGTCAAGACCCTCGACGACGTGGAGCGCACCTTGGGTCGGCCCGGTCCCGGGCTGGGCGACACCGGTCAGGACTGCTTGATCTGCGATGCCACCGGTGCCCCGGTTGGTATCGGCGGCATCATGGGCGGAGCGAGTTCAGAAATCGGCCCCGGCACCACCCGGGTGCTGCTCGAAGCGGCCTACTTCGTGCCTATGGCCATCGCTCGGACGTCCAAGCGCCTGACGCTTCGCACCGAGGCCTCGGCCCGATTTGAGCGAGGATGCGACCCTGCTGGCATCGACCGGGCCGCCGATCGGTTCTGCGAACTGCTGGCCCTCACCGCCGGCCCCGGACTGACCCTGGCCGATGGCGTGATCGACGTCGTGGGTGACGACGTGCCCACCCCGCTCGAGGTGAGCGTCCGGCCCAGTGCGGTCAACGGACTCTTGGGGACCGACCTTTCGGCATCTGCCATTGCCGATCTGCTGCGGCCGCTCGGCATGTCTGCCACCACCACGGGTGGTGATGACGACCCGGTCGAAGTGATCGTGCCGACCTTCCGCCCGGACATCCGACCGTTGCCCATGGGCGAGGCTGACTTAGCCGAAGAAGTGGCCCGCACCTACGGCTACTCCCGTCTGCCCCGTCGCAAGCCGTCGTGGCCGGAGCCCGGACGGCTCAGCGCCCGCCAACGCGAGCGTCGGAACCTGAAGGACGTGCTGTGTGGAATTGGGGCCAGCGAGGCGTGGACTCCGGCGTTCGTGACCGAGGCCGACCAGTTGGCTGCTGGGTTCGCACCGCCCTACATCGAGATCACTAATCCGCTGGTCGATTCCGAGCGGTTCCTGCGCTCGTCGATGGCCCCGGGCATGGTCCGGGCCGTCCTCTACAACGCCGA
>CAIVIS010000463.1 GCA_903906055.1 uncultured Acidimicrobiaceae bacterium
GAACGAAGAGGAGTGTTCCGCCATGCCGAACATCGCCAGCCAGGACCTGAACGACATGCGGGACTCGGTCTTCTTCGAAGGCCCAGAGTCTGGCCGCCGGCTGAGCCGATTTTGGATGCTGATGATCCTGTCGGCCGTCATCGCCGGGGCCGGCGTGGTGGCCGACTCGACTGCCACGGTCATCGGCGCCATGATCGTGGCCCCGCTGATGACCCCCATCCAGGGCACGATGTTGGCTGCCGTATTGGGCGACCGGAAGAACCTGCTGCGCTCCGTGGGTCTGGTGATCGCCGGGGCACTGGCCGCCATCGCCATCGGTTGGCTACTGGGGGCGATTACCGCGGCCCCGGTCGTCGCCCAGACCAACAGCCAGGTGGCCTCGCGGGTCAACCCGACGCTGATCGACCTGCTGGCCGCCTTGGCCACCGGAGCTGTCGGGTCGATCGCCTTAGTGCGACGAGACATCTCGGACACCCTGCCCGGGGTGGCCATCGCCATCTCCTTGGTGCCGCCGCTGGCTGTCGTCGGCCTCACCCTCCAGGCCCACGAGTGGAGCCAGGCAGGCGGGGCCCTACTGCTGTTCGGCACCAACGTGGCCGCCATTTTGGGGGTCGGCACCATCATCATGGCTATCTACGGCGTCCATCGGATGTCGCCCCAGTACGGATCTACTGAGCTGCGGTCGCACAACCGGCGCAATGCCGTGTTCGCCATCGCCACCTTGGCCATCATCGTGGTGGTGCCTCTGACTGATGCATCACTGACCATCGCCCACCGGACCGAGGAAGAGTCCTCGGTGACTTCGGCTTCCGAAACGTGGGTAAAAGGCACCGGATGGGTGCTGGTGTCGGTGGCCACCGAGTCGACCGGCATCACCGTGGCCCGGTTCGAAGGACCGCCCCCTACCCCGCCGACCGCGGGGCTACGAGCCGAGCTGATCCGCCGCGGCGTGGCCCCGGCCGACGTCCAAGCCGAGTTCGTCCCCAAGGTCACCGTTGACCTCGGAGCGCCGCCGGGACCGTAGGCGGAACGGGGGCCCGTCAGAACCTGCGAAGATTGGGTTACCAAGTCAGGTATCGGAACCACCGCCGCGGTGGAACCAGGAAGCGCAGGGATGACGACACCAGGGACCTATCGCGAGAGCGATGAGACAGAAGTTTCGGCCGCGGACGCATCGGCGGCGTGGGTCGTCGAGGCCAGGCCAGCACTTGAGCGGGTCGCCGCCAAGTACCAGGCCACCATCACGTACAAAGAGCTCGCCGAAGCCGTGCAGTCAGCCTCAGGCATCCGCACCCGCAAACTCGTGCAGAACTGGGTCGGGGCTGTGCTGAGTGTTGTCGCCCGCGACTGCCATGCCGCCGGCGAGCCGCTGCTGTCGGCGCTGTGTGTCCGAGCCGATGGGACCGTGGGACCCGGATACGTGGCCTCGATCGTGGAGCTCACCGGAGATGAAGCGCCCGAGGACCCCGACATGCACGCAGCCCACCAGCGGCTGGAGTGCTATCGCCGCTTCGGGGCCACCATGCCCGCAGACGGAGGCAAGGCGACGCTCACCCCGAAGATCACTGCCGCACGGGCCCGAGCACGCAAGCTGGCTACCGTCGCCCTCAAGGAAGAGTCGCGGCCCATCTGCCCGACCTGCTTCTTGATGCTGCCCGTCACCGGCCAGTGCGACAACTGCGCTTGATCTGACCGCAGGCCGGTCGGCCGGTCGTTCTCCACCAGGACCGGCCGGTCGCTCTCCACCAGGAACCCAAGGTGCTTCAGGCCTACGCTGAAGCTATGGCGACACCCAGGCGTGCCCGCAGTTTCGAGCCGGACTCCTCGTCCACCGTGACCATGACCACCGGTCAGGTCGCCCATCGGGACCACGTCGCCCACTCCGATCGGCTGGCACCCGCGTTCTGTGAGGTGCGCCCCGGGGTGTGGACCTTCGTGGGCAACGGGCTGTCGAACCAGACGTTCGTCGAGGGTCCCGATGGAGTGATCGCCATCGACACCGGAGAGAACATCGAGGAGATGGCCAATGCCATCGCCCAACTCCGCCAGCACTGCTCGGCACCCATCGTGGCCGTCCTCCTCACCCACTTCCACTATGTAGCCGGCACCAAGGCCGTGTTCGAGGCCGAGGGCCACCTCGTCCCGGTCATCGGCCACGAGCGGATCGCCGCCAACCGCCAAGGGGCCATGGGAGAGGTCGCCCCGGCCTACCTGCGCGGAGTCATCAGCCAGTTCGGGATCTTCATGCCGGCCGACGGCCCCGACGGCGTGGTCAATGTCGGACTCGGACGGTTCTGGACCGATCCGAAGCACGCACCGTTCACCCCCGGGTTCGTCGCTCCTACCGAGACGTTCGGCGACCTACCCACCACCTTGGACCTGGCCGGCCTGCGCATCGAGGTCTACCCGGCACCCTCGGACGCCGACGACTCGGTCACCTACTGGTTTCCGGAGTTGGGGCTGGCGGTGAACAATCTGGTGTGGCCGGTGCTGTTCAACGTGTTCGCCATCCGAGGTGAGGAGTACCGCGACCCCCGGGTCCTGATCGCGGGCATCGACCAGCTGCTGGGCTTGGCGCCGGAGCACCTGGTGGCCACCCACGGGCCGCCCATGAGCGGAAGCCACGAGATCACCAAGCGGGTGGTGCGCTACCGGGACTCGATCCAGTTCCTGTGGGACCAGTCGGTGCGAGCCACCAACAAGGGCCTCCTCGACGCCGATGTGGGCCTGGCCGTGCAGCTCCCGGACTGGTGCGACGACGACTTCATCACCTCTGAGTTCTACGGGGTGGCCGAGCACCACCTGCGCCAGATCCGCACCGGGCTGTTCGGGTTTTTCGATGGAGACGAGGCCCAGCTGTTCCCGCTCCCGTCCGCTGAGCGGGCATCCCGGCTGGTCGCAGGGTTCGGCGGGGCGCCTGTAGTGCGCCAGCAGATTCAGGATGCACTGGGCTCCGATGACCTGCGGTGGGCATTGGAGCTGGGGAGCTGGTTGATCCGCGACCCCGATGCGGCAGACGAGGACCGCCAACTCCTAGCCCTGGCCCTGCGCACGGTGGCGGCCCGCACCCCGGCTGCCAACATCCGCAACTGGTGCATCACCCGGGCACGCGTGCTCGACGGCTCGCTCGACTTCAGCGCCTTCTACGCCCACCGGGTCAACCGGGCTGCGGTGCTGAGCGCTGCCCCATCCACGTACATCGACCTGCTGCGGGTGACGCTCGATCCGACCCTGGTCGACGGGGTCGACCACCACCTGGCCTTCGAGATCGACGGCTCAGTGGTGACCGGACTGTGGATCCGCAACAGCGTGGCTGTGGTGACCGACGGGAGCGGGCCCGACTCGTGTGTGGCCACATCGCTCGACAACTGGGCATCGGTGGTGTCGGGTGGCTCAGGCCTCGACGCGCTCGTGGCGTCCGGGGAGATCACCATCACCGGGGATCCCGACATGACGTTGCGGTGCCTGCGGGCCTTTGAGCTGCTGAGGCTTCCGGAGTGATCGCTCGGCCGATCAGGCGAAGGCGAACACCGCGACCATGCCACCACCCAGGACCATCAGTGCCGGGTTGAGCTTCGTCCACAGGGTCAGTGCGATCACACCCAGGGCGATGGCAGCCACCACCAGGATCTGCCAGCCATGGACGACCGTCACCTCGATCTGGGCCAGGCGGATGGCCCCGGCGGCGACCAGGCCGATGGCTGCAGGTGCCATCCCGACTGCCAGCGCGTGGCGCCAGGGCGAGGTGCGCCAGCGATCGATGTGCTCGAGCGAGTTGAGCACCATCATCAACACGGTGGAAGGAAGGATGAACCCGATGCCCGCCGCCAGCGCTCCTGGCACACCGGCCACGACGAACCCGATCCCGGACATGTACATGGCCGACGGACCTGGAGCCAGTTGGCCGAGCGCGTAGAGGTGGACGAACTCGTCTCCCGTAATCCAGTGATGCCTGGTGACGACGTCCTTCTCGACCTGGGGGAGCACGACGTTGCCCCCGCCGAAGGCCAGTAGCGACAGCCCAGCGAACATCATGAAGATGGTCGGCACCTGATGCATCACTCACCCCCCGACGGGCGGAACCGGACGTAGACCACATAGGGGACTCCGAACAGGAGCACGGCGGCCAGCAAGTTGAGGTGGGCGACGAGGATCGAGCCGGCCGTCAGGACGGCGATGGCGACCGGGAGGACCGATCGCAGATGGATGCGGCCCATGCTCACGAC
>CAIVIS010000464.1 GCA_903906055.1 uncultured Acidimicrobiaceae bacterium
CCCGAGTTCGGGATCACTATCGGCGGCCGAGACCTCGGCCCCCGCAAGAGCGAGCTGCGCAAGCAGGCGGCCGAAGAGGCTCGGGCTCGGGGCGAAGGCCTGCCAAAGCGCTCCCCCGAGGTGGCTGACGACAACCCACTGTTCACCCCGCCGTTCGTCGGCAGCCGCGTGGCCAAGGGCATGGCCATCGACGACATCGCCACCTACCTCAACGAGACGGCGCTGTTCCGCAATCAGTGGGGGTTCCGACCCGAGGCTGGCGAGGACGATCCGGCGTTCAAGGTCCGCGTGCGATCGCGGCTACGCGAAGAGCTGGCCACGGCCAAGGCTGGGCAGCTGCTCGTGCCCCAGGTGGCGTGGGGACACTTCGCCGCCAACGCTGACGGTGATGACCTGGTGATCTGGACCGACGAGAGCCGCTCGACCGAGCAGATGCGTTTCGCCTTCCCTCGCCAGGTCGAAGACCCGTTCCTGTGCATCAGCGACTTCTTCCGTACCGTCGACTCAGGCGACGAGGACTGGGCCAGCTTCCAGGTCGTCACCATGGGATCCCGGGTGTCGGAAGAGGCGGCTCGTCTGTTTGCCGCCGACGAGTATCAGCAGTACCTCTACCTGCACGGCCTCGGAGTCGAGATGGCTGAAGCGCTGGCCGAGTACTGGCACCACCGCATCCGCGAGGAGCTCGGCTACGCCGACCAGGACGGACCCACGCTCACTGGTCTGTTCCGCCAGAAGTACCGGGGTGGCCGCTACTCGTGGGGCTATCCGGCCTGCCCTCGGCTCGAGGACAACGCACAGGTGGTCGAACTGCTCGGTGCCGACCGAATCGGTGTCGAGGTCAGCGAAGGCTTTCAGCTCCATCCCGAGCAGTCGACGACAGCCATCATCTGCCATCACCCGCAAGCCAAGTACTTCGTCGCCTGATCGGCTCCTGATCAGGCCCAGATCTGGGCCGGAACACGCACCGTCAGGTCAGCCACCGCACCAGATTCGCAATCGACTACACACCCAATTGTGCAATACGCAGGAGTACAATTGGGCCCATGGCAACGGTCGCCCTCACGACGTTCAGGCTCGTCGGCCAACTGTCTGGAACGACGCGGGTCGAGGCAGCCCTGGTGGCCGTGATCGTCGTCATCGGTGCAGTGCTGCTTACCAAGCGACTGCTCCGCAATTCTGAGGTCCGCAAGCGCAAGGCGCGCCACGACAACTACTTCAACCACGACGCCGCCCACTACGGCCCCGGCGGCAAAGATGCTCCAGCCGCCGCCGGAGGCGGCTCTGCGCCCGAGCGATTGACCCAGCCCGTGCGCGCTTCGCGCATGGCGGCCGCCCCCTCGTTCACTTCCTCGAAGAGTGCCGTCAGCTCCCGAGTCCGAGCCCGCGCCCGGACCAGGGATCCAGTCACGGCTGGCGCCTCCTCAGCCAGCACTGCCATCGCACAGCCGTCCGCCGACGTGCCCGTTGGGGCTTCTAGTCCCAGCCCGATCCCTGGCCTCAAACCCAAGGCCGGAATCGTGGTCGGTCTGCCGACCATGCCCACACCCCCGCCGCCCGGCAACCGGCCACCCGCCATTGGCTGACCCACAGGACCGGGTCGGCCTGCGTTCTGCCAGTCGACCTACGCCCGTGCCCATCGACAACGCCCTGATGTAAGACCGTGTCGAGCGACTCAGTCTTCCGGGGTCTCGCGAGGCTGCAAATCTTCTTCGCTCCTTGGCCGAGGCGGTCCTCGATGGCCTGGAGCTTCATGGCCACCGATGCGACAGGTGTCGCTACCGGAACGGTGCACTCGACCGAATCTCTGCCGTCCCTTCGTCCTTCGACGACCACGGCGGTGACCAATTGAGTCGACTCGAGGGCCCAGCGATGGGAACCGAGGAACAGCCTCTGCTTGGCCTCGAGGTCCTCGAGGTCCTCGAGGTCGTCAAGGGTCAGATGCTCCGTCGGGATCACGTCGACCTTGACGCCGTCGAGGGTGAGGTGCGCATCGACCACGGACACGGACACCAGGTCGCCATCGACCACCACCGTCTCGGTTCCGGACGTCATGGACGTCGTACCTGGCGCTCCGACGAGCGCGTGGGCACCGAGGTCGCGCATGCGTGCAGCCAGCCCCGCAGGCCCGCCGATCACCGCCCGTGGACCGTCCTGCGGGCCGGCGAACATCGGGCCGGCGAACATAGGACCGACTACCACCAAGATACGAGAGAGGTCTACGCCAGCCAGGTCCACGACCGACGCACCTCACTAGACACGACTGCCGTCCTCGGGTGGCCAGGAAGTGCGCGGACGTGTCGGCTCGGTGTGCGTTTCCCCAGTCCACCAGGGTTATGCCGTCAATCCATGCCCGGCCCACCGGGGCTCACAAGGCCAACGTCGACCCGCCGTCCACCACGATGGCGGCACCGTTGATGAAGCCGGCCTGCGTAGAGCACAAGAAGGTGGCGACTGCCCCGAACTCAGCTGGGTCCCCCATCACCCCGGACCCACCAAGTTCCTTCATCCGGTCGGTGGCATGAGGCCCCGGGCAGACCATGTTGATGGTGATCCCGGTCGACTCCGACGCCAAGTCATGAGCTGCCGTCTTCATCCAGCCCCACAGACCGACCCGGGCGGTGTTGGACAGAGCCAACACCGGGGCTGCCTGCTTCACGGTGTACGAGGTAATGCAGCAGATCCGTCCCCAACCGTTGGCTCGCATGTATGGCAGCGACTCACGGACCAAGCGGACCGAGGTGAGGAGGTTGGCGTTGATCGCTGACTCCAATTGGTCGTCCGAGAGGTCGATGGCTCTCCCCGGGGGCGGCCCACCGGCGTTGGCCACCAAGATGTCGATGCTCCCGAACCGCTCCACGGTGGCCGCCACCAGCCGAGCCGGCTCATCGGGTTCGGTCACGTCTCCGGCGCACACCGCTACCTCAGCGCCCAGGGCAACCAGTTCCAGCCGGGTCCGTTCCAGGCTGTCCGCATCGCGCCCGGACACCATCACACGAACCCCTTCGCCGGCCAGCGCTAGAGCGGTAGCCCGACCCAAGCCCCGCGACCCAGCAGTCACCAGTGCGATCTTTCCGTCGATCCCAAGATTCATGTGACCTGTCTCCGATCCCCGGCCTCAGCCGTCCACGACCACCAGTTGGTGATCAGCTCGGTTCAACGGCTCGGGCAACCCGTGCTCGTCGATGACCACGATGTCCTCCAACCGCATGCCGAACCGTCCCGGCTGGTAGATCCCAGGCTCGACGGAGAACGCGTGTCCCGGCACCAGCACCTCATCGTTGCCCACGACCAGGTACGGATCTTCGTGCTCCTCGATACCGATGCCATGGCCGGTCCGGTGGACGAACAGGTCGCCGTACCCGGCGGCATCGATGATCGACCGGGCCACCTGGTCCACCGACTCCGCGGTGACCCCAGCGACCGCTGAGGCCACCGCCTGCCGCTGGGCCTCGAGCAGCACTTCGTAGCAGTCGGACACCTCAGAGGTGGGCTGGCCGGTCATCACCGTTCGGGTCATGTCCGAGCAGTAGCCAGGGCCGCCATCGAGTGACAGAGTGCCGCCGAAGTCGCACACCACGGTCTCGTCAGGACCGATGACCCGGCTCCCAGGTTCGTGGTGTGGACTTGCTGCGTTGGGCCCGCTGCCGACGATGGCGAAGTTGACGGCGCTGTGGCCCTCGGCGATCAGCAGGGCGCCGATCCGCGCCGATACCTCGGCCTCGGTCCGCCCGATCATGGGGATCCCGCCAGACAGGAGTACGTCAGCCACCCGATCGGCTGCGGCCCCGGCCGCGGTGAGGGCAGCGATTTCGGCTGCATCCTTGACCGCACGGATGGGCGACGTGACCCGTGATGCATCGATCCACTCGGCGTCCACAAGGCGGCCCTGGAGGGCCAGGACCGTGGTGGCCCAGGCTCGATCCGACATGGCGAGCCGTGACGCCCCCGTCTTACGCAGAAGCCCCTCGACCAGAGCGATCGGATCCTCAGCATCCGACCACGGACACAGGTCGAACAGGCCCCCGGCATCCGCCACCCGCGGTGCTTCGAGCCCTGGGACTACGAGCACCGGATCACCGACCAGCGGCAACACCAGCATGGTCAGCCGCTCGAGGGGCATGGCTCGGTAGCCGGTCAGCCATGGGAGGTCGGCACCGTGGGACAGGAGGACGGCATCGACACCGAGCACTTCCATGCGCGCCCGCACCCGGTCCATCCGCGCCGATCGGGTGCCGTTCGCCACAGAGGAATCGCTCATGCCCATCACCGTACCGACATCGCCACCGGCACCGGTGCCGGGGCCGATACACGACCCGAAGAGACATCGGCCGCCTCCCGGGCGTGATAGCTCGACCGGGTCAGCGGTGAGGCCTGCACGTGGGAGAAACCGAGTGCCATCCCGGCCTGGCGCAGCCCCTCGAACTCCTCGGGCGTCCACCAACGGGCCACCGGCAGGTGCCTAGCGCTCGGTCGCAGGTACTGACCGAGCGTCACGATCTCCACACCGACGGCACGGAGGTCGGCCAGCGTGGCGAGCACCTCGTCCTCGTGCTCCCCCATCCCGAGGATGATGCCCGACTTCGTGGTCAGCCCGGCGTCGGCAGATCGGGCGAGCACCGTGAGGCTCCGGGCGTATCCGGCCGACGGGCGAACCGCACGTTGCAGGCGCGCCACTGTTTCGATGTTGTGGTTCAACACGTCGGGGCGAGCGTCCAGAATCGTCTGGAGCGAAGCCAGGTCGCCCTTCACGTCCGATATCAGCACCTCCACCACCGTGCCCGGGCTCGCCCCACGCACGGCGTCGATCGTCTCGGCAAAGGCCCCCGCACCACCATCAGCCAGATCGTCCCGGGCCACGCAAGTGATGACGGCGTGAGCCAGATCCATCCGGGCCACCGCCTCTGCCACGCGGTGTGGTTCGGTGGGATCGAGCGGGAGGGGACGGCTGGTGTCGACCTGACAGAAGGCGCAGGCCCGAGTACACCGCGACCCGCTGATCATGAAGGTGGCGGTGCCGTCCGACCAGCACTCATAGATGTTGGGGCAGCCGGCTTCCTCACACACGGTGACCAGATCGAGGTCCCGGATGCGGTGCTGCAGCCCGAGGTAACTGTCTTCCATGGTGGCCTTGACCCGCAGCCACTCGGGTTTGCGAGCCGACAGCGCCAGCCCGGCGTCAGGATCGATCCCGGCCCGAGCCATCCTCCGCTCCAATGCGTTTGCGCCGCCGTCAGCACGGAAGGTCACTGGAACCTCGCCCGGGCCACCACTGGCGTCGTCCCGGGCCCCATCAGTCACCCGGGCTACATCGTCGATGCTGCCCCAGACTGCAACGGCTGAGGCCAGCACCGCCTCCACCACCTCGGCCATCGAGACTACGTAGCCCTCGGCGGCCAACGAGGTCATCGGTCGGTCGGCAATTCCACACGGCACGATGTGCTCGAACATGGAGAGATCGGTCGAGACGTTCAGGCCGAATCCATGTGTGGTCCGCCCCCTTGCAGTGCGCACCCCGACCGCGGCGATCTTCCGCGGCATCCGGCCCGACGCGCCAACCGGGTCGGGGTCGATCCACACCCCGGGGTATCCCTCCAAGCGCCCCACCCGATCAGCAGGAACCCCCAGTGCCACTAGTGCGCCCATGACTACCTGCTCCACCTGGTGCACATGCTTCGGGCCCTGGTGCGGACCAGCCCCGACGGTGCGGATCGAGTAGCCGATGAGCTGACCTGGACCGTGAAAGGTGACGTCGCCACCACGATCGACGGTCACCTGTTCAGCACCGACAGAACTCGGATCCACGAGCACGTGCGTCGGATCAGCGTGGGCCCCGAGCGTGAAGACCGCACTGTGCTCGAGCAGGAGCAGATACTCCTCTTCGGACCGGGCGGCCAGGGCGCGCTGCAGGTCCCACGCCTCGCCGTAGGGGACGCGGCCCAACCACCGAGCCCTGATCATGGAACTGCCCAGGCCGTTCTTGTGGCCGTGGATGACCGGAATGGAGTGGTCGTCGGCACTGTCTGTGAGAAGGTCGCTGTCACCGTGGGTCAGAGTTCGCTGGTCCAGTCACGGTCGTCGAGGATGGCAGC
>CAIVIS010000465.1 GCA_903906055.1 uncultured Acidimicrobiaceae bacterium
GATCCACCCGTCGCATCCCAAGAGGCGGCACAGGTTGGCGAAGAACTTCGCCTCGATGGCCCCCACGGCCACCCAGGCCCCGTCGGCGCACTGGTAGGTGTCGTAACAGGCGTACCGCCCGGTAATTATGTTGTGTCCGAACCCGACGGGGGCGCCGGTGGCCAGGTACTCGTCGACGGCCAGCGAGGTGAGCCACAGGACCCCATCAGCAATCGACACATCGAGGTGGACGCCGGGGCCGTCCGTACCCCGGCCGATGAGCGCGGCCATGACGGCCATGGCCGCCTGCATCCCTCCGCCGGCGGCATCGGCGATAGTGGCACCGGACACCGGCGGCCCGCCGTCGGCTGCCGGCTCGGTGGAGGCCAGGTAGCCGCCCACGGCCAGGTAGTTGATGTCGTGTCCGGCCCACGCCGAGCGGGGACCGTCCTGGCCGAAGCCGGTGGTCGAGCACAAGATGATCCGTGGGTTGACCGCTTGCAGCGCATCGAACCCGATGCCGAGGCGGTCGACCACCCCTGGCCGGAAGCTTTCAACCACCACGTCGGCGCCCCGCACCAGGTCGAGGAATGCGCCGCGTCCGTCGGGGTCCTTCAAATTGAACGCCACATGCTTGAGGTACCGGGCCCCGCTATAGGCGTAGAAGGGCGGCCGGATCGGCTCCACCCCGCTGCCCGGCACCGTTCCTACCTTCACCACCGTCGCCCCGTAGTCGGCCAGCATCCGCGTGCACCGGGCAGCCGGGCCCACGCTGGCCAGATCCAGCACCACCACACCCGACAGCGGCCCCGCTGGGCTTGTCGAGGCGCGTCCCACGGCCGGCTCGGTGGGCGCGGCAGCAGAGGCGGTGGGCAGGGTGGTCACAGGAGTCGGGTGGCTCAGAAGTTCTTGGGGAGACCGAGCTTGCGGCGGGCCAAGATGTTCTTCTGGATCTCCGAGGAGCCGCCGCCGATGGTGTCGATGACTGTGTACCGGTAGGTCGACTCCGACCGTCCGACCATGGGAGCTTCCTCGGAGTGGACACGCAGCTGGCCGCCGGCTCCGGAGATGTCCATGGAGGCATTGGCCAGCCGGCGAGAGAACTCGGTGGTGAACAGCTTGTACTCGGACGCCTCCGATGTGGGAGGTGGGCCGTCGGACAGCGAGGCGGCCACGAACTGCAGCCCCAACACCCGGGCCACTTCAGCCTCGGTGTGGAGGTGGGCCAGCTGGGCTCGGATCTGCGCATCGTCCTTCAGCGGTTCGCCGTCTCGGGTCGCACCCTTGACGTACTCGGTAAGGAGGTCGAGGCGCTGGGCGGTGGGCGAGTAGGTGAACAGGGTGAACCGCTCGATGTCGAGGGCCTCGGAGATGTACTGGAATCCCTTGTTGAGCTCGCCGACTACGTAGTCGTCGGGGACGAAGACGTCGTCGAGGTAGACCTCGTTGGTCCGTTCGTCGCCCATGGTCCAGATGGCCTTGACGGTGATGTTGGGATGGTTCATCGGCACCAGGAAGAGCGAGATGCCGTGGTGCTTCGGCGCCTCTTGGTCGGTGCGGGCGCCCACCCAGTACCAGTCGGCGAAGTGGGCCGAAGTGGTCCATGTCTTCTGGCCGTTGAGGCGCCAGCCGTCGCCGTCGCGGGTGGCCTTGAGCTGCATCGAGGCGGCATCGGAGCCGGCGTTGGGCTCGGAGTACCCGACGGCGAACTCGACCTCGTTCTTCAGGATCTTGGGAAGGAACTCGGCCTTCAGCTTGTCGCTGCCGTGGCTGATGATGGTCTTGCCGATGATGCCGACGCCCTTGCCGATCTGGGGTCCGCCCCGGGCGGCCAGCGCCTCGTTCAGCAGGTACTCGTAGATACCGCTGCCGGCCTTGCCGCCGTACTCTTCGGGCCAGGTGATCCCCAGCCAGCCCTGCTCGCCCAGTTTGGCCATGAAGGCGCGACGCTTGGGGGTGTCGACGATCTGCGCCATGTTCTCCCGGGTGACGTCGAAAACCTCGGGGTCATAGTTGTCGTCGAGGAACTGCTCTACTTCCTTGACGAACTCGAGCTGCTCGGGGGTGAACTCGAAGTCCATGTTCCGACCTCCATCCTGGCTGTGCGGCATGTGCCGCGGTGGTGATCTGACTGACCGTCAGATACTGTGCACATCATAGGATGAGCGAGCAGATGATGCCAACGACACCGCGCACGGCACTACCTTCGCGCCGGTTCCGCAAGTACTCTCGCCACTACTCCGGACTGCACGCCAGCCGCCACCACGGCCACCACCACGAAGGGACCACCACGACCATGCACAAGGCCAGTTCGACGAGGAAGTACTCATGACCAGGGGAATTGTCAGCATCGCCGGATACGTCCCCTATCGCCGGCTCCAGCGAGCCGACGTGGCCAAGGTCTTCGGGTCCGGTGGAGGCAAGGGCGCACGCTCTGTCGCCTCGCACGACGAGGACACCTCCACCATGGGCGTGGAGGCAGCCCGCCTGGCACTGCGTGCGGTCCCTGGTGCCGCCCCCCGCTCCCTCTGGTTCGCCTCGGCCACACCGGCCTACCTGGACAAGACCAATGCCACTACCGTCCACGCCGCGCTGCGCCTGCCCGCCGATGTCGGTGCCTACGACTTCGGCGGGGCCCTGCGATCGGGCCCCGGAGCCCTGCGCTCCGCCCTGGATGGATCAGGCACGGGCACGACCCTGGTCGTGGTGGCCGACCTGCGCGACGGGCTGCCCACGTCGGCCGACGAAGTGGCAGGTGGGGACGGTGCCGCGGCCGTCGTGATCGGGGACGACGGGCCGGGTACCCCGGTGATCGCAGAGTTCTTAGGGGGCTCCGCGGTCAGCGATGAGTTCCTCGATCGTTGGCGCACCGCCGGCGACCGCCGGTCCCGGACATGGGAGGAGCGGTTTGGTGAGACCCGCTACGTGCCTCTCGGTGCCGATGCCTGGGAAGCAGGCCTGAAGGCAGCCGGAGTGACGGCAGAGCAGATCGACCACGTAGTGGTCACCGGGATGCACGGCCGGGCCGCCAAGGCCCTGGGCCGCAAGCTGGGCGTCCGTGACGACGCCATGGCCGACGACCTCTCGGCCACGGTCGGGCAGACCGGCGCTGCCCACGTCGGGCTGGTGCTGGCCGCCATGGTGGAGCAGGCCACACCGGACCAGATCATCGCCGTGGTGTCTCTGGCCGACGGAGCCGATGTACTGGTCTTCCGTACTACCGCTGCACTGGCCGCCTGGTCGCCCGCTGACTCGGTGGCCGCCCAGATCGCCGCTGGGGCCGACCTTCCCTACGGCAAGTTCCTGACTTGGCGGGGCATGGTCACACCGGAGCCGCCGCGCCGCCCCGAGCCCCAGCGGGTGTCTTCATCGGCTGCCTGGCGCAACGAGGACTGGAAGTTCGGCTTCGTCGGATCCCAGGACCGGTCGTCAGGTGCCGTGCACCTTCCGCCCTCGCGGGTGTCGATGGACGGCGGCGCCGTGGACGACATGGTGCCGATCGACCGGGCCGACACCGAGGCCACCATCGCCACCTACACCATCGACCGGATGGCCTACTCAGCCAGTCCTCCGGTGGTCTTCGCCATCCTCGACTTCGACGGCGGGGGACGCTTCCCGGTGGAGTTGACCGACGTCGACCCGGACACCGTCGACATCGGCAACAAGGTGGCCATGACGTTCCGCAAGCTGTACACGTCCGACGGCATCCACGACTACTTCTGGAAGGCCAAGCCGGTAAGGGCCGGGTCCCCTGACCCGGCACTGACTGACTGACTGACCGGCTGACTGACTGACTGACTGACCGGCTGACTGACCGGCTGACTGGCTGACCGACTCATCGACTGACTCATCGACTGACCGACAGATTCACCGGGTGCCGACCGGCGCCCGTCTCTGACGCACAGGGCAAGAACTCAAGGAGAGCAATGGCTTCGCACGGAATCAAGGACCGGGTGGCGATCGTCGGGATGGGATGCACCCGTTTCGCCGAGCACTGGGACAAGAGCCTCGACGACCTGATCGTCGAGGCCGCCGAAGAGACCTTTGCGTCGGCCGGCGTGGCCAAGGACGACATCGACGCGTTTTGGTTCGGCACTGCCCAGTCCGGCATGAGCGGCATCACCATGGCCCGGCCCTTGCAACTCGAGGGCAAGCCGGTCACTCGGGTCGAGAACTACTGCACCACCGGTTCTGAGGCGCTGCGGGCTGCGGCCTATGCCGTGGCCTCGGGCGCCTACGACGTGGCCATGGCCCTAGGGGCCGAAAAGGTGAAGGACTCGGGATACCAAGGTCTCAACGCCTTCCCCATCCCCAACGACGGGACGTCGCGGACGCTGACGGCAGCCGCCATGTTCTCCATGGTGGCCCCGGCGTATGGAAAGAAGTACGGGGTGAGCGAAGACCAGCTGACCGAGGTGCTGGCCCGCATCTCGTGGAAGAACCACCAGAACGGCGCCCGCAACCCTCGGGCCCAGTTCCGCAAGGAGGTCTCCACCGAGACCATCTGCGCCTCTCCCCGAGTGGCCGGCCGGCTCGGCGTGTTCGACTGTGCCGGAGTCGCCGACGGCGCAGCGGCCGCCATCGTGGTGCGGGCCGAGGACGCCTACAAGTACACGGACAAGCCGATCTTCATCAAGGCACTGTCGTTCGCCACTGGCAGCGGCAGCGGTCTGATCGATCCCGAGTACGACTACACCTGGTTCCCCGAGTGCGCCACCGCCGCCCAGGACGCCTACGCCCAGGCCGGCATCACCGACCCCCGCAACCAGTTGGCCATGGCCGAGGTACACGACTGCTTCACCCCCACCGAGTTGGTCCTGATGGAAGACCTGGGCTTCGCTCCCCGGGGCACGGCATGGAAAGAGGTGCTGGCCGGCACGTTCGACCGCACTGGTCCGCTGCCCATCAACCCCGACGGCGGCCTCAAGAGCTTCGGCCATCCGGTGGGCGCATCAGGCCTGCGGATGTTCTTCGAGACGTGGCTGCAACTGCGCGGCGAGGCGACACCGGAGCGTCAGATCGACACGGACAAGACCCTGGCCCTCACCCACAACCTCGGGGGCTACCCCGGAGAGATGGTGTCCTTCGTGTCTGTGGTCGGCACCGAACTCGGCTGAGCCGGGCCTGCGCTCAGAGGGAGCCGGAGCCGAGCCGAGCCGACCGGGCCCGCAGCCCGGCCTCCCGACGGCAGACGACTTAGGCCGGGATGCGGCCGAAGCGGACTACGAAACCGGCCTTGCCCAGTGGCACCTTCTCGAGGACTTTCATACCGGCCCGCTTGGCCAGATCGTCGTAGCCGTCTACCGGGTAGCCGTAGACACCGACGCCCCGCATCCCGTAGCGCATCTTGCGCAGGCCCGTCCGCGCCCCTGGCGACGGAAACGTCCCGATCACCTGTTGGGCGGCACGGCCCATCCGGCCGAGCAGATCAGCCGGGTCGGACACATAGTCATAGACACCGAGGGCAACGGCGACGTCGTAAGCATCGACTTCGTCAATGTCCGCCCAGGACCGCTGCTGGACCGTGACCAGACCGGGATACTTGGCCGCTTCGGTCTTGGCTAGGGCGACCATGTTGTCGGCCGGATCGATACCGGTGACGTGGATCCCCTTTTCGGCCAACGTGGAGAAGAGCGGGCCGCTGCCGCATCCCACGTCCAGGACACTCTTGGCGCCTGCGGCCACGGCCATGTCGACGGCCATGCGCAGCCGATCGAAGAGCGGGCCTCGGCCGAGCATTCGAGATACCGACTCGCTCGAATAGAACGATGAGAACCGGCGCGCCCTCTGATGGAAGTAGGTCTGGAAATCATCGTTGGACATCGACACATGCCTTACTGCCGTAGCGGCTGAGGATCTTCGAAAATGCTCGCTCCACCCTTCCCCGACCCACCAGTTGCTTGGCTTCAGC